>JAZDOO010000115.1:0-19218 GCA_043798555.1 Pseudomonadota bacterium | reverse complement strand
TACGGTAATATCAATGGGTTAAAACCCAGCCACATAAAACAGCTTGAACGTTTATACCATAGAAGGATTCCTTCTGACCACATTTTCACTCCTGAAACAGCCCGTGAAATAGCATCTCTTTCCTCGGAAATAAAACGCCAGATTGGAATTCTCATCAGCCGCCGGGGGAATGTTACCCATGTAATAATAGGTGATCATCAGGGACTCTTTATCCCTGATCTTTCCGGTTTTCGGTCCTCTGCTACCCGCCTTCGGGGTCTCCGCTTAGTCCATACTCATCTTAATAAGGAACCTATTACTCAAGATGACCTTACTGATTTAGCCCTTCTTCATCTCGACTTAGTGGCTGTGGTTACGGTAGAAAATGAGGGACTTCCAGGAAAGGTTTATTTAGCCCATCTCCTGCCAGAAAATCTCCAAAATGTTCAGTGGAACTTGTTAGAATTTCCTCATCCGTCCCAAACTCCGGTTGACTTTCTTGAACTGGTTACGTCCTTAGAGGAAGAATTTGATCGGAAACAGAAATCCCTTCCAAGGGAAGACGTGGGGAAGGAAAAAGCGATCCTGATAAGCGTATCCCAAAAATCAAGGCATGAAACAATAGAGTCGCTTGATGAATTAGAAGAACTGGCTGAATCGTGTAATATTACTGTTTTGGATCGCATCATCCAGCACCGTCCTCAGATTGATCCCCGGCATTTACTGGGAAAAGGTAAAATTCGTGAAGTTGCCATAAAAAGTCTACAGTTAGGTGTCTCATTATTAATTTTTGATTGTGAACTCAACCCCGCCCAGGCAAAATCGATCACCGACCAAACAGAGATGAAAGTGGTTGACCGAACCCAGCTTATTCTCGATATCTTTGCTCAGCGCGCCCATAGCAAGGACGGGAAGATTCAGGTGGAATTGGCTCAGCTAAAATATCTTCTCCCTCGGTTGGTCAAAAGAAATACCGCCATGTCCCGGTTAATGGGAGGTATTGGAGGGAGAGGTCCGGGAGAACAAAAATTAGAAATTGACCGCCGCCGGGTACGCGACCGGATCAACCGACTGGAAAAAGAGATCCAAAAACTGCAGACAAGAAGAATAACTACCCGTAAAAAGAGAGAAAAAGGGGATTTGCCCATTATTTCCATCGTAGGGTATACCAATGCTGGAAAATCAACGCTTTTGAACGCTCTTACCCATAGTCAGATTCATGTGGAAGACCGTCTGTTTGCCACCCTCGATCCAACCAGTCGCCGCCTTCGTTTCCCTCGAGATACCGAAGCAATTATCACTGATACCGTGGGTTTTATTCGCGACCTTCCTCAAGACCTGATAAATGCCTTCCGGGCCACATTAGAGGAATTAAGTCAGGCTGACATTCTTATCCATTTAGTTGACGTAAACAGTTCACAGTTTAAAGAGCGTATGGAAGCATGCGAAAAGATATTATCTGACTTAGGTTTAGATAACATTCCCAAGATGCGGGTTTTTAACAAATCAGACAAATTTTCCGATAAAACCATGCTTAAGAATCTTTGCCGACTTTACGATGGCATAAGTATTTCTGCTGTCACTCCTGGCACCCTGATTCCTCTGACAGAAAAGATCGAAGCATTCTTTTTAAAGGCAAGGTCACCAGACGCGACCGTAGGCAAACCATCATTATTAGCTGAAAGCCTTTAGTTATTCGGCACAGTAAATTTTTAGCTTTATATAAAAAATTTCTTGACTAATCTCCATTAAAATGATTGTATTATGGTTGCTTGGATCCGAAGAAACGGACCGAGACGGAAGAATTTTTTTATTCTCTCTGGAGCCCGGAGACTTTTGCTTCGAGGCTTGATGTTGGGTTGCACCTAAAAAGTGGTAATTCATTAATTTTAGACTGCAACTCTTCGATAGATATAATGAGGATTTAAAAGCCTTCCGTAACGGTTCGGAAGGCTTTTTTATTTATATCTCCTTAACAAAACTTATGAAAAAAATTACCATCCTGGATTTCCAAAAAATGAAAGACCAGGGAGAGAAGATCACCATGCTCACTGCCTATGACTTTCCCTCCGCTCGCATTTTGGATGCCTGCGGGATAGATAGTTTACTCGTAGGAGATTCAGTGGGGTCGGTTATTGCTGGTTACCAAAATACTCTCCCGGTAACCGTGGATGAGATCATTTATCACTGCCGGGCGGTGGCAAGAGGAAGAGCCAATGCCCTATTAGTGGCAGACATGCCGTTTATGTCGTACCAGGTAAGCCTTGAAGAAGCAAAGAAGAATGCCGGCCGGATGATTAAAGAAGGGTTCGCGGAGGCAGTGAAAATTGAAGGGGGGGCAAACATGGAGGAAGTGATCAAGGCCATTTGCGATATTGACATCCCTGTTATGGCGCACATTGGGTTGACTCCCCAGTCAATTCATCGAATGGGTGGTTATAAAGTTCAGGGTCGGGAAGAAAAGCAGCAGGAGAAACTTTTGGGGGATGCTTTGGCTGTAGAAAAGGCCGGCGCGTTCGCTGTGGTCTTGGAAGTCGTGCCATCCTCCCTCGCTAAAGAAATTTCTACCCAACTTACCATACCAACAATAGGCATTGGTGCTGGAATCCACTGTGACGGTCAGGTATTGGTAATTAACGATTTATTAGGCCTTTCCGGGGAATTTCGTCCAAAATTTGTGAAGCGTTATGCTCACGTAGAGTCAACCATTACTGAAGCAGTAAAGGGCTATATCAGCGAGGTTAAATCCGGTACATTTCCGGATTCTGAACACAGTTTTGAATAAAGCGCTATGGAACTTATTTACTCAATTATGGAGATGCAGATGTGGGTTCGAGAGGCTCGGCAGGCAAGAAAGGTGATCGCCTTTGTTCCCACCATGGGGTTCCTTCATGAGGGGCATGTATCCCTTATGCAGGAAGGGAAGAAGCGGGGTGATGTCTTAGTGGTAAGCATCTTCGTGAACCCTACTCAATTCGGAGCTGGAGAAGATTATGGGGAATATCCTCGGGATCTTGAAGGTGATAAAGAAAAGTGCTTAAGGGTGGGAGCAGATGTCATCTTTGTTCCTTCTGTTAAAGAAATGTACCAACCTGACTTTCAAACATTTGTTACGGTCGAAAAGGTAACCCAAAACCTTTGTGGAATTTCTCGCCCCACCCATTTTCGGGGGGTAACAACAGTGGTGGCCAAACTTTTCAACATCGTTAAACCGCAGGTTGCAATTTTTGGAGAGAAGGATTATCAGCAGTTAATAACCATCCGTCAGATGGTCAAAGACGTCAACTTTGATATTGAAATCGTTGGTATGCCAATCGTGAGGGAGGCAGATGGTTTGGCCATGAGTTCCCGAAATAAGTACTTGAGCTTAGAAGAAAGAAAAGAAGCTCTTTGCCTGATCTCTTCCCTCGAGAAAGTGGAACACCTTTACCGGGCCGGCGAGAGAAATGCTCAAAGACTAATTAATGAGGCTACTCAAATTGTTACTGCCCAGCCGTCAGCAACGATTGACTATGTTAAAATTTGTAATCCCGAGACCTTAGAGGATATTGATACCATTGATGGCAGCGCTTTAATGGCGCTGGCGGTGAGGGTAGGGAAAACCCGCCTCATAGATAATCGCATGTTAAAAGAAATTTAATAAAAAAGGAGGTCTTACGGTGCAACGAATCATGTTACAATCAAAAATCCATCGGGCTACGGTGACTGATGCCAACCTTAATTACGAGGGAAGTATCTCTATTGACAAAACCCTGATGGAAAAGGCCAATCTGCTTCCTTTTGAACAGGTGCATATCTACAATATTTCCAATGGGGAACGTTTTCAAACCTATGTAATTCCTGGAACTCGAAATTCAGGTATGATCTGTATTAACGGCGCTGCCGCCCGAAAGGTTGCCAAAGGCGACCTCATTATTATTGCTAACTATGTCATGATGGATGCCCATGAGGCAGAACATCATACTCCCAAAATGGTTTACGTAGATGCTCAAAATCGCCAGATAACGAAAATAACTGCTGTTTCGAACCAATAAGAATATGACCAGTACTGTACGTATTAAAACCAAACTCAAAAACAACGTAGAAGATGCATTTAAGGTTATTATTTCTGGAGGTCGCTACTATCCTCCCGATATTATTAATCTCCCTCCTAATTACAATAAACAACAAGAACACGTTCCCAAAAACAACGTTGGGTAGAAGGCGACGTTTGTAGGTTCAGTAGGCCTGATGGAGATTATGGGTTAGCGATTAAGACCCTACGTTCCTAAACACTAATCACTCACTAATCATTAAGGGGAAGATGGTGAAAAAGATTGTTAAAGCAGCAGTAATAGGGGCGGCTGGCCGCATGGGACAGCGCATTATTGAGCTTATTGCTCAAACTGAAGGGATAACCTTAACTGGAGCGGTTGAAATACCAGGCCACCCCCTTTTGGGGAAAGAAATGCAGTCAACGGGGCTCGCGCTTCCGTTAACCGATGACGTGAAAAGTATTTTACCGGAAACTGATGTGATAATTGACTTCACCACTGTAGGTAGTACATTATTGAATATAGGAGCAATTGCTGCGGCAAAAAAAGCCGTTGTCATTGGCACTACCGGATTTTCTCCCTCTGAAACCAAAGAGCTTGGAAAAAAAATGGAAGGAGTCCGTTGCGTGTTATCCCCCAATATGAGCATAGGGGTCAATCTCATGTTTAAAATAGTAGGTACAATAGCACAAATTTTAAAACATGATTTTGATGTCGAGATTACGGAGACTCACCACCGGATGAAAAAGGACGCTCCCAGTGGAACCGCACTCCGCTTAGCACAAATAGTAGCAGAACGTTTAGAAAAGGAGTTAGGAGAGGTGGGGGTTTTTGGAAGGAAGGGACTGGTAGGAGAGAGGAAATCCCAGGAGATAGGGGTACATGCACTGCGGGCGGGAGATATTGTGGGTGAACATACTGTCCTTTTTGCTGGAGTGGGTGAAAGGATAGAAATAACCCATAGAGCTCACAGTCGAGATACCTTTGCCTCGGGAGCGATAAAAGCAGCGCTGTGGATTGTAGATCAGCCTCCCGGAATATACAGCATGGAGGATGTACTGGCTTTTCAGGAACGATGCTAAGCGAAAATTGCTTTGTGCCTGAAGAAAGGGGAAGAAAGCACCTAAGGCGACCAAAAGACATCCTGGTTATGCGCAATGGTGCCTTAGGTGATTTCATTCTCACTCTCCCAGTCCTTAAAAGCCTTAATAACGCCTTTCCCTTCGCCCGGATCGTGGTGATGGGAAATCCTGCTATCGTAGCATTAGTTCAGCATCAGATCGCTGGGATAATCTCCAACGATATGCCCGGGCTCTATACACTGTACGGTGACCGCTGTACTATCCCTGAAGATATTAAACAAAAACTGGGTTGTTTCGATTTGGTCATTTGTTATGGCAAAGACCCGGACGGTAATGTAATGAGCAATTTAAAAAGAATAGGAATTCCCTGGATAATTGATGGAACGTTTTCGATAGCGGAAAGACTTACCACTCATGCAACCGATTTATTGCTTTTACCGTTAAAAAAAGAAGGACTTCCGGTTTATCCAGACCCACCACGGATTATTCCCTCTGTTGCAGACCGGGAATTTGCCGGGCAATTTTTAGGAAGCATACAAAAGTCGGCAAGGTCACAGACATTAGTGGCTTTCCACCCCGGGAGTGGGAGTTCAAAGAAATGCTGGCCAGTAAAAAACTTTAGCCAGTTAGCTACGTGGGTAAAAAATGTTTTCGGGGTAACTATTTTATTGATATCTGGTCCAGCCGACCAATACAGAACTGACGAAATGATGTCATTGATAAAACATTGTAACCCTGTTTTAGTACATCAGTCTTCGCTCACTCACTTAGCAGCCATTTTGGAACGGTGCTCGATGTTTATCGGGAATGATTCTGGTGTCACCCATTTAGCTGCTGCGGTTGGGATTCCCACGCTCACGTTATTTGGTCCCACTGATTTTCGAATTTGGGGTCCAAAACATGAACAGGTAAAACACCTGCAAAGCTCCTATCCTTGTGCTCCTTGTTCCCCCAAGCAAATGGACCAATGCTCACATCCCGCTTGTATGGAAGCTTTGTCTTTAGGTGCAGTTGAAAAAGTGTTTACTGGAACGTTTAGTCAACTTTTGTTATCCTTCTTCAATAATCCAACCACTTATCATTTCGGGAGGGAAAGTTAGCATGTATAAAGATGAAGGCAAAAAATTTGATACTAGGGTTGTGGAAAAATATATCCAAGATGGACTTATCACCCCGGAACAATATAAGGAATACCTAGAATCGCTTCCTGATGTATCCTCGAATGTTGACCAAGAATATGATCTCAATTTTTCTTCTGCTCATAGAAAGGTTGAGGGGTAATTTCCCCTCCAGCAGGGTAAAGCAAGTATTTCTTTTTAGGAAAACGAAACGACCACTCCACTTTTCAGGAAAACAAAAGTGACGAGTAAGGCCTATAGGCTTATCTAATATTCAGCTTGCATATTTTGCGAAAATTGTTTAGAAGATTCTGGGTCACATATCCCCATAATGATTTTTGTGCTTGTATGATAAGAAATGTAAACTTATGAGATACACGAACGTGAAGAAGGTCAGATGTGGGTTAATGGGGCTCATTCTTTTGGTTTTGGGGGTTGCCTTGCTTATCCTCATTGTTCCTACTGTGGAAAGCACTGATTTAGGATTCAGGGAATATTTTTGGGCGTTCCTGATAATTTTCTTTACCGGGATGGGATTTGGGTTAATTATGACGAGTATTCTCGAAGAATAAGAGGAATGAGAACACATGCCAAAATTCAAACTGAAAGCTGAAGACTGGGCAACGTATCAAAAAGTAGAAGAAATTTTTAGACAGACCCGAATTTTAAAGCGCCAGTTGGAATTAGAAGTAGGACGCTGGAGTTTTGTAGTCTTTGGTCCTCAAGATGATGAAAACACTATCATTCGAGAGGGTTGTGCAGTGCATTTGCAGGTTGAAAACGCTTTAGTTTACATTGCTGCCGTAGGTAATCCCGCGATGGTAGGATCTGGAGGCATGCCGATTGAGGAATTTGCTCAGGGAGATATACCCCCTGAGTTGAGGGGTTTAGAAATATACCATATTGATCCAGTGCGACCTTTAAGGGTTTTCGAAAAACGTAAAGGGCCATTAGCTTCAAAAGCAGCAGAAATAATCTTAGAAGAATATCAGGATAAGAACATAGCGGTGATTGAAACGCCGGACGAAAAATACTGGAGTGTATCGGTTTTAAAATACCTTAAAGAATGTGACCAGTTTTTCCCTGATTCCCTCACTGAAGCCATCAAAAAGGGAAACCTGCCTTTACAAGGGCAGTGTTTATTTGACCTTCCCAAAATCCATTAGTCCGATTCCTTTCCTTATAGTATTTTTTTTGCTTAGATTATGTGCCAACATTCATTATTTTTTTTGTATCGCTTCCGTAATCTCTTTTATAAAAATATTTTAAAAATCACCATAAGTTAGTTAACAACATTCGTAAAAAGTAGGCTAAAACTGGTGTATAATTGATGTCATTCAAAAAGACCCCTTCACCTCCATCCTCTCCCCAAAAGGGGAGAGGAAAGGTGAAGGTAGGTTAAATTACTTCCGGCACTTCTTTGCCTCTTCCCACATTTCTCCAAAGGCTTTCTCGGTTTTTTCGCTCATAACCCGCCAGATTGCCACGGTTTTAAAATAGTCGTTATCACCCACATGGAAAAGTTTGGTCTCTTCAGGCGTTACCAGGTTACCAACATTGTTGACTACCGGTGAAACTCCCTGAAACTTTACCACTTCTGCCTGGAACTTTGGTGATAACTGCAAGTTGATCCATTCTTCGCAGAGTTTTTTCTTCTGCCCCTGCGCAGCCTTGGTGATACACCAGTAATCAATCCATGCAGTACCCCCCTCTTTGGGAGCAGCTAACAACCAGTGGCCCCCCTTGAGGTTTGCCGCCTGGGCAGCAAAACCCCAGGTGGTGGCAAGTGCTAACTGCGGAAATTCATCCGGATTGGCCTCCCCATCCCAGAGACTTTTCGCATTTTTGGCCAGTACATTTAACTTCTCCTGAATCTTTGTCCGGTCAAGTTTATCAATATCAAAGATATGATCATAGGGATAGCCGAGGGATAGCGCGGTAATCCAGATGTTACATTTATGAAAATTATTATTAATGGTGTATTTCCCGGCGTATTGGGGATCCCAGAAGATATTCCAGCTCGTGGGTGCTTCTTTGGTTACATCGGTGTTATATGCCAGTCCGTAAGGACCACAATTATAAGGAACACCGTACCGTTTTCCCTCGTGGATGAGCGATGTATCCTCTTTAAAAAAGGGTAAGAAGTTTTGAAGGTTAGGGATATTGTTGGGGTCAATTTCAGAAAGTAAAAAATTTCCTGATTCAAAGCAATAAAATCGGGGGGTTTTGGCTAAATCAGCGGGAGGGGAAATAAGATCAGCGGTTCCATTTTTGGCCGCCAGATAAAATTCATCCTGGTCGGTGGGATAATACGTCTTTACATCCACCTCAATTTTATATTTTTCCTTAACCAGAGTTTTAAAAGCTTCGATCACCTGAGGTTCGGCATACCCTTTCCAGCAAGTTATGTTTATCGTCTCATCCGCTGCCTGGGAAAAACTTACCCAGGAAATAAACGACAGGGCAAAAACTAACGACACTAACAACGCTCCCTTTTTCATGTCTTTTCCCTCCTCTCGGTTAATAGGTTTATGGATAAAATGTTTACCCTGACCCGGCATGGAAGACTTGAACCTCTCACCTCCTTTCTTTCATAAGGCACAATGGTTTAGGATTATGTTAATCCTGGGTACCTCAATCAAACATTCCCGGGATAAAAAACGCTAATCCAGCTAAAAGAAAAAAGGGGGATAGGTTGAACCAGGCAAGTTCAACCCCCTTTGTTTCTTTTACGGTTTTAGCTTCCTTCAAAATAGTATGCATCAATGTTTCCGGAACATTTTCCTCAGATACCCGGAAATACTGTCCACTGGTGCTAACGGCAATATTTTTTAACGTATCTTCTACCAAACTTGTTTTTAAGTATGCCCCATCCTCATCAATATAATAGCCTGAAATGGATGCCCCACTTTCGCTTCGGATCGGTATTAAAACTCCTTTCCCACTTCCAACCCCAACAGTGTAAATTTTTATTCGTTTACGTGCAGCGAGTTCAGTTGCTTCATCGAGGAAAGATTTATCAAGGCTAATATCTTCCCCATCGGAGATAAGAATGATGATTTTTACTCCTCCGTTACGGGAACTTTCCAACATGGAAATTCCGGTTCGGATGGCCTCTCCTAAATCACTGCCCGGGAGTGTGATATCAGTTTCATTAATATGTTTTAACACGTAACGGCAATATCCGTAATCTCTGGTAAAGGGGACAATTTCGACTGCTTTACTGGCAAACATAAAGACTCCGATCTGTTCACCGTGTAATTCAGATAAAAGATTCAAGGCAAAGTAGCGGGCACGATTCAACCGATTAAACGTAGTGAATAACTCCTTACCCTCAAGGGGAAAGAGTACATCTTCGGCAAACATGGACTTGGAAACATCAATCCCCAGAGCAAGTTTAATCCCGGAGCGGTTGAAAATGGTTTTTTCATATTGCACTTTAGGATTGGCTAAGGAAAGGGTAACAAATATAATGGAAAAACAGAGGGAAAGCGTGGTTAAGCAATAAGGAAGGGGTTTTTTTTTCGTTCTCGCAAACAAAAAAAGCCAGTTGTTTGCTTTACGGTACGATTGGATTGAAAAATAGATAAAAAAGGGGGTTAGAGCCAAAAAACAAAGAATGTAACTACGCTCAAACATCATGTTTGTTCCTCTCAGGAAAGAGGAATAAAATCTCCTCAAGGCAAAAGTACACCCTTCACTTTAGTATCCTTCTTTCCATTGGTTCACCCGGAGCGTAGCCACCTCGCTCAGGGATAATAGCTTCTAAGTTATCCTTAAGTTCCAGACGTTGGTCATCCGCGATCGTAGTATATTCGAACTTCTTTACAAATTGCTCCCCTTGCAAAAGTTCGAGGTTCCATCGGGGAATATTCTTTTCAAAAGTAGTTATGTTTGTTTTATCTACCGAGGCGATGGCTGATTTTAAGTCTGATATGGCTTCCTTCATTATCCCAATGACCTTTTTCCAGTTTCTTTCGGTTTCCAGTATGCTAAACGCCATGAGCAGTTTAACTGATCCCCGTATATTGTACACACGCCAGGTGGCCTTCTCGGATAACGGTTCACTTTCGGTTAGGATAACATTGCATCCATCGTTCATCTGATCAAGGTGAGTGTTCAAGGAATGATAGAGTTCCGGAATGTCCTTTTCCAAAAAAGGGTTCCGTTTAGTGAGCTGGATTTGATGAAGGATGCCGAGAGCAATTAACCACTGACGTTGCAAAATTCTTAACTGCACTTCAGGGGCCATTGGTTTCAATTTTTGGTAATGGGTGAGGGCTTGGTGAGGGTCCAAAATACTATCCCCCGCCCGAATTTCCTGCTGAAGATTGCGGGTTTGTAATTCAAGGGTGTGGTAATTCCAATACCGAAGAAAGCTGCCCACCCCGAAAATGATGAAAATGACTGCTCCCAACAGAAGGGAAAATAGGAAAAGGTATCTTTTCATGATAAGGGACCAACAGAAGGTCGAAGCACATTCATATCTTTCTAAGCCACGGGGTATGTCGCAAGAAACAGTATAACATAAGAAAGCCCATGGCAATACCAGTAAAAAGACTTCGGGTTTCTTTTTTCTTTTTGGTTAATTTCACTAATAATCGGTTTTTTTCCATTTCATTAATGTCGCGGTATACCTCTTTAATTTTTTCCACCTTAAAGGTGTCGGGCATATAAAATATTTTCCCTACTGAGGTGCCATCCTCCTGGTTTTCCACTGCCTTTCGAACTTCCTCATTAACCTCTTCGCCAACCACAATGAGATAGAGTTTTACCCCCAGTTTTTTTATCAACTGGACAACGTTTACAAAGTTGGGAAGCCCTTTCCTCACATCCTCTTCCGATTTATTAGCCTCAATCCTACCATCGGTAAATAATACGATTGCCATGCCGTGGCCAAACTTTACCCTTTTCAGTTTCTCGGGAATTTCTATTTTCCTGAGAGTTTTCCCCAAAAGAGAATAGCGAAAATCGTCAAGCTCTTTGAAGGAAAGTTGATGTTCTTCCGGGAGTAGCATGAAAAATACACTGAGGGCAAGCCAGGCAGCATATGAGGCATTAGTAGCACCGCCTACCGTTAGTTCCCGAAAAACGATAGAATCAGACCCCCGGCTCAACAGTCCAAGCTTCGCTTCAAGGATGTCTTTATCAAAGGTAGGCGGAGCAATCAACCTGGCGTAACTGGAGAAAGCGATTACTCCGATCAAATCATCTTTTTGCCGCATGTTGATAAAAGACCGTGTCCCTTCGAGGGCTACATCTCCTAAGGTTCCCAGCTCTCCTTCACCGCTTGACCGGTTCATGGAACCAGAAAGGTCCTGGACAATCGTGATCCACTTCGATTCCAGGTAGGTTTTCTGCCAAACACTTGAGTACTGAATATTTGCCAGAGCCAAAATAGAGCATACCAAGAACAGAATACCCAAAACTTCAGTTCCGTATTTTTTAAAAACATTGGGCTCAAGGTGTGGCGGTACAAAAGATACCGCCGAAAAGCCAGTCTTACGAGCGTATTTTCTTTTTAAATAAACAACCGCTGGGATTAAAAGTAAAAGAACAAACGCCCAAGGATACTGCAGCTTCACATCGGTCATAATAAATTGGATCCACTAATAACCCTTACATAGTTTCAAAGTGTAAGACCTCAAACGCCTTAGATCGGAACTGTTCTAACTCAGTATAGGGGTGAAGCTCGAGCGCTACAATTTCATCAATCGTGTTGTATAGGATCTGGAGGAGAGGGATAAGATGCTCAGGTAACTGATGCTTAATGGTCTCAAGAAATACAGCTCCACTTCCGCCTTGAGGATAGGAGGCGACTTGATACTTTGCCACCACGTAGGCACGTAACGCTTTACCTACTCCTGCCACATACATCCAATGGAGACCAGAAGGTTTCTCTTGCAGCAGCAATCGCACGTTTTCCGCCAAGAGCTCCGCTTTACTTTTTTCCGGCACGTACTGCTTTTCTTTCCGTAGGGCAAAGAATTTGTTGATACACCAGGCAATACCGGCAAGGGCAAAGAGGAAAGACGATAAAGATAAAAGAAGGTATACCGTTCCTGTTTTATGATACGTTTCCAGGTTATAATCCGGCTCTATAGGATCCTGGGGGATAATCAGGCTCTTTTCGGTTTGCTGAGATGGAACAATGGAGGAAACCTTGAAGTTTACACTTTTTGTTTCTATTGACCGTACTTGATTGTCAGAACAGGTGGAACAGGTATACCGTATCGTCACGGGTGGAATGCTAAGCTCACCAGGGGTATAGAACTTCATCCATCCGCTTATCCGGATTGGGCTCTGGGAAGCAGCCTCCATATAGTCATAAGGTTCGAACTTTACCTCAAATAGTTCTTGCTGAAGCTCGGAGGGCTTTAGGTTAATATTGGCAATCGAGCTCGGATCAATGCTGATAAAGTCAGAAAAAAAGATCTCCAAGGAAAATGGGACGGCATCACCAATATTACCGCCATTAATTGGCAGGGTAAGCACCGCATTTAAAGAAGGTTTCAGTTCCACGAGGTAAGGAGAAACCTTCAAGACATGAATATCCTCAGCCAACAGATTAATGGGGGTAAAGAAAGGTGTCTTAAAAATGTTTACCCGGTAAATATTTTCAGTACCATCAAAGAAGACTTCAGCTTGATTCACCAGGCGTTCCTTCACTTCCTGTCCCACATCGGTCTTCCATTCCATTTCAAATGCATTTAAAAAAGCGTAGGTTTTATCTTTAATGGTAATGGTGGGATGCGTATAGCTTACCGCCTCATTGGTATTAAATTCCGTGATGAGCTGGTACAGCCTACTTACTTTTACTCCATCGCGGAGTTTAAGGAAACAAGCATCATCAGCAAGATTACGGTCGTAAAATATATCTATTATTTCTTCATGGGTGGCAGCCATCGCCTTTGCCGTATCTAAAAGTAACCTCTCCAAAGTTGCTTGGCCGGTATCTTCAGGGGCGTACGGTAAAAAATTAGAACGAAAGACAACTGTAATCCAGTTCAGATTGGTTTCGGGTACCACCTTGGTCATATCGCGGTCATAGAACCAGATATCTTCAAACATAAATGGAACAGGTTGTTCCTTTACCTCCGTTTCAAAGCCAAATTTTGTAACCGCATCTGATCCGGGAATAAAAGCAAAGCAAAGAAAAAGAGCCAGAAACCCAATGGCCCAATTTGTTTTTAGCCTATGTAAGAGGGAACAGAGATCCATAGTGGTATATCCTAAGCACTCATAGTGTTTTTCATTAATGCATTGATCTTAAGGGGAAAATCATCTGCCGGAGTAATGATGACCGAGTCAATACCGACCTTGGTTAAACCGTGCCTGATCTCCTCTAACCCCTGGTTCATTTCGTGGTTAAATATACTCCACTTGCTCAAATCGAGCACGGTAGTGGTACCGTTTTCATAGTCATAGAAAGTTATTAGTCCCGCTGACTCCGGTGGCAACGTCACTTCACATTTTTCCAGTATCTGGAGAGCTTTTACCTCATGTTTGCTGGTTCCGTGTAAGGTACGCTGAAAACTATAGTCACATTCAAATGGGTACATAAAGTCAGAAAGGATGAACGTTAAACTTTCTGGCAATTCATTCACCAGTTTTGTTAAGGCTCGATTGATATTCGTCTCCTGACAAGGTACTGGTTTTGCCTGGGCAATGGCAGTAACAATCTGCATAAAATGTGACCATCCCATTCGGGGTGGGATATAGCTTGTTACTTCATCAGCAAACATTATTAAACCACAGCCGTTGTTACCTGCGATAGCAGTAAAGGCAAGAGAAACGGCAATATTAGCCTGAAGCAACTCCTTCCTGCCGAATGAAACCGAGTTACTTATATCGTAAAGGATCATCAGGTTGAAATAACTTTCCGCTAAATACTCCCTTACATAGTATTTCCCCGTTTTTGCCCTGGCCTTCCAATCTATATTCTTAAAAGGATCAGTTGGTTCTAATTTCCGCAAGGACCAGAACTCATACCCTGAACCCTTAAAAATACTTTCCCAGTCACCAGGAAAAGGCGAATCTACCCGATGATGCACAAATATATCGAGAAGCTCTTTTTTGGAAAGCAGGCTTTTCTCGGTTTTCGTCTCCACTGTCGAGCAGCTTTCAGTAGGGATTTACCATTTTAATAATCTCATTCACGATCATGTCCGAGGTGATCTGCTTTGCAATGGCATTACTATTCAGGAGGATACGGTGCCTCAAGATATGGACAGCACATTTATTAACATCATCGAAATTGACAAAATCACGACCATGACAAAATGCAAAGGACTTGGCAAGGGCCAAGAGAGATTCGGTTGCCCGAGGGGAAGCCCCCAGCCTGATATACTTATAGATTTCATTTTCGAGCTGTTCGCCCTGGTAGGTTTCAGGAGGTCTGGTGGTGATACAGATATTAATAATATAATCCATAACTTTTTTGGTAACCCGTACTTTTTCATGGATGAGCTTTTGCATTGCCAGGATATCATTGGTGGTGGCAATAGTTTTGAGGTCAGCTTTTAATTCCTCAAAATTAGTATTTTTTCTTTCAATCAGTTCTATTTCTTCCTCTTTATTAGGATACCCCACACCATATTTTACCATGAACCGGTCCACCTGCGCCTCAGCTAAAGGGTAGGTGCCAATCTGTTCAATGGGATTCTGGGTGGCTAATACCATGAAAGGGTTCGGAATATCATATCGTAAACATTCCACATCCACTTTTTTTTCCTGCATAGCCTGAAGGAGGGCTGACTGGACTTTCGGTGAGGCTCGATTTATTTCATCGGCAAGAAAAATGTTGCAAAAGATAGGACCAAAGTAATAATCAAATTTTCTTTCCCTTTCATTATACACCATGGTGCCGGTTATATCGCTGGGCATCTTGTCCGGAGTGAACTGAAATCGTTTAAAATTTCCACCAATAACTTTGGCAAACGTTTCCACTGCCAGACTTTTCGCCAACCCAGGCACACCCTCAAGCAGTATATGTCCTTTAGAAAGAAGCGTAAAGACCATTAAATCAATCATCTCTTCCTGGCCAATGATCACTTTGGCAATTTCCGCCCTGATATCCCGAAATAGTTGGGCATGTTCCTCAAAGTGATTTTCCTGGACTAATGCCACTGCGCTTTTTGCTTCCATAACCTCTCATACCTGACCTTAGCGTTATTTACATGTATTCAAACCGTTTCCGGTACTTAATAAGCAGATAGAGAAAAAATGGGCCTCCCATTAACGAAGTGAGAATACCAATTTTAAGATCAACCTTAATGATGAGGCGAACAAAGAGATCTGCGTAAATCACAAAAACTGCACCTAAAAGACCAGCAAAAGGAATAAGTTTCCGGTTATCTGGTCCAATGAGGCTTCGCATAATGTGTGGAGCCATGAGTCCCACGAACCCTATCACTCCTGAAACCGCAATCGCTCCTCCGGTCTGGATGGAAGAAAAAATAAGTAACGCATTCCGAGCCAGCTTAATATTAACACCCAAATTGGCAGCAGTCTCCTCGTCAATCATCAAGAGGTTAAGGTCCTTGACAAAAAAAAGTGCCCCCAGAAAAGCTAACACTGTGGTTGGGAAAACGATCTGGACATGCTCCCAGGAACGATTGTTTAAATCTCCCATGAGCCAGGTTACAATAACTCGGCCAACGTCGAACTCCCGGGTGCTTAAGGTAATAACAAATGAGGTTAAGGCACCAAAGATCAAGTTAAGGGCAATCCCTGAGAGGAGGAGCGTGGAAATGGAGATATGCCCCCGGGAGGTGGCAATGGCAAAAACCAGTACCAAGGTGAGCAAAGAAAATATGATCGCAAAACAGGGAAGGGCAAATAACGATTTTGCAGCTAAGCCTAAATAAAGAGCAACCACCGCTCCTAAGGCTGCTCCAGAGTCAATACCAATAACCCCAGGACTCGCCATGGGATTCTTGAATATACCCTGCATGATGCATCCAGCCGCCGCCAGAGAAAAGCCCACCAAAAAAGCCACGATCAGTCGAGGCATTCTTCCGTCCCAAACGATGGTAGATTCAACTTCATTGACGTTTGCAGAAGACAGCCTTAGCTTTACAAGGACAATTTGAAAGACCTTGTTGACCTCAATCTGCCAGGAGCCATAAGTGATCGCGAAAAAACCACCCACGAGCAGAAGCCCCAATAACACCACCAATAAAATACCCTCTTTCTTCATGATACAACGTAACCGCTTAGCTTGTTGAAAATCTATGGACAATCATTTTAGTCCTGGAGTCCCACTTTCGTGGAAATGTCATTTCTCACTGCACCCCCATATACAATGCCAGCTAACCGATTGGCGCTTAAAATCAGGTATTGGGAATCAACCGTCAAATAAACCCCAGGGATATAATATACCTTTCCCTTTTTAATTGCGCTTGCGTGGGAAAGCATTTCACTCTCCATCAATTGTTCCTTAAGGTTACCCTCCTGGGGGACAATAATAATATCCGGGTCCCACTTCAATAAGGTTTCATAATCAACCTGAGACCAGGATTTGATTCCCTGCTCCGCTCCCACATTAGTGACCTCAATTATTTCACAGATGGAATTGAAATTAGATGATTTTCCCGGAATATACCCACCTTCATCATAATACAAGACTCTTATTGGTTTATTGGTTCTTGGGAGCCTTGCTTTAAGTTCCCGAACCTTGTCATCCATAATTTTTACCAAAGCCTCTGCATTACCTTCTTCCCCGATAATTTTACCAATCAACAAGGTCTGATTTTTAATGGACTCGATGGTCCCAAAATATCCGAGATCAAAATACGGTATCTTTGCTTGTTTTAACTTTTCTTTAAAGTCTGCACCTGAATAAAAGACAGTGAAGACCAGATCAGGTTGATAGCCAATAACCAGTTCCGTCTGTTTGGATTTAAAAATAGGGCCCTTTTCTTTGATAGGGTCGGCAAGAAAACAAAACTCCGGGTCAGCTGCAAATTCGTTGTAAGCTACAATCCTTTCTCTCGGGCAAATTGCCCACAGTATTTCAGTGACCCCCACCGCATGAGGGATTATTCGGCAGGGCTTCTTTTTTATTTCATAAGTTTGTTCTTCTCTACTGAAAGTATCCGTTTTAAAATTATAAATTTCAAACTGGTATTTTATGGATCTTGGCCAGCTCTCTTCAGGCTTGCTGGGACCTCGAGCGTAACTCAATGCCTTTTTCAAACCCTCCATGTCCAGAGGGGACTGAGGTAATCCTTCTTTTTTGTTTTGGCTATAGAGGGGATAAGTAAACCACAGACAGGATAAAAAGACACCCGAAATTATCATCCATTTTTTTATGGATTTTAGCCTCATTCAGTCATGACCCTTCATTGATAAAAATAAAGGAAGCTCTTCGAATCAGTCCCAATCTCCATTACATTAACACCAAAAACCTTACTTATTTTTTCCTCCGTGAAAGCCTCTTTCGGAGAACCAATAAAAAAAAACTTTCCTTGGTGAATAATTGATATGGTATCGCAATACCTCTTAGCAAGGTTCAAATCGTGAATCGCCACCAAAATAGTCTTCCTCTGTTCTTTTAAATCATCAAGTAACTCCATAATCGTGAGGGCATGTTTAATATCAAGATCAGAGGTAGGCTCGTCAAATAACAGTAACGAGGCCTCGGTGACGAGAGCCCGGGCAATAATGGTTAACTGACCTTCCCCCCCGGAAAGTTCATTAATGTTGCGATCTTTTAACTCGTAGGTGTGGGTTATGGTTAATGCTTTTTCAACAACATCCCGATCTTTTTTTGTTAGGGCTTGAAAACGCCCAAGGTGAGGGTGGCGTCCCATCGAAACCAGGTCATACACTGATATTGGAAAGCTGAGATTAGTGTTTTGGGGAACCAGAGTGATTATCTTGCTCAAATCTTTTCTAGATATCAATTTATAGTCTTGATCGTTAATAAAAACAGTACCAGACTGAGGCTCCCAGATTCGGCAAATGTTTTTAAGGAGCGTAGACTTGCCAGAACCATTCGGGCCAATAATACCGTGAATTTTACAAGCCTCAAATTGAGCAGAGATGCCATGGAGTATTTTTTTTTCTGTTATGGAAAAATGTATTCTATCTAATGTAAGCATAAGCGTTCCGCCAGAATTCGCACGACCCCATTAAGAACATAATTTGAATTTATACGCTGTAGGAAGGATAAATTTCGAAATACTCACACAAAGAAGACCAAGGGACACAAAAACCATCATCAAAGGAGCGGTAAGATTAGAAGAAAATGCGGTGGTAATCCCCAGGGCACTCCACAGAAATAATTGCCCCAGAATAAGCTGGAAATTTTGGGAAAGCGCATAAATAACCCAAAAATTATGGGAAAGCTCCTGGTTGTCTCCACGGCGTATTTTTATTTCAATCATTTTAAACCACGTGCGCCCCTCTACAATTTGTGCGGACCCATCGGAGACATGATGTAAAAAATAGAGAACCACCAGGAAATAACTTTTAAAAGGGAACTCGAGAAAAAAATGTTTAAACACCGGGGGAAAACAGAGAAATAAAAAAATCCCCCCCAGTAATTGGCCAAAGCCGATTCCTACAAGCGCCTTGATCAATTTAGAAATTTGATTTTTTATCTCCCGAAAAGCTTCCACGTTATCCATAAAATCCGATACATAGGTACTGCTTACTATGGTTATTCCTGGATAAGCATATTTTACCACAACTCCTAAGATCGCGGCCACCTTGAGCTCTTTTTCCGCCATCAAGGATGTTTTTGCCAATAGTATAGCATATATTTCCCACTTCACCGTAACGATAAAATGGTACTTTTATAAGAGCCAGGAGATACAATTTTATTTTTTGGGTTAACGACGGGGGCTTATGATTATAGGACGTGTTAACGTGATCCTGGTTCATAGGAAAAATCTTCACAAACGAAAAAGGGCACAAGCTTGTGCCCTTTTTCGTTAAAAGGTGTATTACATAACCAAGAATAGACTCGATCAGTTAAATCTTCTGGGAAGCCATCAT
>JAZDOO010000105.1:0-13230 GCA_043798555.1 Pseudomonadota bacterium | reverse complement strand
AGGAATGGAATACCTAAGCAAGCGCTACAAAGCCCGCAAGTTTATTCCCTATTTTCAGTCATTCTCTAATACCTATGGGTCCATCGAAACTTTGCGCTCTCTTTACGATGAGGTAGTACATCTACCCAATGTGGTTGGTATCGCGGTGGGCACCCGGACCGATTGTCTAACACGAGAAGTCCTTGCCCTTCTTTCCAGTTATACCCCTCGCCTTATGGTCTGGCTTGAACTTGGCCTCCAAAGCGTTCATGACGAAACGTTACGTCTCATTAACCGGGGGCATACCTTTCAAGAATTTTTAGAAGGATACCAGCTTGCCCGTAGCTATCCCCTGCTTATTTGCCTTCACGTAATCATCGGCCTTTTAGGTGAAGATAGAGAACATATCCTCACTACGGCTAAAGAGGTGGCTCGCCTCAAACCAGATGGAATTAAGATTCACTCTCTCTATATCAACAAGCGAACAGCCCTTGAAAAACTTTACCGTGAGGGGAAATACACCCCTCTCGAACAAAGCGAATTCGTAACCTTAGCCTGTGACTTCCTTGAGATGCTCCCTCCGGATGTAGTCATCCAGCGATTGACCGGTGACCCCCGACCCCAGGAACTGATTGCCCCGGAGTGGTGTCTCAGAAAGCAAGAAACCCTTAATCTAATTCTTAACGAATTAAAAGTAAGGGATAGCTGGCAGGGGAAATTTAGCGTTCAGAGTTCGGAGTAATTAGTTCGGAGATGTTAGTTCAGAGTTGAGTTGTTCGGAGTAGGGAGGAGAGGTCCTCCGAACTCAGACCTTTAAAAATGGACAAAAAGCGAGGAGAGCTTTTTCAAAATCTTCCCGATTCTGATAATGGATGGCGTTTAATCCTTTTTGTCTCGCTCTTTCAATGTTCCCAAGGTTATCATCTACAAAGAGGGCGTAATGGGGTTTAACACCCATTTCTGCCACCGCATAATCAAAAACTGAGGCATCCCTTTTACTCATTCCGGTATAATAGCTATTAAAGATGCGCTCAAACCATGGGAAGAAATCGTATTTCTCATTAAGCTCTTCCAGCCACGTGGTCTGATCGCTCAAAATAGCGGTACGAACAAAGGAGCTTTTAAGCTTCTTAACCCACTCTATCATCCAGGGCCTTAACTCAAAACTGGATAGCACTACAGTTCTTAAGTCTTCGTCCGAACCATGGATACCCGTCTCCTCACGCAAGATTTTCCAAAATGTTTTTTCGTCTATTCTACCGGTGACAAATCCTTCCTTAAAGGTCAACTCAACGGCAGTTTTTAAAAATTGTAGGGGATCGAGCCCATGGAGCCTTGCAATGGATAAAAGCCCTTCTCGATAACCTTCTTCTGCCAAAACTCCACCAAAATCAAAAAATGCGACTTCCACGGAGCATGGTTTTTCTCGAAGGTTTATTTCGCTGGGAGTTTCTTTCAAAGAATCTCCTCTGATAGTAATGATTTCTAAAGCAGAAACCGATAGTAAAAACTTGATAGAAGTGCCCAAAGTAAAATCACCGCTGTTCCCATAATGCAAAATGCCGCAACCCTTTTGTGAAAATATGTTTCTGCTTTTCGCTCGTTATACCCCAGGGAATATCCTAAGAAGATTCCACCGAGAATGCCACCCCCATGGCCCCAATTATTGACCCCGGAAACCAGCAAACCAAAAAGAAATAGACCAATTACCCACCCTATGAGTTGCTTATAAATGGTCTCCCCGTATACTCCTCCACGGCTTTTCCCGTAATAAAGCGCTGAGCCAATAAGAGCACAAATGCTTGCGGAAGCACCAATGGTAAATGGGACTCCTGCTACATAGGAAACGAAAAATCCGATCGCCCCACCAATGGTATAAATAATGATCCAGCGATGAAGCCCATATTCTCTAAGGATAAAAGGGCCAATCTGACTTAATGCTGCCATGTTAAAGAAGATGTGGAGTATCCCTCCGTGAAGGTAGCTTGCCGATATGAGTGTCCACCAGCGCTGAAACTGGTCAATGGGGACTGTACCTGTCGCACCTAAGAGCAAAAGCGCGTCCTGAGAAGGTGAAAAGAGTAAAAAAAGATTTGCTGATATCCCTCGCAAAGGTGAACTTAGGAGAATGGAGACCGTGAACAGAAGAGCATTTATAATGATGATGGTTTTAATAATATTGTCTTGGTTAAGATACGTTCGGGTAAAAGCCCCTCTTCTCCACCTTGAGCCTGGGCTGGATATACCACAATAGGGACACCTATGCTCGTCTTCACTTATAAGTTTTCCACAGTTTGGACAAAGAATTGACATAGTAAAGTATTAACAGGTGAACATACCATTCTCATAGATGACAAGTGTTTCACCGGAGTTGAGATGGGCAGTGACACTCTTATTTTCCGTATTCACTAAATCCCAGTGAAGCGCTGAGTCATTAAATCCCAGTCGTTTTTTCATGTCTTTGGTCAGTTGTGCAGGATTACCATCATAAGAATCCGAATATGACGACCCCACTGCTATGTGACAGTTTCCATAGTTACCGCCATAGTTTTCATCAAACAGAGTGTTGGCCATGAACTTGTCAATCTTCGAGAACCGTTTATCGGTTAAGGAAAATTCTCCTACCTTGTTGGCTCCCTTATCCATGGCAAGCTGTTTTACGACAAAATCCTCTCCCATCTCAGCTTTTACCTTTACGGATGAACCATTCTTAAACTCTAACCTTACCCCTTTAACATAATTGCCGCTTCGGTACGAAGGCTGGTTGGCAAAATAATTACCCCTAGTGCCTCGCCAATCCGGGGAGATAAATAGTTCAAAACTGGGGATGTTGTGTCCGGAAAGACCAATCCATTTCCTTCGTTCACCAGGAGTGATCTTTAAGTCAATATCTTTGGACTCAATATGGTACCATTTTACTTTCATGCCATTCAGCCATTTCTTAATCGCCTGAGCATTGGTATAAATGGAATCCCATTCTTTTGTGGGATTGGTTTTGTTCAGATAGCATGCTTTGATAATCTGTTGGGTGTACTCTTTGATGGAAAGCAGGGCATGCCTTGCCAGTTCTTGAGTGGGGAAAGTGCCGAGGGTCCAGCCAAATTTACCAATTTCTTCTCTTCGAAAAAGAATATCCCGCAATGGTTTTCGGGAAATCATCGCCTTGGCGATTCTTTTTGGATCAATATCCTTCAGGTGGGTGAGGGATTCGGGAGCGTGCAAATAAATGGCCCCGTTTAACTTCTCGAACAGTTCCTTACTTCCCGGTGCCTGAAAAGCAAGTTGTTTGTCATTGGCTTTCACATAAAGACTACGCTCCATGGTAGAGGTGGGGCTCAGGCGCAGGACCGGATTCATTCCCAGGTCAAGAAGCTTTGCCTGCAAAATTTCAGCAAGTTTGATTGCCTCCAGATCATAGTGAACTATAATGATATCATCCTTTTTATATTTTTTCGTCCGCGCGGTTTCGATTCCCCAAATGAGAATCTCCGCATAGTTATCCAGTTGCCTAATGGTCAGCATCGTTTAAACCTCCTGATTCACCTTGATTGATTTATTTACTTCTTGTGATAAATTTGGCATTTGTTTTTCTTACCACAAACTCTATAAATGGCAAGAAGTATCGGATTATGGGAAAATTGATTTGATATGTATATGATCACAATCAACGGAATTACCTTAATGGGGGGATTATCAGGGGTTGTTAGCAATGAAAAATCCTGATTTGAAGACTCAAAGCAATAAACATTTCTCGAAAATCTTTTTATTCCGGCGGAAAAGTTTAGGACAAAAACAGTTCCTGATATATTCGAATCTGAAGAATTTAATGATATTGTTATTTAATTATTCAGCATTCCCGGGGAGTAGACAAATAGCTACGAAAAAGGCCAGGTGATACCTGGCCTTTTTCGAAAGGAGATGAGCAAAAAAGGGGAGGAAGAAAAGAATGTTGTGAATTTTACTAATAAAAGACCAGGATCATTAAAATTAGTTCTAAACAAAATGTTGGGTTAAATAATTGCACATGAAAAAAGACCATCCTTATCTTTTTTCCTTAGCCATCCGAACGAATCCTTTTGATCAGGATGCCTCGCCCATCGTCCAATCATAGAAGGTAAAATTTAAGACCAAAAAACCCTTTATGTTCCTTAGGTTCTATGGTATAAGATTCTCAAATTCCCCTGCGTTTGAAAAGTAAGAACTTGGTTTTTCTGAGGAGGGGAGATTAAAACCATGATTCCGTAAAAAAATACTAAGAAATCTCTTTGGGCAATGACAAGTTTAGAAGAAAGATTACAGTCGCATAAAATATATGTTGGGCTGAAATAGGATGAAAACAGCAGTCGGCATATTCTTCCTTCTCATGGCACTGGGACTGGTCAAGACGACCATCCCTCCATTCATCGTCTTCTTCTCGTCTCTGCGCGAGCGGGCCATAGGCAAGGCATTCGCCTGCTTCGTTGCGGTTGTGCTTCAAGTTGCGTTTGGCTATCTCCTCGTCACAACCGGAATCGACTTCATCCGAAAGCCCTCCGGGTCTGACGATGTCGTCAACCTACAGGAGTTCATCGCGTCAATCGACTCGGCGAATCAAGCAACGCGCGTGGTCAACAAAGGTCCGGGTTACTCGATCATGAGTTCTGAAGACGCAGACCAGATGATGAAGCACTACAGGCAGGCTCTTGCTCACGCGGAAAAGGTGGATGCGGACTTTCTGGAACAGAAGTACAAGGGTTGGGGACAACACTTCGACCGGGAGTATCGCGCAGGACTCCGCCTTGTCATCCGCGGGAACGAGACAGCGGATGCACGCATGTCCCTGTCAGGTCAACAACTCATGGATTCGTGGGGGACATGGTTTGACGCCAACGTGGAAGCCATAAGGAGATTGAAATAGCCCAACAAATCACTGCACCGGATGGCTATTCCGCTGCGCTCCATAGCCACCGGTGAGTTCTGACGTTAGACAACTGAAAATGCGAAATATCATATTAATATTCTTATTTATGCTGCTAGCCAATTTCAGCTATGCTGGCGAAATAGATAAATCATCTCCAGATAATAAAAAGTCAGTGGTTATAGAGAAGGAGCATACTAACTCCAAATATTTAAGCCCTAAATTAACTGGTGCCATATTTGGAGCTATTTCAGCTGGTCTTGTGACGTTAATGATTAAATTTGGAGAGTGGTTGTTTAATCGTAGAACGCTAAATAAGATATTGAGGAAAGGATTATATTTTGAAATTGAGAATCACAAAATTGTAGAGCTTCAAAATGACCCAGATAATCAACCAAATTTTGTACTTGCGAGTTTTAATAATAATTTTTATCAAAGCAATCTTTCTAACATTTCAAAGATATTAAATGAGAACCTAATACAGCGCCTAACCTTTTATTATTCACATCTTAAATTAGCATTTGATTGGCAGAATGAACTTTTTGAAGTAAATGATAAAATTGATAAAAATAAATCAACTAGAAGCATAACAGAAGATGAAAAGCTATATGAAAAGAGGAAAGGTTTAAAAGAAAGCATAAGACTTATTTTAGCTACAGCTCAATTTATTAGACATAATTTACTGGCTGAACTCACAAAAATATTCAAAGAAGACCCTACAAAATTAACGTTTATTGATGTTTTACCAAAACACAAAGACTGGTTTGAAGGCATTCAAAAAAAAGAATGAACTACCCCGCGGCAAGCCGCGGGGTATCAAAACCCTAAAAACACCATTGTGGCTCTTATGCAGGTAAATACTCATAATGCCACAATATCATGTTAATTATTACGCAGCAAGCTGCGGGGAATGAGACCCTAAAACAGATTCAATGGCACTCGTCACTCAGCTCGGTCGTTATGCAAAAGAGAAGGAGATCATATGGAACAGAATACAAGGCACATTGTTACAGGCATCTTGACAGTTGCATACTTTCAAACAACGCCTCATAAAATGTCACTTACGACTACCCAGAATCCGAATGCAGGGGCCGATGCTTTCAGGAAACAAGCGTTCTTCACTTACAAGGAATTCCTCCGCACGCTTATTTAAGGAGGAATAGAAATGAAAATTCGCTATTTTGCAGATACCGATACGGCACTCATTGAATTTTCAGATAAGTCAGTTGTGGAAACAAAGGAAATATCTGAAAACCTTTATATCGATTTAGACAGCAAAGGTAATCTTGTCAGCATGACCATTGAGCACGCGAAAGAGAAGGCTAATATCTCAGAAGTATCGTATCTCCAAATGGACAAAATCGTTGCCTAACAAAACGCTCAAGAGGGGCGCGGCGAAAAGCCGCCGCACCCCTTAGCTTCCGCGTTAGGTTTTCCGAGGAGAAGCAATGAACGCCGATGACGCAATACCTGGGATTTCAACGCTCATAACAGTGCAAACCTCATTCGGATCATCTCAAGGTTCTGGGCTTATACTTCATCCCCCTTTGGCCAGCGCCGTGCTCTCCACTTCTGCACCATTGCCCACAGGAAGATCATTTCTTCGCTCCTAAGCACCCACATAGCCAAAAGGTAAAAACCCGCGCTTGCAGAAATGCCCGCAAGAAGAAGGCCAAGTTTATACAGCGTGTTCCCAGGCAAGCTCCACGCCGGGTTAAGGCTTACCCACCAGCCGATTCCCCACATGAGAGCAGACACTGGAATGATTTTGAGTAACGATTGCAGGATCCGCCTGCCATCAATGCGGCCAATCTTTCTTCTGAGCATCACGGTGAGCAACCCCAGGTTTATCATCGCTGCCAGGGAGGTAGCCAATGCGAGTCCTCCATGGGCCAGCGGCCCCATTAAAAGGATGCTAAAAAGGACGTTGGAAATGAGGGCAATCACGGCAATCTTGACAGGCGTTCGCGTATCCTGGAGCGAATAAAACGCCTGGACTGCAATCCTGACCCCGGCGAAGGCCCATAATCCAATGGCATAGTAAAGCAGTGCCGAGGCAGTGCCAATTGTCGAGAGGCGGTCAAATTCACCGCGCTCCAGCAACAGGTTCACAATGGGTATCCGCAGGGCAATAAGACCGGCCATGGCCGGAAAGGTAATAAAAGAGACCAGTCTCAGGCCATGGGAAAGGGTCTCACGAAACTCAGCCGTTTCTCTCCGTGCCGCTTGGGCTGACATGGTAGGGAGCACAGCCGTGGCAATGGCAATGCCAAATAACCCAAGGGGAAAATGGATAAACCTCATCCCGTAGAAAAGATAAGTGATGCTGCCGGTTGCCAGAAATGACGCCAGTATAGTGCTAATGAATATGTTAAGCTGCGTCACCGAGGAACTCACAAACACCGGGAGCACGAGCATACCAATCTTCTTCACCCCGGGGTGGCTCGGTTTAAACCGGGGTCGCAGGATCATCCCGTGTCTTTTAAGACCCGGAATCTGGATGAGAAACTGGCACATCCCGCCTAAAACTACGCCAATGGCTGCACCCAGAATCGGATTCGGAAAAAGCGGCGCTAAAACCAAAACCGCCATGATGGTCATTAGATTGAACATGACCGGGGAGAGTGCAGGCGACAAAAACGAGCGGAGTGAATTGAGCATTCCCATAGCCAATGCTGCAAGGCCAATAAAAAGGAGGTAAGGGAACATGATTTTGGTCAGCGTAACGGTGAGAACGTACTTCTCGCGATGCGTTCCAAACCCCCAGGCAATCGCTTTAACTATGGAAGGCGCAAATAGAATGCCTAAGGCAGTAAGAACAATAAGAATCACAAGCAGTCTCGCAAACACTGCATTGCCCAGATGCCGGGCATCCTCTTTGGAACTTTTCGTAAGGGTTTCAGTAAAAACCGGAATAAAAGCAGCGGACATGGAGCCTTCGGCCAAAAGTTCCCGGAGGAGGTTGGGAATCCGGTAGGCCACATAGAAAGCATCCGCAGCCATTCCCGCGCCAAACGCCCACGACATCACCATATCCCGTATATACCCCATCACCCGGCTTGCGAGCGTGGCTAACCCCACAATCCCGGCTGCCTTTGAAACCTGCTCTTTTTCAGACATATTCACTCACTTCAAATGGGCTCTCGCTCTCTCTTCCATTTTGAGAGAAGTAACAATTTAAACAATTTGCAATAATTATGGTAGGCTTGCAATAAAAAAGCACTCACATAATTTTCTGGAGTGCTTTTTAAAAAATCTGAATCCCAAGACTTTAGTCTATAGCTTTTTTACTTTTGAGTCCTAAGATCCTTTTGGACTTTTTGAATTTCAAGACTTTGCCCGACCGCTTTCCGTCAACGAGAACGAGTGGAAACAGTTTCCTCAACGTTAGCTTGATAGAAAACACATCGCCTTGAATCGTGGTTTCAATGAAGCAGGTGGTTTTTCTACATTTAGAGCCATTTTCTTTTTATAAAGAAACTGATTCCAATAAGCGCTAAAACAATGGAAGCCAAAATAACAATTAAAAAAGCATAGGGTGAATCTTGCAACGGTAATTTCACATTCATCCCGTATAAGCTTGCCAACAAAATTGGTATTGTAATGATTATTGTAATTAATGTTAAGGCTTTCATAACAATATTTAGATTGTTTGATATGATGGACGCAAAAGCGTCCATCATTCCGCTAAGAATATCGCTGTAAATATTTGCCATTTCAATCGCCTGCTTACTTTCAGTCGTTATGTCTTCAAATAAATCTTTGTTTTCAGCGTCCACGCCCAGTACGTTCATTTTTTGAAGCCTTTCTAACATAAAGGCATTTGATTTTAAGGAAGTTGTGAAATAAACCAGGCTCTTTTCAATATTTAATAATTTGATCAATTGCATATTCTTTGAGGATTGTTCGAGTTTTTTTTGAATTATATTTGCCGCATTATTAATCTGTTTTAGATATTGGAGATAAAGCAACGTTGTCCTTAGAAAAAGCTGCAAAACAAACCTGTACCTCTTTACCGTTGAAAAATTCTTCACCCTATTTTTTATAAAATCCAAAATAATTTCACTTTCTTTAGAACAGATCGTAATGATTAAATCATTAGCCAATATGATACCTATTGGCACCGTAAAATAAAAAACATCGGGACTATCTTTATCAAAAAAAGGAGTTTTTAATATAATAAGGGTAATATTGTTTTCAATTTCAGTTCTTGCTATCTCATCGATATCGAGGGAAGCGGTCAAAAAATCATAGGGAATATTAAACTGCTGGGATAGAAAGTTTAATTCTTCTTGACCGGGACTTACTACGTTTATCCAGCAATCCTTTTCAATTTTTGTAATTTTTTCCAGCTTATTATCTCTTGTTTTGTAAATATCTATTTCTGGTATTTCTTCACTTTTGATTAATTCTGAAGATATTGTAAATTCAGCTGCAATCTCTAACTGGGAAAATACTTTCCAAACATCATCCCTTTGCGCCTGTTCAAGGACTGTTTTTATTTTCACTTGTCTTTCATTGGATAACTTTTTTAGAAAATTAAATCTTTCCTCGTCAGCCATATTAGTAACAAGTTCAACGAGTTCATCTTGTTCCATTAAGTCTATTAAGAACAGTTTCACGTCTTCGTCAAAAAAAACGAAGATTGAGGAGCGTATTTCTGGGGAAAGATTCAACAAAATAACTAATACTTCTTGCGGTGAAAGTGCGCCCAAGAAATCCGCTACAATAGATGGATCGGTAGAATTACAAAAATCCTGAATCTCTTCCACGTGGTGGGATGAAAGCATGTCACGAAATTCTGGAACAAGTAATGGATTTTTCATATGAAGCCTCATTTATAATAGTCGGCCTTAGGAGCATTTTCAGTCTTCTGGTTACCTTACAATTTTTATATTACGTAACGATAAAAAATAAGTCTATATTAAAACGTAGCCGGAATTCCAGGTACGAACGGGATGGATAAAACAAAATATCTTCCTTTACCGACGATTCTTACAGGCTGGTCAAACTTTGAAGGCGTTGTAAACCCTCAACCCAATCTAACAACCCACCCCTCTGAGGATTTGCCAGATATGATTAAACTGAAAAACTTCTTTTGAAAAGAGGTTAGCACAAAAAAATGTATTCTGCAAAGTTCACATCACCCCTGAGGTCATCTCTTCCAGAGCCTTTTTGGTTTGAAGTACTGGTTGGGGGCAGGAAAGTCCCCGGGCATCCACTTCTCTCATCATTATTTCACCTTCTTTTTTTAAAACACTCTTATCTTTTCTTTTGGTTCAGCCACAATCTCGCCGATTATTGCTGACTCTTTTACATTGTTTTCCTTTAATTTAGTAAGGAGAGTATCAACCTTTTGGCTGGGCACTGCAATCAAAAGCCCTCCTGATGTCTGGGGATCGAAAAGAATATCCAGGAGATAGGGAGGGATCGCTGAGTTAACTTCAAGCCATTTTAAGAAGAATTCCTTGTTCCGAAACGTTCCACCCGGGACCATTCCCTGCTCAGCATACTTTTGAGCTTCAGAGAAAAAAGGAACCTTATCAGCATAAATAATCATTCCAAAATCATTACCCCTCAGCATCTCACAAGCATGTCCTAACAGTCCAAAGCCGGTAATATCAGTGCAGGCACTCACTCCTACTTCCTGCATCGCGAGGGAGGCATTTTTATTTAATGCAGCCATTGACTTGGTAACTTGGGCTATAGCCTCTTCACTCGCTAATCCACCTTTAATGGCAGTATTGATGATACCCGTCCCTAAAGGTTTGGTAAGAACCAGTACGTCACCGACCTTGGCTCCGCCATTGGTGAGCACTTTATCAGGATGGATGATACCGGTCACCGAAAGCCCGTATTTTATCTCATTATCTTCCACCGAATGTCCACCCACCAGGGTAGTTTCTGCTTCCTTTAGTTTATCCAGACCACCTCGTAAGATTTCTCTGAGGATTTCGATACCCATGGTCTTGACCGGGAAACACACCACATTCATGGCAGTAAGAGGTCTTCCACCCATGGCATAAACATCCGATAAGGCATTAGCTGCGGCAATTTGACCAAACATATAAGGGTCATCTACGATAGGGGTGAAAAAATCAATGGTTTGAATGATGGCCAGATCATCAGAGATTTTATACACCCCCGCATCATCAGCCCGCTCAAACCCTACAATTAAGTTCGGATCTTCCACTGAAAACAACCCGCAAAGCGCTTTATCCAGGTCACCCGGACCTATTTTAGAGGCTCACCCTGCGCCCTTTACTGTCTCGGTGAGCCGAAGCCTCTTAACTTCATTCATGCTGTTATCCTTTCTCCTTACCTCTAAACTTCATCCAAAGCTTGAGGAATCTTTTTAATGACCTCACCAACCTGGGTAGCTGGAGTAGGGTTAACCAGTTTCCCTGCCAGCCTATTTGCTTTCGCTGCCAAAGTCAGTGCCTGTTCTTCAGGCATACCCTTGTAAATGAGCGCAGCAATCATTCCGGTGATGGTATCCCCGGTCCCTCCGATTGCTTCAAGTTCGGGGATATCCGGTTCATCTATTGTATCAAGTATCTTACCTTCTTTAGAAATGTAGTCCCTTTTTCCTTTTACCAGCATAAATTTGGATGCGTTTTCTTCCTCATAAGCCATCCTGATCAATTCATCTACCTTATCCTCCATATGAAATATGAATCCCCGGGTATAAAAAGGATGAGGGGCCTCCCCATCCGCTAAGAAAGCAAGTTCCCCAAGGTCAGGGGTAAAAATGTCATAGTGAGGAGCAAACCCAGACATCTTTGCCACATACATATACCCAGCATCAGCAATTAACCTGGGCTTTTGGGGCATAGATTGGATTGCTTTGAACACCTCATCATGTGAGTACCAGTTTGGCATTATATAGTGAAAGGTCACCACTTCTGGTTGCATCAAGGGGATGGTCTCTGTTAAATAACGATAAAGAAGTGTACTACCGTCGCCTTTCCCAATATCGCCAGAAACTACACACAGTGGTGGCTTGAGACCATATTTTTTACAAACCGCTATGGAAGTAGCCATCATGGCTGCGGTTCCCCGATTAATACAAAAAACCCGGCCCCCAATAGTAATATTACCATCTATGAGGTTTCCTTCTCCTGAAATAACTCCAGGTCCGGATATAGGCAATGTTCCTGATAGTAGCAACATACAACTTGAGGCTAAAAAAGGTTGCATTTTACCGACGCTATGGTCTTGTAAAAGAAAAAACATTCTCCACCTTTCTTTGCTTGCCTTCCCATCTCCTCCCAAGCTAATTGGAGAGCATATCCGCATAGGGTATGACCGATAGCGCGCGGGCTGGGGGATTCGTTCAGAGACTTGCCAACCATTTCACTGGCCAAATAGGGAACATCCGGACATCCACCCCCAGAGACGTTTACAATAATAAGGGTTTCTTTATCAATGGTCAATTTCATATTTGCTGCCCGAACCATTAAATAGCGACCGAAGTCTTTAACGTGAAAGACATCCACCGGTTGGAGCAGAGGGCTGCTAATTGGAACTACCTTTAAAGGAGAGAGCCCGGTTTCTTGAAGCACCCTCATTACCTTCATCTCTTCAAGAAGAGGAAATTCAATTACTAAGTCACAGCCGGTTTGAACCTCCGGTGGAGGCCCCATCACTCGTATTTTCAACCCCTTGGCCTTAAGAATGCTCTCCGCCCGGATCACTTCACTGGTATGTTCAAAAACCAAAAACCCCTTATCCCAGCTTGATGGAGACGATTGTTTTGAGCGTTTCCGTTTTAAAAAGCTAAAAAGGGCCATTCTTAATCCTTTCGGATAGTGACTTGGTATTCATTCCCCTCAGCTTTAACCTCTTTTATCTTCCATCCCTTATTTTTCGCGGCTCGAATAACATTCTCCCTGGAGGTGTCAGTATCAACTAATATGACAACCTCCCCTCTCCCCAAGGTCTGGATTTCCTTCAAGGTCATCAAAACTGGTTGAGGACAGGAAAACCCCCGCGTATCAATGGTTCTTACCATTGGATTCCCTCCTAATAAGCTTTTTTATTTCTCATAGTAAATCCAATAAAAAAACAAACCAGAAAACCGGTTATGACTGCTGCAATTCCATGAGGACCAACTCCAGCAGGTGAACTGGCAAGTCCGAAGTTGTGGGCAAAGGCTGCGCCCACGATCATTCCTAATACAAAAATCGCCGCATCCCCATCACCCTCCCCAGCTAAAAATAACTGGCGCCCCGGACAACCGCCCGCTAACGCAAAGGCTAACCCTGCCAAAGCCATTCCTCCAAAGTTCCATAAATGCATGGTATGAGCAACTGGTTGATTCTGAAATCCTGAGTGGAATTGGCCTAAAATTA
>JAZDOO010000087.1:0-4784 GCA_043798555.1 Pseudomonadota bacterium | reverse complement strand
AATCTGAAGTTCTTTCTCTTAATCGATCAGGAGTTCCCAAAGAAGAAATCCTGTCGGGAGTCCACGAAGCGATATCACAGAGGATGATGGAACTCCTCTCACGGGTGGGAATTGAAAAGGATTTCGCTATTACTGGCGGGGTCGCCAAGAATCCCGGAGTCGTTAAAAAGGTCGAAGATAAAATCTGCCTTCCGGTCATTATTCCTCAAGAACCTCAAATAATCGGAGCATTAGGTGCGGCTCTCTTCGCCCGAGAAAAATGCCCCGAGTGCTGAAAATGTCTCAGCGTACAAATAATATTATTCCTATTATTCTGGAAGAATGGGTATCGAAAAAGATACTGTGTCCCGAGGTATACCCGGAAATACTTTTGGAGGAATACCATTAAAGACGAGCATTAAAAAAGAAAGGAATAAAAAATGGATGTTTCAGAAGCGATTCAAAAGAGGTGTAGCATCCGGAGATGGAAAGATAAGGCTGTTGATAAGGAAATAATAGTGAAAGTGTTAGAGGCAGGACGAAGAGCCCCCTCTTGGGCTAATGTCCAGCCCTGGCGGTTTATTGTGGTCCAGGATAAGGCGAAGTTAAGAGAATTGGCCAAGGCAGCGGGAGGGCAGGAACCCATCTCTTCTGCTCCAGCAGTAATTGTGTCCTGCGCTTTCCCCAACGATTTCTCCCAAACTGCTGAGAGAAGAGCTATCAGAGAGCTTATCGATACAGGGGCAGTGCCCTGGCTTACCGAAGAAATCCTTGATAATGTCCTTTTAAAAGACGAGCTCCACTCTCCCCATCTCCTGGGCAAAGAAATTATGACCATGAGGGCAAGAGAGCAAGTCAATATTGCCATGGCATATATGACTCTGGAGGCGGTAAACCTTGGTCTTGGCTCCCTCTGGGTTGGTTCAATTAAAATCGAAGAGGTCCGCTCTATTATTAATCTTCCGGAGGAGGTTGTCCCTCACGCTTACCTTGTTCTTGGGTACCCCGCTGAAGATCCTCCACCCAGGCCTAGAAAGCCGTTAGAATCCCTATTGTTTTGGGAGCACTATCCCTGAATGAATTGGGAGCGATTTGATCTTGATTTCTCATACCATTTACTCAAATATTTCGCCGATACTGCCCTCCCACTTCATACAAAGCCTGGGTAATTTGCCCTAAGGAGCAAAATCTCACTGTTTCCATGAGCTCTGCAAAGATATTGCCTCCTTCCATGGCAACTTTTTTGAGTTTGGCCAGGGCATGAGGGGCCTCATTCTTGTGACACTCTTGAAATTCTCGGAGGCGTCGGAGCTGAGATCGTTTCTCCTCCTCGGTGGATCGAGAAAGTTCAATCTTGCAAGAAATCTGCCCTCGTTTCTCCACATCAGGATTGAGAAACGTATTCACCCCAATAATGGGCAGTTCGCCCGAATGCTTTCTTTGCTCATATAAAAGGGATTCATCCTGGATCTTATTCCGCTGATAGCTCCACTCCATGGCACCTAAAACCCCACCTCTTTCCGAAATTCGTTCGAATTCCTTTAACACTTCCTCTTCTACCAGATCGGTAAGTTCCTCAATAATAAAACTTCCTTGAAGAGGATTTTCATTTTTCGCTAAGCCCCATTCACGATTGATAATGAGTTGAATGGCCAATGCCCTCCGAACCGATTCCTCGGTGGGGGTGGTAATCGCTTCATCATAGGAATTGGTGTGAAGGGAGTTGCAGTTATCATAGATTGCGCTTAACGCCTGGAGGGTGGTTCGGATATCGTTAAACTGAATTTCTTGAGCATGGAGGGATCTGCCACTGGTTTGAATGTGGTATTTAAGTTTCTGGGAGCGCTCATTCGCCCCATACTTCTCCCGTAGGGCAATAGCCCAGATGCGGCGCGCTACCCTGCCGATGACGTTATATTCCGGGTCAAGACCATTGGAAAAAAAGAAAGAAAAGTTGGGAGCAAACTCATCCACCTTTAATCCCCGGGAAAGGTAGTATTCCAGGTACGTAAATCCATTGGCTAAGGTAAAGGCAAGCTGGGTAATGGGGTTGGCTCCTGCTTCGGCGATGTGGTAGCCGGAGATGGATACCGAGTAGAAATTATTAATCGAGTTTTCAACAAAATATTCCTGGATGTCTCCCATCATCCGGAGGGCGAATTCCGTAGAAAAGATGCAGGTGTTTTGCCCCTGGTCTTCCTTAAGGATGTCCGCCTGCACTGTACCCCGCACCTGACGTAACGCCTTAGTTTTGATTTTTTTTGCCTCACCCGGGGATGGTTCACGATCATACTCCTTTTCAAATTTCTCTATTTGCTGGTCAATAGCGGTGTTTAAAAACATGGCCAGGATCATGGGTGCTGGGCCATTAATGGTCATAGAAACCGACGTGTTGGGAGAGCATAAGTCAAAACCGCTATAGAGAATTTTCATATCATCCAAGGTGCATACTGATACCCCCGCATTCCCAATTTTACCGTAAATGTCCGGCCGTTCATCCGGGTCCTCTCCATAAAGGGTGGAGGAGTCAAAGGCAGTGGAGAGCCGTTTTGCAGGATAGTCTTTGGAAAGATATTTGAACCTCCGGTTGGTGCGGGCTGGATCTCCCTCACCGGCAAACATCCGGGTAGGCTCTTCGTCAGTTCGCTTGAGGGGAAACACCCCTGCCGTATAAGGAAACGATCCCGGAACATTTTCCTTTAGTAGCCACTTAAGGATTTCACCCGGGTCTTCATACTTTGGGAGGCATACTTTCGGTATCTCAGTTCCGGACAGGCTTTCCCATTTAAGGGGCGCTCGTATTTCTTTATCCCTCGCTTCATAAGCGTATTCATTGCTTGAATATTTTTCAACCAGCTGAGGCCATTCATTAACCAGTTCTCTGCGTTGAGGATCTATATGGTCACTTATTTCCCTCTTTTTCTTTTCCAATGAGCGAAGGGTTTCCTGGATGCTGGGATTTCCTTCTGATTCCTCCCGCAGTAACCGCATCGTTTCTTCAACCTGCCACGCTTTCCTTACAAACTGGGCTTGTTCTCTAACCCATCGGTGGTATTTTCTCACAGTCTCAGCAATTTCCCGTAAGTAGGTTACTCTCTCGGAGGGAATGATGATGGTTTTTGATGAGGGTGCTTTCTTCCTTATCTTAGGGAGCTGACTCTTCCAACAAATACCGGTCTTCTCCTCGATCTTTTCTAAGATAACCTGATAGAGCGCAGTGACCCCATCATCATTAAATTTAGCGGCTATCGTCCCGTATACCGGCATCTCCTCCAGAGCCTTTTCAAAAAGCTCGTGGTTGCGCTGGTACTGTTTGCGGACCGCCCGAAGGGCATCCTCTGAGCCCTTCTGTTCAAATTTGTTGATGGCAATAAGATCGGCAAAATCGAGCATGTCAATCTTTTCGAGTTGAGTTGCTGCTCCGTATTCCGAGGTCATGACATAAATGGAAACGTCCGAAAAATCAGTAACCTGGGTATCCCCCTGGCCAATGCCCGCGGTTTCCAGAAAAATGAGGTCAAATCCGGATGCTTTGAGTACTTGAATAGCCTCTTCGATAGACTCAGCCAGCTCGGTCTTGGAAGCCCTGGTGGCTAGGGACCGCATATACACCCGAGGGTTATCAATGGCATTCATACGAATTCGATCACCCAAAAGAGCTCCCCCGCTCCTTCGCTTCGAAGGGTCAACCGAAAGGATGGCAATGGTGATATTTGGGAGATCATTTATGGTTCTCAGGACAAATTCGTCAGTAAGAGAGGACTTTCCCGATCCCCCGGTGCCAGTTATCCCCACCACCGGAACCTTTCTTCCTCCAATCTTTTTTTTTATCTCGGCTCTCATCTTGGCCAGATGGCCATCTTCCATGGCTTTATAAACCTCAGCCGCGGTAATTGAGCTGGCGATCAGCCTCTTTTTATCAGGAGAAAGCTGCCTTATCGCTTTCTCCCCGCCCCCATCGAAGGTTAAGAAATCAGTGTTCCGAAGCATGTGGTTCACAATCCCTTTAAGCCCCATGACCCTTCCGTCCTCGGGGGTATAAATTCTACATACGCCATATTCTTCAAGTTCCTTCGCTTCTTCGGGGATAATGACCCCTCCTCCACCCCCGAATACTTTGATATGTCCTGCTCCTTCTTTCTTAAGAAGATCAATCATATATTTGAAAAATTCCATGTGCCCACCCTGATACGAGCTTACTGCAATCCCCTGGACGTCCTCTTCAATGGCTGCTTCCACAATCTCATTCACCGAGCGGTTATGGCCAAGGTGAATCACCTCAGCCCCGTTCGCTTGCAGAATCCTCCGGAAGATGTTTATGGCCGCATCGTGGCCATCAAAGAGCGAAGTGGCAGTGAGAAATCGGATCTTGTTTTTCGGTTGGTAGGTATCATTTGATATATTCATTTTAAGCCCTCACCCAATGAATCAATTGAACATTTGATCAAATTATAACCAAATTATTTTTCTTTGTCAAACAATACGATATAATTCAAAGTGTAGCTCCTCCAATGCGTTTCCTCTCTTTGCTAATCAGCTTCCAGGAGAGTTTCTACTACCAGTCTTGCAACCTTTCCACAGTTTTGGCAGCAGATTTCAAAATTTAATGACTCACTATACCTCATTACATCTTCCGCAGATTTTATCTCCATGCCAGTGATCTCGCGGCAATTTACTGTTCCTCCCATTGCCTCCTTACAGCGCTCATAAAACAGACCAGCAGCATTAAGAGATTCCAGAATTCTGTTCGCATCCCACTTATTAAATTCATCCCAGGGCCTACCATATTTCTGAGAAGCCATGCC
>JAZDOO010000069.1:0-19667 GCA_043798555.1 Pseudomonadota bacterium | reverse complement strand
AGCACATGGATGCATGTGGGAACTGTTTTAAAAATGAATGCCATTAACTATCCCGATAAACTGGGATGGCAGGACAAATGCAATGAATATTCCTTTAAGGAGTGGGATGAACGATCCTGCCGGCTGGCAAACGGCCTGAAGGACTTGGGGGTAGGATACAAAGATAGTTTTGCTGTGGTCGCCTATAACCGGGGTGAGTGGATGGACATCTATGCCGGTTGTGCCAAAGGAGGACAAATAATCGTTCCCCTCATGTTTCGATTGGCAGGGCCGGAAATAGCGTACGTTGTCAATCATTCAGAATGTAAAGCCTTGATTGTGGAAAAGCCTTTCATGAATCTCATAAACGGGATTAAAGAGAGGCTTCCGGTACCAAAAAACGCCTATATCTACTTAGGAGATGGACCAGTCCCGGAAGGATACATTGGCTATGAGGAATGGCTGGCCACCTCAGCGCCTGAAGAGCCGGAGGTTATGGTGGATGGCGATGATACCTGGACCATCATGTATACCTCTGGGACCACCGCTCGCCCAAAGGGAGTGGTCAGAACCCATGAAAGTTACCTTGCTGAATATGTCTTGAACAATATAAACATGGGCGTCCGTCCTACGGATAAAGTCATGTTAGTCATGCCTATGTGTCACGTCAACTCCATTTTTTATTCTTTTCCTTACACCCTGGTATCCGCACCTGTCTTTGTCTATAACATGGTCCATTTTGATCCCGAAGATTTATTGAGAACCATTGAGAAATATAACATTACTTTTACCTCTCTGGTGCCCACCCATTATACCATGATGCTGGCTCTCCCCGAGGAGGTGAAAAACCGCATTGATGTCTCTTCTGTCCGTCAGCTTTTGATCTCCTCGGCTCCCGCAAGAAAGGAACTGAAAGCTGCTATTATGCAGTACTTCAAGAATGCCGAGTTATGGGAAGCTTATGGGAGTACCGAAGGAGGATTAGTGACCCTGCTCAGACCGGAAGACCAATTCAAAAAGCTTGGTACGATTGGCCGAGAGATCTTTGGGACAGACAGGATCAAGTTACTGGACGAAAACCGGAACGAGGTTTCCGATGGTGAGGTGGGGGAACTGTTTTATCGCACGCCCATGTTATTCAAAGAATACCTGAAAGAGCCAGAATTGACCAAAAAGGCCTTTGAAGGCGAGTGGTCTTCTGCTGGAGATATGGCAAGGCGGGACGAAGATGGTTATTATGTGCTGGTAGATAGAAAAGCAAACATGATCATCACCGGTGGAGAAAATGTTTTTCCTTCCGAGGTGGAAAGTGTTGTGGGGGCCCATGAGGCCATTAAAGATATTGCCGTTATTGGTGTTCCCGATTATAAATGGGGTGAGACAATAAAGGCCATTGTGGTATTACGTGATGGATATGACCCGAGCGAAGAACTTGCCAAGGAGATAAAAGAATGTGCCCGAGGCAAACTGGCCGGTTACAAGCTACCAAAATCTATTGATTTTATTAAAGATGAGCAAATGCCCAGAACACCCACAGGGAAGATATTACACCGGATCCTCAGAGAAATATATGAAAAATGGAGCGATGAATAAATCTTGGCAAGATGGTGATAATGGGAAATTTTTTTCTTGACAAACGAAATAAAGTTTTTAAAATGTCTTCTTTATTTTTTTCTATTTTCGAGACTTTTTGTCAAAGGGTGAATAAACTGCGCTCATCAACGGTTGGTTGATCAGCTCCAGAGGTTTGGATTTAGGTAAAAAATCCCTTCCCACTCTCCCTGAAAAAGGGGAGAGCACTCATTTCCCCCTTAATTCCTAATAGTTCATTTTCATTGTGCCTAAGAGGTGACAGGCTTAGGTAGTTATTAAATGGTTATTTTCAACAATTAAATTTTATTTGATGAAAGGGGGTGATTGCCATGGTTTGTCAAACCTTGAAAACGGGGGCTGAATGTATTTTTATGACCAAGACCGGCTGTGGCTATAATGGTGGGAAATGTTATACTATAGTTGAGCAGTGTGAAAATTGCGACCGGATTGTAGAATTCGCGACGGGCAAATTTTGTTCCGCCTATGCAGAACCACGTTCCCGATGGGGAAATAGCCCCTGCAACTTTGCTACTCACATTAAGAAAGAAACTGAGGGGGCCCATAGAAAGACTATCAATGCCCTGAAAGCTTCAAAACGGAAGGCCGCTGGTAAAATGTAGTTTGGAATTCTTTATTCCTTATCTTTCGGGGGGACGGCTGTTTTCTCCTCTTTCATCCCCTCTTCCTCAGCCGTCCCCCCTCTCCCAATAACACTTCGCGGTTATAATTCCTCTAAGATTTTTTGAGCAGTAGTTCTCAAGACCTCTTTTTTGTTGGTCATTGCTATTATTTCAAGCTTTGCCCTGAAACCTTGCATTTCATTGAGGCTTCTTTCCCGGTAGTGCCCTTTAAGTTTCGACATCACCTCGGTTACAATGTCAGGCTCTTTGTAATCCAATAAGAGAAAAAGAGTATCCCAGGTGTCAGGCAAACCATATTCCTTAACAAAGCTTTTTACCACCGGATTAAACTTTGGCGTCCCATGGCGCTTATGAATTTCGTTAAGGGCCCTTTTATACTCTTCAGTCCCTTTTTTACCCATGAACAATTTTTCTGCCTCCTTGAGGTGTTGTTTCAAAGCCCACCGGGAAAGTTTAGATTTTTTATGATATGGTCTTTCTCGGGAGACGTGCTTGCTTTCATCCTTACGTTTATCAATGTCCCGCCAGGATAGCTTTTCTTTCTCTTCATCATTGTAAGTACTCATCTTTTTTTCCCTCACCCCATCCCTCCCGCAAGGGGAGAGGGGTTTTACTTTAAATGGTCTCTTTCCTTTGACTGGAGCATTTTTTCCTTTTCAGCTGAGTAACAAGATTACGAGCCAACTCACTAAGGGTATTATCCCTTGCCCCCATAACCACGATCACATCCCCGGGTCTACTCATTTCACTTACTCGGGTGATCACTTTCTCTCGATCCTTGATGTTTTCTGCCTGGGGAACCGAAACTCCTCGCACCAAATCAGCAGAACTGATTGATTGATCCGCTGTTCCCCCGGCGTAATAGATATCCAGCACAATCAATATATCTTTTGAAGTCAAGCCGGCGTTAAAGGTTTCGATAAGTTCCCTCTGCAAAAGCTTGGTGGGCCCAAAACCGTGGGGTTGAAAGATCAGGATCAGACGAGACCCTCTCTGCTTTAGGGTTTCTACTGCGGCAGCAATCTTGGCAGGATTATGGGCAAAATCGTCAAAAACCAAAATCCCAGCTACATTCCCAACTAACTCAAGCCGCCGTTCCACTCCCCGGAACCCTTCCAAAGCCCGGGTCATGAGCGCAAGCGGTATCTTCAGGGTTGTTCCCAGGGCAATAGCGGCTAAAGCGTTAGCAATATTATGTTTTCCTGGAATCGGAAGCGAGAAAACCGTGTCATGGACAGTAAAGGTGGAGTTACATGCTGACAATGCTGCTTTCTCAGCCCTAAGATAACTTGTTTGGTTAAATCCGAAGGTGATTACTTTTTCGGGGAGAAGGTGAGCAATTAGTTCTTGGGAATAGGGACAGTCAGCATTAACAATCATAGCGCTTCTGGTATTCTCCAAAAACCGCAAAAAAATCGGTTTGAGTTCAGGAATTGGCTTGTGATCTTTGGAGATATTTGCCAGGATACTTATTTCCGGATAAAAACTAACCAGCGAGCCATCACTCTCGTCAGTCTCGATGAGCATATAAGGGGAACTTCCCTTTTTTACGTTTCCCAGCCGGTCAGCACTCTTATACTCCGGAATGATCGCCCCATTAATGACGGTGGGATCGAATTGAGCGTCATCCATAATCTTGGCAGCCATAGCGGTGATTGTGGATTTACCACTGCTTCCGGCAATTCCAATTCCCTGAGAGGCATTGAAAATTCGGGCAAGAAATTCAGATCGTGCAATAACTGGCAGGGAGAGAGCTCGGGCCTTCTTCACATCAGGGTTATCATGCTCAATAGCATTCGAGATGATCACCTCATCAATGGGCGGAGTGATCCCGGTTCCATCCTGAGGGTAGATGGTAATCTGCTGGGCTCGTAAACAGCGGAAGAGCTCTTGATCACGGTGACGGTCAAAGTTTCGATCCGAGCCAGACACCACATTCCCTTCGGCACGACTTATCTGGGCGAGTCCGCTCATCCCGCTCCCTCCAATGCCGATAAAAAAATAGTGCTTCATAGTAATTGAGTATTACGTTCGACGGTGGGATTACCTTGGTGGGCATTCATCATTCTCTTTAGGTCATCCGGGGTATTTATATTTACCAAGGAATGTAAACCCGGATCTATGGGTTCCACTTCTTCCTTTTTAATCTCTCTTACCTTCATCCATTTATACGCTTTTAATATCGTGAGTTCGCCTTGTTGCATCAATCGTTCAATGGGCTTGATAAACTTCCGGGAATAAATAGCGTGGAGAGGCTCCCAATACTGATTTGACCGGTAAACGACAATATCCGCTTCGTCGGCTTTATTTAAGAAATACCGAATGACCTTTTTGTCGAGAAAGGGCATATCACAGCCGACAAAAAATGCCTTTGGGGAGGAAGAGAAAAAAAGACCAGTATAAATACCTCCCAAAGAGCCTTTTTTCGGGATAAGATCAGTTACGATCCGAACGTTCAAGTCCAGGTATTCTAAAGGAGCATTGGTAACCAAAAGCACATCATCAAAGAGATCTTTAAAAAGAGAAACGGTGCGGTCAATGATCCGTTCTCCCTGAATGCTAATAAAGGCCTTGTTTTGGCCCATGCGTCTGCTTTCCCCTCCGCAAAGAATAACCCCGGTCATAACCATCAGAACGCCTTTTTACTATCTAATAATACGGTAACTGGACCATGATTAAGAATGTTTACGTCCATTATGGACTGAAATTCACCCGTAGCAATTGAAACACCTTTTTCTTTTACCTGTCGAATGAAATAAAGGTAGAGTTCTTTCGCCCTTTCAGGTTCTTGAGCAGCGGAAAAAGAGGGACGTCTGCCTTGACGGCAATCGGCCATGAGGGTAAATTGGGAGACTACTAACATTTCTCCGGCAACGTCAAGGAGAGAAAGGTTTAATTTACCTTCTTTATCTTCAAAAATCCTCAAATTGATGGATTTATCTACCAAATAGTCAGCATCGTTATGAGTATCCTCACGACCGATGCCCAAAAAAAGCAAAAGCCCCGGACCGATACTTCCGATTATTCGACCATTCACTTTCACGCGGGCATTTTTCACCCTTTGAATAACCGCACGCATGGCACGTTTTATTGGAGAAGTTGAAAACGGGCTACTGCCTTATGAGAGAGGGAAGGCTCTTTCTCCAGGGAAGCCAGCATTTGTTGCGAGACTGCTAAAAATGCGGTCCGGTAGGCTTGGTCAACCGGAAAACCAGGGGGGAACTTTTCCGTAAGCGGATTGATATTTTTACCATTTTTCTTCATCCGATAGTCTAAGTGGGGTCCGGTTGACAATCCAGTGGTTCCCACGAATCCAATAGTATCTTTTTGTTTAACCCGCTTGCCTACGTTTATCACCTTTGCATAGCAGGAAAGATGATTGTACGTGGTTTCATAACCAAGGGGATGACGAATGGTCACAGTATTACCGTTCCCGTTTTTCCAGCCTTTCCAGGTCACCACACCATCTGCTACCGCCCAAACCGGGGTACCACTGGGAGCAGAAAAGTCAACCCCTAAATGAGGTCTAAACTTTTTAAGGATAGGATGGAACCTACGATAAGAATAGCCAGAACTTATTCTTGTAAATCGCAAAGGAGACCGGATAAAACTCCGGCGCAAGGAATTTCCTTCGGGGGTATAATGGTCTTCACAACCTTCGGGATCTTTAAAGTAAATGGCACGGTGAATTTTATCCTGGCTACCATATTCTGCCGCCAAAATTTTGCCATACCGAATGAACTCATTTTCGGTAAAATATTTTTCGAACACGATCTTAAATCGGTCACCTTTCTGAAGGTCATGGCGAAAGTCAATATCCCAGGCAAAGATATCGGCAAATTTCAGTGCCAGCTCGTCTTTTTCTCCTACATCTGCAATAGCACTAAAAAGTGAATAATCAATTTGTCCGGAAATGGTAACCGTTTTCTTATCCAGATAAACTTCCTCTTGAGAGGCCACCAGTTTTTGCCCCTCTCTCTTTAAATGGTAGATGTCTAATGGACTGGCTTTGATGGTCAACGTAAGGATATCCCCGTGAGTATCGGTCACAATCTCATATTCATCTCCCGGAGAGACTTTCCGGCAGTTGAACATTGGCTTAAATGCTTCGATACACTCGGATATGGCTGAAGATGAAAATCCGTGGCCTATCAAGATAGAATAAAAAGACTGTCCGGAGCACACACAACCCTTGACAGTAGCGGGGACCTCATCCTTATGCGCCTCTTGGCTTATTGGGAATAAGGAAAGGGAATGAGGGTCATGAGGAATAACCGGGTATTGTTTAAAGAATTCCGGTTGAGGTGAAGAGAGGGAGTAAGAGTCCTGTTCGGAAATTAAGATGGGGTAGAGAAGAAAGAAACCAATTAAAAGAAGAAAAACGCGTTTTTTAAGGATCTTGGTTTTGATTATTGCTTCTTTATGTTTATTAAACCCTTCGTACAGATACATTCCCGCTCAGGACTACTGTTTAATGCATAAAAAAATGATAAATTATTCTCGTTACATAGGATGTTTTTTCACCACCATAAAAAATTTGCCTATATATTACACATAGTTTTCGGAGTTTCAAGTAAAAAAAATGATTTGCACATCAATTCGCGACGAGAAATCTTCCCCGTAGAAGTTTTAGGCAGAGAATTACTGAACTCCACTACCTTAGGAACCTTGAAATCTGCAAGATGTTCCCGGCAGAACCCGATAACCTCCTTTTTATCCAGCGATTTCCCGGGTTTGGGAACTACTACCGCCTTAATTATTTGTCCTCGTTCTTCGTCAGGTACTCCTACGGCCCCCACTTCCAGAATACCTGGGTGTTTCATCAACATATTCTCAATCTCAGCGGGAAAAACATTCAGCCCTCCGGTGATGATCATGTCGTCCTTTCGGCCCAAGTGATAGATAAATCCGTCCTGGTCAATCCTTCCCAGGTCATTGGTATAGAGCCACCCGTTCTGGATTATTTCTCTGGTGGCTTCGGGATTATTATGGTAGCTTTTCATAATCATTGGACCTTTGACCACAATCTCCCCTACCGCTCCGTTAGGAGCTTCGGTTCCATTGGCATCCAGGAGCTTTATCTGAATATCCGGTACCGGAAGACCGATGCTCCCCAGCTTAGTGTCCGCATATTCGAGGGGAAGTAACGTAATATAAGGAGATGCCTCGGTCAGACCATACCCCTGGATTGTTTTTACTGTGGGAAAAGCTTCCCTGAAGTCTTTTAAAAGCTGAATGGGAACATTTGTACCCATCATGGAGACATAAACCAAGCTCTTTAAATGATACCGCTCTCTATGGGGCACCCGAAGCAGCGACTGAAAAATGGGAGGAACTCCAAAAAAATAGGTAATACCATGCCGGTCAACTTCTTCCAGGATCCTGTCCGGCCGGAGATGTTCAAATAAGAACATGGTGGAACCATTAAGAGCAACCAGATTGGATACCACTGGGCCGGAGATATGAGATAAGGGAAGGATGAACCCAATCACATCATTCTCTCCCGCCCCAACCATCCTGTTCATGGTGAGAGGGAAATAATCCAGATTCCGAAACGTGAGCACCACCCCTTTTGGCTTTCCTGTGGTTCCCGAAGTATAGAGATAGAGAGCCTCATCTTCCTCATTAACCTCTGTGTCAATTTCATCCGAAGGCATTTCCGCCTTTACCACCGCTTCCAAGGTAAGGTTTTCCGAAATCTTTCCTCCGAAAACGACCACCGTAGCAAGACTCTCCACGCGCTCCAAATCTGAACGAATCTCGGTAAACTTATCGTTGATAACAAAGAGCGCTTTAACCGCAGCATCGTTGAGGACCGGAGCTAATTCGTCTCCTTTTAAACGAGGATCGAGAGGGACACCAATAGCTCCCAGACGAAGGACCCCAAAATAAACAATGACGAATTCGGGAATATTGGGAAAAATCATTCCTACCCGATCCCCTTTTCCTATCCCTTTCTCGGTAAGAAAGTTGGCCACCCGATCAGCAGCAAGGTTAAGCTCGCTAAAGGTAAAGGATTGATTACCAAAAATAACCGCCCTTTTCCTTGGTAACCGAGCAGCAGTGTCTCGCAATACTTTTCCTACGTTCATTGTCCTCTCACCTTCCTAACTTCTAAATGCTAAAAGCCATATTTTATTTCTATAAACGCCTCATCATTATCCCGGAATTCTCCCAGGAGCTGGTCGCGCTTTCCCCAGAAAAAGTGGGTTCCCAGCGCAATATTCAGGTAATCCCTCAGTTCATATTCTATCCTGGGAGACACCCTCCAGTCATTATCATCTCCGTACATAATTAAGCAATCCGGCTTGATCCTTTCATGCATAAAATCAGTGGAAACCCTTAAGGTTAAAAAGGTTTCGAACTTATCGAGCGGAGCTTTAGTAGGACCGAAAAGGAGACGGTTACCATTGTCAGTTTCCCGGTCAGTGACTAACTGGATGAATTGAAAACTGAAGAGCCAGTTCGTTACCAGGTATTTATCCAGACCGAGCACATATTTATAGTTATCTACTCGAGCAATGCCTCCCAATTGGTTTGGGGTGTCCGTAGAGTTATAGTTATTATGAATGTAGGCAAACTCTCCTCGTACAGATAACCCTTGCAAAGGCCCGGTGGTAATTCCTTTGGTAAACGTGAAACCCATAAGTTCGGTGAAGTGGTATTTGAATTTCATAACCCAGTCTCCTTGCGGAGGGGCACCGGGGAAAGGAGGCCGACCCATATTATAGATCAGGACCCTTCCTCCTGGATTTCCATACCCGTGGAGGTAGTTCAGGGTATATTCAAGACCATTTGAAAGAATATCAAGCCACCGTACTCCAAAAGAAGCGTTTTCAAATGACTCCCCGGGCTTATCATATACCTCAGTAAAAGTATAGTGCGTTCTCGGGATTCGCGATAGACTCTGGAGCGCTTCGGCCAACTCCCCCTTAAGAGTATTAGCCCTATAAGTGAAAGGTGATCCTGGAGGAGCAAGAAAGTCAGTTTCAAAGTCCGGGATGAAAAGAAATTGTAAGGTCCCATTCACGGTAGGTGAGTATTCTAACTTTAACATCCAGCGAGGGATGCGGCTATCGGCAAAATTATCAAGAAAATACTCTCGCTGATCCGTGGGACAAATCACATCCATAATTTTAATCCCGTCCGCTGTTCCCCACACCACTTGCTGTTTTCCGAACCGGATATCCAGGCTCGACGAATTGTAATCAAGGTAAAGCTCTCTGAGCCAATCGGTGCCATGGGTACGGCAGAGAAGGTGCCGATTGTTTTCAAATATGGGGTTAGCATCAAAGGCTGAGTCATAAAATTCCCTTATGATAAAGAAGAAGTTGAAAGCCTCATTAAACCGGTACTCAGTTTCTATTTGAAAGGTATTCTCAATTTTCATAAAGTCTTTGTCATGACCAATATTATGGGCAGTCTCATTTTTCAAGAATCCGGAAATTGTCAGCCGGTTGTCCAGGAAAGAAAGGGCATGAGCTGTTCCTACCCCCCCGGTAACTATAAAACAAACCACTGCAGCAATATAGACCAAACACTTTTTCATCTCTTCCTCCTTTCTACCACTTGGTTCGCATCAATGCCTTTGGTGCCAAGAGCTTTTCATCCAGGCCAACATTCAGTTTGATCCAGTCAATTTCTATAACAGTCATGTGATCAGTGCGATGGTCAATACACTCCACATAGGTCATGGGGATGCAGCCATTCTCCCGGATCTCGTAAACCCTGAGAAGATCTTTATACTTTTTTCCGTTAGGGTCGAAAATATCATCGTGGACCTGGGCCCCAATATTTTTCGGGATAAACAATATCCGCTTTGAGTAATACCAGGGCTTTCTTTTGGGAGTAGCTTCCACCACCCAGCTCGCAACATCTTTATAATAGGTCTTCCCGGTGTGGCGAGAGGTGTAACCCTCAAATTTCCCTTCTTCATTCACGTAAGCATAGGTCTCATCATCCCAATTCCGTGTGGTTATTTCTTCATTGGTAAGGTCCGAGCCAAATGCAGCATCATCATCCTCGGCAGGTGAAGACCTCCGGAGTTTTCTCTGACTGGGAAGCCAGATCCAGTTGTCTCTCTCCTTGTTGGGGTCAAGGTACATCCAGGTAAGTACTGCCAGTCCTTTGATATGCTGGGGTTCAGTCAACACTATAAGGTCTTTGTAATCAATTCCATCTTTACCCAAGATAACCCGGTAACGGTGCCACTTACGGGACCGTTTAAGACCTCGTTTGTCAACCATGATAAAGCTTCCCACACTTTCCTGGTCGTTGGCAAATTTGGTATATTTTACAATATATTTTGTCCGCATCAGATCATTAACATTAATTCCCGGATAAAGATTTACTTTCTTACAACAGTTTGGACAATCCGCGGGGAGTAAGAGTGAAGTTTCTTCGGCTCCGGCGGTTGGATAGTTACCAATAAAAACAACCAGTACGCCAACCATGATCACGAGAAAGACGTTAAGCGGTTTCATCAGTTCCCTCCTTTTTGATAGTTAAACGATAAAGATGAGTTGCTTAATCCAGACAAGATAGGCCCCACACCTTCAAAATCCGAAATACTCCTTACGGATTTAAACTCGAAATTCGAAGTCCTAAATGCGAAACAAATTTAAATTACCAAAACTTCAAAATTCTAAACGCTTTTGAAATTTGAATTTTGGGCTTGTTTAGTATTTCGATATTCGGATTTCGGATTTGACAATGTCTTCTAACGGCCACCTTCTTTTGACCTTCAGTATATCCCTAATATCGTGTTGTTACTTGATCCTCACCTCCTTAAATAAAGCAAACAAGCGGGTAAATGGTAAATACCAGCGGGAGAGTTTTATTAATTCGCCTTTTAACTTCATTTTTCCTTGAATCGTTCCCACAAATGGATCAAGCTTGCCTAAAAAAACGTGCCTCCAAACCTCTCCTGAAGCGGAAATCACAAAAGGCGCAGTATCACGTTGTTCAACCTTCACTATCTTTCCTTTTTCAAAGCAAAAGGTATAGGCTCCTTCTGGCTGTTCCAGAAGCTTTATGGCAAGCTCAACGGTAAGGTCAAGCTCTGCTCCTTTTTGGGCAATAAATTCATCCTTATTTACCAGGCCAACAATTGCCTCGATATGACCGGGAGAAAACATTTCATATACTGGTTTTGGCATCGGAATAGAGAGGTCTTTTTTAAGTTCGGCTTCAAAGGGATTGATGACCTCTTTCTTAAAAAGCATTGCTACTCCTGCCATTCTCACCGCTTCTTCCAGTCCCTCGATTAAGTAGAGTGCATCGGTGAAGGTATTTCCCACCGCTACCACGCCATGATTTTTAATCGCAACGATATTGTTAGTTTTCAGGGCGTCAATGACTTCTTGAGGATTGGTGATACTGGGAGTAAACTGTTTAACCACCGGAACATTACCTAAGTAAAGTTTGGTCTCAAAGGTTAACACGTCAAGGTCGTCATAAACGGAAAAATAAGCATTGGTGAGCGCTGGGTGACAATGAATTACCCGGTTCGCTTCCATAAAATTCTTGTAAATCGCGCGGTGTAAAGGAAATTCCGTGGATAACCGTTTATGCTCAACGTTGGCCGGGTGAGTAACATCTGCTTTAATAATATCTGCTTCGTTGAGCTGACCCAAACTTGTGGAAGTAGCGGTAATAAACATAGTGTCCTTATCAACCCGGGAGCTTAGATTGCCCCCTCTGGCCACCGCCAGTCGTAACTCATGAAGTCTTCGGCCCAAAGCGATGATTTCTTCCTTTAAGGCTTTTTCTTCCATTGTTGGATTTGTAAGGGAATGTGTTTGGTAACCAGGCTTGCCGGGGTAATATCGAAAGCGGGATAATAGCCCGTGACCCCCCGCGGCGCAACTCGACGGCCGGCAATGGTTAATAATTCTTTATCTGGTCTTACCTCAATGGTAATGTCTTTCCCTGTCCGTGCACTCGAAGGGGGAGGGGTAAAAACATAAAAAGGAATATTCAGTCTTTTTGCTAATAAAGCAATTTGAAGCGTTCCAATTTTATTGGCAATATCACCATTTTTCGCCATCTGGTCGGCACCGGTTATTACTTTATTCACTAAACCTTGATCAAGTACATGAGCCACCGCACTATCAGGGATTATGGTCACTTTGAATCCCGCCCGTTTAAGCTCCCAGGCAGTGAGGCGCGAACCTTGAAAATAGGGTCTGGTTTCTGTTACCCAAAAGCTAATCTGTTTTTTTTGCTCGCGGCAGAACTCGCCCATCAAAGGGAGCAATCCACTCACATTACAGTGGGTGAGAATGACATCACCATTACTGATAAGGGTGCTTGCTTCCTGAGCCTGTTCGATTCGTTTCTCCTTAAGGAACGCAAGGAATCTCAGGATATTGTGTTCGATGGAAGAAGGATCACGCGCCCACGCTAAGACTAAGTCCGTTAAGATCTTAAAAGGGAGGGTTGGTCGCGTAGCATTTAATTGCTGAGCAATCGTATGTGGGGAAGGGAGAAGCCTTTTCTTGTTTTGGTGTTGCTTAATATGGAGAAGAAACGTATAAAAGACAAGGAGTATCTGACCTACGGCGCGGGTTTTCATGGTTTTTATGGCATGGCAGGCGTCCCGGTAATTTTTTAGGCGTAGATAGACCCGCTTGTGAGGTAGCTGCGTTTCATCAAGCACGTAGATGGTATTTCCTTTCAGCCTAACCGGCCAAAAAAGTGGGGAAAATTTCACCTACTTTCCTTCCAATCGTTTTACTGTTTGTAAAGCAATCTCAACCAGCTTCGTTTCCGCCATATAATAGAGCGGATTCATAAACCCCATCTCACCGGTGATAACATTGTCGCTTACTGCAAGGATTGCAGCCGCTTTCACATTGTATAACCGAGCAATAGTAAGGAGGCTGGAAGAAACCATGTCCACTGCAATGGCCCCTTCTTTTCTCTTAGCTTCAACGATCTCTTTTGTTTCCCGTAAGAGTGCATCCGTTGTCCAGACACAGCCTTTATGGACACTCGCTCCTGAACTTTGGGCCACTCCCATTACCATCTCAGTGAGTGTCTTGTCAGGAATAGTTTCGAATCCCTCATTCACGTAATAAGGGGTTACTCCATCACCCCGGATTACCTTCTCCACCACCACGAGGTCTCCGACTTTGATGCGTTCATCTAAAGCGCCACAGGTTCCAATGCGAATAATAGTTTTAATCTGAGCATTACAAACTACTTCGGTGGTTATGGCCGTGTCAGCACTAAACCTTCCCCCGTTCATGATAGTAACCTTTATTCCTTCATAGTCGCCAGTATACATAGCGTATTCCATGAAGGAGAAATTCCTCATGGCGTCTTTTAGTTTTTTTGCCACTACTTCCATCCGGTCCTTCGGTCCGGGAATAATGGCATATTTACCCACATCCTGGGGTCGTAATTGCACCATCTCAACCAAGTCTTTCCCGGTTAAATGGATTTCCTTTTGCATCTCCATGGTCATACTCCTTTCAACAAATGTTCTAAGGTGCCGCCCATAATGTTCTTTTTATCCTGCTCAGGCAGGTTTAAGTTTGTGACTGCTTGAATCGCTCCTGTAATATCCTTTTTTGCTGGCCAGTCGCTTCCCCACAGTATGTGATGAGCTCCAAAAAGTTCCAGGGACGCAAGAAAACTTGCGGTTGTTTTATCTCCTCCGGTATCTACATAAATCTTGCTTATGAATTCGGTTGGGTTTCCTTCCAGGTCCTTCACAAAGTTAATGCTTCGTAACATTCGATAGGTCTCATCAAATCGGTGGGCTAAAAGAGGAATACTGCCACCAAAGTTCGCAAAAATGAATGCGACCTCGGGATATTCCCGCAAGGTACCGCTCATCAGGAGTTTACCAATGCACATTGTAACATCAAAAACATACTCAATTACCGGGGTGAGCAAAGGGTCTTGTACCCGTTCATACCCAATGGGGTTTATAATCTGGGAGTGAACAAAGACCGGAGTGCCTCGCTTACCGGCCTCCTTATATACTGGAAAAAACATCGTATCATCAAGATAGATACCATCATAGCTACTTGCTAAGGAAAGAGCCTTAAATCCTAATTGTTCAGTTGCCCGTTTGAATTCACCAACCATAGCATCATGATTTCCGACTGGTAACACTGCTGCCCCGATAAACCGGTCAGGAAACTTTTTAAGTACCTCAGCCACACGGTCATTATAGATCCTCGCCACCTCGTTTATTCCTCCCAACCTGATATGCGCGTCTGAGGTAGGATAACTCAAGAGAGCCTTGTCAATACCTGCCTCATCCATCATCATAATTTGGGCTTCAATATCACTCCAGGCCTTGGAAAAAAAATGGGCATGAGCAATAATATCTTCAGGGAGCCAGTGGCTATGAGCATCTATAATCATTTGTGTTCGGTGCTCCGTAAAATGCGCTCCATCATGTATCCGGATGCTCCTGCTTAAAGGGGATAACTGGTTCGGTCCAGGGAGTTCGTTGATTAATAACTGAGATTTCTAACGGGCAGACATTCACTGGTACGGTTAACGCAAATTTAATGGCATTTTCAATTGCCTCAGTTGACATGAGTCGCGACTTGTCCATGGTCACCTTTTCAAGCTTCCCGGTTAATTCAGTATCAGTGACCCCTGGAAGAATTGAAGTAACCTTGATTCCGTGATCCCGCATTTCCCAGAAAAGGCCTTTGGAAAAAGCCCGTAAGCCTACCTTGAGCGAACTGTACACTAAGAAATTCCTCGGAAGGGGGTCACAAAGAACTGAACCGGAAACCATATTGATAATGGTCCCTGTCTTATTTTGTATCATCTCGTTGATCACCAACCGGATCATGCGCACATAACCAAGATAATTGGTATGCACTAACCGCTCAAAGTCCTCAAAAGGCTGCTTTTCAAAAGGATACTGGCTGGAGATGCCGGCATTGTTTATTAAAATATCAATGGTAGAGAACGTTCTTTTGGTCTGGTTAACCAAATTTTCCAAATCTTCAAATTTGGTAACATCAGTGGACACGGTTAAGACCTGTACTCCATGCCCCTCTCTAAGCTCATCTGCCGTTTCCTTTAGTTGATCTTCTCCCCGGGCAGCTAAACTGAGGTTAATCCCCAGACTTGCCACTGCTTTGGCGATGGCCTTTCCGATACCCCGACTCGCTCCGGTAACAATAGCGGTTTTCCCTTTTAAAGATTCCATATCTTCCTCAACAACGTTTATGATGCTGCTTCTTGTTCAATGGCTCGTTTAAATATCTGGAGATTCTCCTGGGAGTGCTTATTGATGAAACCCTCTACTTGTTCATCGTTAAACTTGGCGTTATCGTCCATGGTAAAGTGCTGAACCCAGGTCATCTCTGTCCCCTCTGGCCTGGGTGTATAGAGCCAGATGATTTTCATGAATTTAAAAGGAAATTTTGGTTCCTCCCGTTCCGCATAGGCAAAGCAGTGTTCTTTACAGAGAAGCCGAAATGACTGCCAGGATTTCCCCTCATCATCAGTAAGGCGAAAGGTGATTTTGTTTCCTTCCCTTTTTATGACCTTGGCTTCTTTATATTCATCACCAAACAATTCTGTCCACCGTGGAATGTCATTAGATATATCAAAGACCTTATCATACGGTGCATTGATAATAATTGAATTACATGTATGTCCCATCGTTTCTCTCCTTCAATACTTTTAGACCATTGCCACCACCCGTGCCCAAGCAGCACCGGTGTTATTAATCTTTACCGGAAAACAGGCTACCCTAAACCCATGACTTGGAAGTTTATTCAGATTGGTTAACCTTTCAATGTGGGCGTACTCTCTTTTTCTCCCCAAAAAGTGGGCGGGCCATAAATAAGAACCGTCTTTGGTGCGCATAAAATCTGCCATCATAAATTTATAGGGCCGATCAAACCCCAAGGCATCAATGCCGATGATCTTTACCCCTCTATCTAAAAGATACTCAATCGCTTCCGGTGATACTCCCGGATAGTGGGTTAAGTACTGCTCGGTGCCAAAATACCTATCTGCATCCGTGCGCAGTAAAACAATCTCCTGAGGCTTAATATCATAATTGATTTTCTTTACCGCCCCTATGACCTCTTCTCTACTAATCACTTCCCCCGGGTTTTTGTAAGAGAAGTCTAACACTACACCATCAGAAAAACACCAGTCCAGGGGAAGTTCATTGATGGTTTTGGATGGCCGTCCTTCTGACCTTGTACCATAGTGAAATGAGTAATCCAGATGCGTGCCTATGTGCACCGGGCAGTGCACGGTCTCTAAGGACAGGAATTCTTCATCAGGGAGGTCCTGAGGCTTTATGATTCTCTTCCCCAGGATAAATAAAATCTTCCCCCAGAACGTTCTTTTCAGCATTACCCAGTTGAGTTTTCTTATCCCTTCTTTGTGTCCAACACGTTCTATGCTGAAAGGGTGTACTTCAGGGGAACGATCATCAATCGGCAGGCTTAAATCAATGAATTGCATTGAGCTAATTTCCCTTGGATTACCTTTTCAACATCATGTAAGCTCGAAAACTTGGTGATCTCCTTATCAGCGATTTTTATGTTAAAAACTTTTTCGATTTCGAGAATGAGTTCCACCGTCTCGGTGGAATCAAACCCAAGTCCACTATAGAGCTCAGCCTCATCTATTATTTCCCCAGGCTCAATCTCAAAAAGGTCTACTAAGAGGATTAGTATTGTCTCTTTTACTTCCGTTACTTCCATTCGATAGCATTCCTCCATTTATATCAAAACCTCTCCTTTGGTTGCGCCTGCTTCCCATTTTCCCACCCCGGCCATAACATCCTGGAAGCACAGTTTTGCTAAGATATCAAACTCACTTTCCATAATTCGGTTTATTCTTCCCGGCTTAGAATAAAACTCGCGCATGCACCACGCACCGAGCCGTCCTAAATCTTCGATGGCAAGATGATTGGTAGGCATAACCGGGTGCAAGAAATCCCATTTGCTGAAATCTATGGTTTTGGGATCGACCCATTTATTCTTCAAGCCCTTTTTCCATACCGGTGAATTAGGAGCAGGGGTAACAAAACCAATCCATAAAATGTCAGGATCAACCTCATCAGTAAATTCGTACCGCTGCTTTATGATTCTTTCATCATCGTAATCAAACCCCATCATGATATCAGCCACCACCGCAATATTGTTTCTGCGCAGAATATCAATCGTCTTTTTTATCTGGTCTATGGTTATCCCCTTAGCTATCCTTTTGAGTTCCTCAGGAGTGGTGACTTCGATTCCAAAAACTCCGATGAAAAGGCCACTCTCTTTCATCAACGGAAGGATTGATTCACAATTAATCCAGTCCACTGCCCTTCCCAGGGATACCCATTTAATGGGGATGTCTTTCTCAAGCTTTAGCTCGCAAAATTTCTTTACTCTCTCAGGGTTGACATTAAAATTGTCATCCTGAATAACTACCACTTCAACACCGTACTTCCTATGCAGGAGTTCTAATTCTTCAATGACCCTCTCGGGTGATTTGGCTCGCCACTTTAAAAAATCCTTAGGTGAGCGGGGGTCATATTGATCCCACTCATAACAAAAAGTACAGGCCGAGGGACACCCGCGGGACGAAACCATTTCTACAAAAGGCTTCCAGTGGGTATGACCAACATATCGCTCCATCGGAAATAAGTCATAGGCAGGAAGGGGCAGCTTATCCAGATCCTCTAACAGAGGTTTATGGGGCCCCATGACAATTGCTCCATCAATCCTGGAGGTAACCCCCGGGACATCCTTGAGGCTCTTTTTCTTATCCAGGGCAGCTAATAAATCGTAAAAGGACTCTTCTTCTCCCATAACTACAAAATCAACTGCGGTGTTAGCCTCTAAAGTCTCAACGGGCGTCGCTGAATACCAGAGACCGCCTAAAACAATTTTGGTTTCTGGTAAGGCCTGCTTAATTCTTTTGGCGGACTCATTAAAATGGGCAATAATGCCGTAGCCACCATAAGAGTGAAGCATATCGCCTATGACCACGAGATCGGGCTTCTTCTCCTTTACCTTTTCCAGCATTTCATCTTTTGAGAGCTCTAAGGCCTTACAATCTAAAACTTCCACATCCTCAAACCCTCTCTCTCTCACATACGCAGCCCAGTGCGCATAGAGCTGATTGGGAGCAACGTGGTTTCCATGGGTTGCCCAGGCACCAACCTTAGGCATGACAAATAAAATTTTCATGTGACCTCCTTTTTTTCAACTACCAACACTGAATTTATACCTCCGCGCCCCCGGGAAATTACCACCGCTTTTTTGATCTCGGTTCGCTTTGCCGCTGAGGTAACATAATGTAACCCGTTCGGATCTGGTTCCTCCAGATTAAGGGTTGGGGGAATGAGATTATGTTCCATGGCTAAAATGGTGGTGATTAAATCCACGGCGCTTGAGGCGCCTAACAAATTACCAAACATTGATTTTGGGCAACTCACCGGAATGTCTTTGGCTCTCTCCCCAAAAACCATTTTTATGGCCTTGACTTCAGTGCGATCCCATATATCCACTGCCAGTCCATCTAAGCTTAGGTAGTCAATCTCTTCCGGAGCTGCTCCTGCATCCAAAAGCGCCATGGTTATGGCCCGTGCCAATTGTTTGCCATCCGAATCAGGATTGATTCTATCTTTTCCGTCGCAGGTAATGCCAAAACCAGAGATAAGTGCTAATATTCTTACTCCCCGTGCTTTTGCCCGCTCGATACTTTCCATCACCACTACTCCCGCACCCTCACCAATCACAAACCCTTCCCGTTTCTTATCAAACGGGCGATACGCTTTCTCTGGATGAGTATTATTAGTTGAGAGTCCTCCATAGGTATTGCAGCAAAGAAGGGCATACGGGGTAACCGGTGCTTCTGTACCACCGGCCAGGATCAGATTAAGTTTTCCTTTACTCAGCGTATCACGGGCATATCCGATTGCTACTGATGAACTCGCTCGATCTGCCACTACGGTCTTACTGAACCCTTTGATACCGTAATAAATAGAAATCTGACCTTGGGGTGCAGCCGGAAACCAGGCAGAAGCCATATAAGGGGAGACACCTTCACGCCCTTCGATATATAAGTCCCGCAATTCGGTTTCAGCATACAGCCACCCTCCGAGAGCATTTCCCAGAAAGATTCCTACTAAATTTGGGTCTTCTTCCTTAAGGTCAATTCCTGCTTCCTGCAGGGCCATTTCTGAAGCCACCATGGCCATGTGCGAGAATAAATCTATCTTCTTTAAGAGACGCCTGGAAATGGAGCTATATTTCTCCAGGTCATCTATTTGGCCGGCAATATGAGAAGGATATTGGGAGGCATCAAAGCGCGTTATCTTCCTAATAAAAGAGCGCCCGGCCTTAAGATTAGCCCAAAATTGACGAGTACCAATTCCTGAAGGTGCGACCACCCCCAACCCGGTTACTGCTATTTTCTTCATGAGTTTTCAAACCTTTTCACTATGAGTGAAGAGTG
>JAZDOO010000027.1:0-6131 GCA_043798555.1 Pseudomonadota bacterium | reverse complement strand
CGGATTCAGCCGGTGCCGAATAAAAAGGCCAAGATAGGTCTCGCAGAGCATGGTAAAGGGAACATTGACCTGAATTTGTCTAATAAGCCGGTACATTATCGATCCTCCTTGCGTTGATTGGTGAAAAGGTACGCATTCTTTTGTTTAAAGTAATTTTAGTGTTCAATATAGAGGATTATTATTGACAAATTTATTGAATATATTTGATAATTTCAAGAAAAAGATGGTCCTTTTCCCGGACTATTTTTATGTTTGGAGCCAAACGGAGGAATACGACAATGAAACCCGGCTCTTTCTTGGCAATGGTTTTGCTGACACTCATTGCTATCGCGCATCTTCTTCGGCTTGTCTTTCGCGTGGAAGTGACGGCGGGCGGGGTTGCCATTCCCCTGTGGGTAAGCATGATCGCCTGCGTGGGTCCAGCACTGATTGCCGTGCTGCTCTGGCGGGAGTGCCACAGGCTTTAAACTGGGTAAATGATCATTATGGCCATCTGGCGGGCGACAAAGTGCTTGAGGGAGTGGCGCTGATATTAAAAAAATGCACCCGATTGTGTGACATTGTATCCCGATACGGCGGAGAGGAATTTGCAGTAATATTACCCTACACTCCTTATAAGAATGCTTTAAAAGTCGCTGGGAGACTGAGAAAGACGGTAGAAAATACTAATTTCGATGGCATCACCATCACAATCAGTGTTGGAATGGGATATTTTACTGGGGAAGATCGGGATTTTGATTATAAAAAAATAATGGAACTTGCGGATAAGGCTCTCTATCTGGCAAAAAACAATGGAAGAAACCGGGTCGAAGTTCTCACTTCATGACATAGGGTAAAGTAGCTACTTTAATTCTCTAATTCAAACGTCCGGTCAAGAATTTGGACCGTCATTTTTTCACCCGCTTTGACTTCTTCTCGGTCCTCCGGCACAATCAGCAATCCGTTTGCCTGAACCATGGATTTGATAAGTCCAGAGCCTTGCTCCCCAGTCGTAGTGGCGTAAAGCTCTCCGTGTTTATAAGCGAGTCGAACCCTTACAAAATATCTTAAATCTTTCCCTTTCTTCACATTTTCCGATAGAATTGCCTCCACCCGGGGGCGAAAGAGATGTGTATGCCCCATCAGCTTTAGAAGTGCAGGGCGAACGAACTGTTCGAAAGCAACAATGCAGGATGAGGAGTTCCCTGGAAGGCCAAAAACAAGTTTACCTGCAATTATCCCGAAAAGAGTGAATTTACCCGGTACCATGGCTACTTTCCAAAACGTTACTTCAGCCCCCATTTCTTCGAGCGCACTCCTCACAAAATCATAATCCCCCATCGAAACACCTCCGGTGGTAATAATGACGTCAGCACCAAGACCTTGCTCGAGATTGTCAATGATTTTGCGCTTTTCATCCCGGGCTATTCCGAGCATAATGGGGTGAACTCCGCATTCCTTAACGAGGGCGGAGAGGGTGTACATGTTACTGTTGACAATTTTGTATGGGGCTTTTGGGACATCTATCTCAGTAACCTCATCTCCGGTTGATAGGATCGCCACCCGGGGAGTTTGATAGACGGAGACATAACATTTCGAAAAAGAGGCAAGCATGCCAATATGGGGAGGACGCAGAATCGTACCTTCCTGGATAACTAAATCTCCTTCCTTTACATTTTCGCCTGCTTTCCGAATATTGACTCCTGGTTTAGGAGCGACGATGATCTGGACGGTACTACCGGAGGGGGAAGTATCTTCTTTTCTTACCACCGTATCAGCCCCCTTCGGGATAGGGGCACCTGTCATGATGCGAAAAGCTTGTAAAAGCCCGACCGAGCTTTTGGGCATATAGCCCGCCGGGAGATTCCCGATAACATTTAACTGCACTGGAGTTTCAGGGGATGCGGTTCTGACATCTTCGAAGCGAACCGCATAGCCATCCATTGCGGCGTGATCCCAGGAGGGAATATTGAATGGAGCGACGAGATCTTCTCCCATTACTCTTCCCAGAGAAGAAAGGAGATCTACCTTTTCAAGAGCCAAAACCTTGGCAGAGTCCAAAACAATATTTTGAGCTTCATCTACACTAATCACAGGTTACTCACTTCTCAGAAAAACTACCTTTTTCCTCTTTTTTTGGAGGTATGACTGTCCCAAAAGAGTACAAACGGACTCGCAATGTAAAGGGTAGAGTAGGTTCCCGAAATACAGCCCACCAGCATGGCATAGGCGAAATCATGGATCACGCCCCCCCCAAAGATGAGAAGCGTTAAGACCCCCATTAATACGGTGCCAGTGGTGAGGATCGTGCGGCTCAGGGTATCGTTGATACTGCGGTTGAGCAGGTTCGACAAAGACTCGTACGGTTTTTTGCGCCGGTTTTCGCGAACCCGGTCAAAGATCACAATAGTGTCATTAATAGAAAAACCGATAATGGTGAGGAGCGCTGCTACAATGGTGAGGTCTATTTCTTTATTGGTAAGCGAAAAGGCACCGATGGTCACCAAGACATCGTGTGCCAAAGCAATAATGCCCCCCACGCCAAAGCTAAATTCAAACCGGAAGGCAACATAAACCAACATCAAGAGCCAGGAAAAAATAACGGCCAGCAGCCCTTTTTTCCGGAGATCTTTTCCTACTTTGGGCCCCACGCTTTCTACTCGACGTACCTCAAAACTCTTTTCTCCGAATCCTTTCGATAAAGCCTGGCTCACCACCTGCTGAATGTTTTCAATATCAATATTTTCCTTGCTGGACTGGATGAGAAATTCGTTCTGCCCTTTTTCTTCAAACTCCTGCACCGCGCTATCCTGGAGGTTTACCGGCTTCAAGTGCTCCTTGATCTCTTCGGCAGTAACCGGCTTGGAAAATTTTACCTGAACAACAATTCCCCCGGCAAAGTCCACGCCGTAACGGGGCCCTTTATGAACTATGAGGGAAATGATGGTAATCAAAATGAGAATGGCGGAAAATGTGAGGGCATGTTTCTGTTTCCCCACAAAATCAATGTTGGTATTGGGTCGAAAAAATTCCATAGCTATCATCCTTTCCCAGGTTAAATGCTGATGCGCTTCACCTTCTGCACCATAACGAAGTAATCAAAAATAACGCGGGTTACAAAGATGGCGGTGAAAAAGCTGGCCATAATTCCGATACACAAGGTTACTGCAAATCCTTTTACCGGTCCGGTCCCAAATTGAAAAAGGACTGCCGCAGCAACAACGGTGGTGATGTTGGAATCAAAAATAGCCGAAAATGCTTTAGAATAACCTGCATCCACCGCTGCCCAAGGTGTTTTCCCAGCGCGGAGCTCTTCTCGCAACCGTTCGAAAATGAGGACATTAGCATCCACTGCCATCCCAATGGTCAAAACGATTCCGGCGATGCCGGGAAGGGTGAGGGTTGCGCCGAAAATCGCGAGCGCACCAAAAATGAGGAGCATGTTAAGCAAGAGGGCGAGATTAGCAACCATTCCAGAAAGCTTATAATAAAACATCATAAAGATGATTACCAGAAGGCTGCCAACAATAGTAGCCCGGACTCCTTTTTCAATGGAATCTTTTCCCAGAGAAGGCCCTACCGTCCGTTCCTCGAGGATTTTGATCGGTGCGGGAAGGGAACCGGCCCGAAGAACAATCGCCAGGTCTTTAGCCTCTTCTAAGGTAAAGTTTCCTTCAATCTGGGCCCGGCCCCCGTGAATCGGTTCCCGTATCACCGGCGCAGATTTGACAACGTTGTCTAAGATAATGGCAAGCCTTTTTTCCACATTGGCGGTGGTTATAGTTTTAAAGATCTTTGCTCCTTTGGCATTAAATCTAATGGATACATAAGGCTCATTGAACTGGGAGCTGGCAACCTGAGGCTGGGCGTCAACCAGCGTATCTCCGGTGAGGAGCGTTCTTTTCTTTAAAAGGAGAGGTTCTTTCCTGGTCACCTCCTTAGTTTCAGGATCAATGATTTCCTGGTAAAGGATTTCACTATCAGGAGGAACATTCCCTTTTAGTGCCCCCTCAAGACTTGCCTCATCATTAACCAGTTTAAATTCTAACATTGCAGTTTGTCGGAGTAATTTTTTTGCCCGCTCTGGGTCTTTGATTCCGGGTAATTGAATCAAAATACGGTCTTCCCCCTGGCGCTGAATGGTTGGTTCTGTCACCCCAAACTGGTCAATACGGTTCCTGATCGTTTCTAAGGCCTGTTTTACCGAGGAGTCGCCGATGTTTCGCATTTCATTTTCATCAAGCCTGAAAACTATCTGATATTCCTCCGGCTCGGATACGGAACTAATGCGCTTCAACGAGGGAAAGTCATCCTTCATTATCTTCATAAGTTTCTCATCTGCTGATTCATCTAACAAAGCCACCGAAATACTGCCATCTTGACGAGTTTTGATCTCTGTATAAGGGAACTTGTTTTCATCGAGGATCTCTTCCAGGCTTTGGACGTTTTGGCTGAGGGCATTTTCGATCGCCTTTTCAGTTTGGACCTCGGTGACAAGGTGCATTCCCCCCCGCAAATCTAATCCCAGACGGATCTTCCCGACATGGTTTTTCCACCAGGGTGGGAGGCTACTGGTAATGGAGGGGGTAAGATAGAAAAAACCGATTAAGGTGACGACTATTACCAGTACCATCCGCCATCGTAAATTTCTTGCCATAGCACGCTCTCCTTGATTGTATCTCTCTTTTCTTAGTCGCAGATTATTCTGACTTCAACTCACCGTAACCTACTACTTGATCTCGGGAGACTTTTATTTTTACGTTGGGGGCTATCTCCAGGGTGACAATGTTGTCAGTCAGCCCAGTGACTTTTCCATGGAGGCCTCCAGTCGTTACCACTGCTTTCCCTTTTTCCAGGTTCTTTAAGAATTCCCTATGCTTTTTTGCCTTCCTTTGCTGGGGAAGAATAAGAAGAAAATAAAAAATCACAAAAATAACGATAAGGGGAAGAAAGGCCATAATCCCACTTTGTTGTCCCCCGCCACTTTTCTCCGGAGCCCCTAAGGCATATACAATATCCATCACTTACCTCCATGTTTTAAATAATCTATGATTGTTTTTAACTATAAAATAAAGAGTTTTTTATTGGCAATGAATAAATGGTCCGAGAATATTCCTGGGTGACCCGGACGTTTTTTTGTCTCTCATAAAATTCAGCACTAAAACCTTCCAGTTCATTTTCAGCAATCGATTTCCGAAGTTCCTTCATGAAATTAAGATAATGGTAAAGATTATGAATTGTATTTAATCGAGCAGATAATATTTCTTTAGCCATAAGGAGGTGCCGCAAATACGCCCGAGAATAATTTTGGCAGGTGTAACATCTGCACTCAGGGTCAATCGGTCTCGGATCATCAGCATACTGAGCATGTTTAATGATTACACTCCCGAAGCTGGTAAAAAGCATCCCATTCCGGGCATGGCGGGTGGGCATGACGCAGTCGAACATATCTACCCCTTTTTTTACACATTCCAAAATGTCCTGAGGTGTTCCGATCCCCATAAGGTAACGGGGCTTGTCCATAGGAATGAGGGGAAGGGTGTGATCAACCATTTCGTGCATGATTTCTTTTGTCTCCCCCACACTCAATCCTCCAATGGCATATCCCGGAAAGTCTAAATTCACCATCTCCAGTGCACTTTGTTTTCTCAGGTCGGGAAACATTCCCCCTTGAATAATTCCGAATAAAGCCTGATCGTTTTTTTTATGGGCTTTCTTACAACGCTCAGCCCATCGGGTGGTTAAGGATGATGATTCCCGGGTGTAATCATAACTGGAAGGGTAGGGAACACATTCATCTAAGCACATAATGATATCTGCCCCTAATGCTTCCTGGATTTCAACCGCCAACTCGGGAGTTATCAAATGGTAAGAACCATCCAAATGGGATTGGAAAGAGACTCCTTCCTCTTTTGTCTTTCCGTTTATGCTGTAAATTTGAAACCCCCCACTATCGGTCAAAAGGGGGTGATTCCAGTGAATGAATGAATGTAATCCCCCCAGTTTCTCAATCAAAGTGTGTCCTGGACGGAGGTAGAGATGATAGGTATTGCAGAGTATTATTTCCGCTTCCAGACTTTCTAAATCCTCCGGAGTAAGTGACTTCACTGTTCCCTGGGTTCCCACCGGCATGAAAGCAGGGGTATGTACCT
>JAZDOO010000005.1:0-18292 GCA_043798555.1 Pseudomonadota bacterium | reverse complement strand
GTTGTGATATTTTATGGAGAGTTTGATCCTGGCTCAGGACTAACGCTGGCGGCGTGCCTAACACATGCAAGTCGAACGGGGTTTTGCCGGGTAGCAATACCTGGCAAAATTTAGTGGCAGACGGGTGAGTAAAGCGCGGATAACGTGTCCCCCTGCTGGGGATAACAACTCGAAAGGGTTGCTAATACCGAATGACCCTGCGTCGGGGCATCCCGATGCAGGCAAAGTAGCACTGCGCGGGGGGGGCGGTTCGCGTCCTATTAGCTAGTTGGCGGGGTAATGGCCCACCAAGGCTCCGATGGGTAGCCGGTCTGAGAGGATGATCGGCCACACTGGCACTGAGATACGGGCCAGACTCCTACGGGAGGCAGCAGTGAGGAATTTTGCGCAATGGGGGAAACCCTGACGCAGCGACGCCGCGTGGGTGATGAAGGTTTTAGGATCGTAAAGCCCTTTCGTGTGGGAAGAACAAAGGGTAGGTAAATAATCTGCCCTCATGACGGTACCACAATAAGAAGCCTCGGCTAACTACGTGCCAGCAGCCGCGGTAATACGTATGAGGCGAGCGTTATTCGGAATTACTGGGCGTAAAGGGTGTGTAGGTGGTTAGATAAGTCAGGTGTGAAAACTCGGGGCTTAACCTCGCGATTGCATTTGATACTGTTTGACTTGAGTACAGGAGAGGAAAGTGGAATTCCCGGTGTAGCGGTGAAATGCGTAGATATCGGGAGGAATACCAGTGGCGAAGGCGGCTTTCTGGACTGTTACTGACACTGAGACACGAAAGCCAGGGGAGCAAACGGGATTAGATACCCCGGTAGTCCTGGCTGTAAACGGTGAGCACTAGGTGTGGGAGGTATCGACCCCTCCCGTGTCGTAGTTAACACATTAAGTGCTCCGCCTGGGAAGTACGGCCGCAAGGTTGAAACTCAAAGAAATTGACGGGGGCCCGCACAAGCGGTGGAGTATGTGGTTTAATTCGACGCAACGCGAAGAACCTTACCGAGGTTTGACATGTTTTTGAAAGGCTTGGGAAACCAGGTCCCTCCGAGCAATCGGACAGATTCACAGGTGCTGCATGGCTGTCGTCAGCTCGTGTCGTGAGATGTTGGGTTAAGTCCCGCAACGAGCGCAACCCTTGTTGATAGTTGCCAGCAGGTTAAGCTGGGCACTCTATCGAGACTGCCAGTGATGAACTGGAGGAAGGTGGGGATGACGTCAAGTCCTCATGGCCCTTATGCCTCGGGCTACACACGTACTACAATGGCTGGTACAGAAGGTGGCGAACCCGCGAGGGGGAAGCTAATCCCAAAAGCCAGCCTCAGTTCGGATTGAAGGCTGCAACTCGCCTTCATGAAGTTGGAATCGCTAGTAACCGCGAATCAGCAGGTCGCGGTGAATACGTTCCCGGGCCTTGTACACACCGCCCGTCACACCACGAGAGTTGGTCATGCTTGAAGCCGATGGGCTAACCCGCAAGGGAGGCAGTCGTCTAGGGTAGGGCTGATGATTGGGGTGAAGTCGTAACAAGGTAGCCGTATCGGAAGGTGCGGCTGGATCACCTCCTTTCTAGGGAGATATCAGTTAATGATGTTTTCTAGGTCGTTCGTTGATTTCATTTACATCTATTCAGTTTTGAGAGACTATGGGCTTTGTGTTATAGGCTAAAGTGGTTAGTCAGAGATTTATAGTAAACAGTATAAGTATTTGCTCTTCACAATTTATTTTAGCTGTAGACTATAGACTAAGCACTTTAGCCTATAGTGTTTTATGGGCCTATAGCTCAGGTGGTTAGAGCGCACGCCTGATAAGCGTGAGGTCTGTGGTCCGAGTCCACATAGGCCCACCAATCATTAATTGTTAATTAATAGTTATTCATTATTAATTAATGATTGGGGATGTAGCTCAGTTGGTAGAGCGCCTGCCTTGCACGCAGGAGGCCAGCGGTTCGAGCCCGCTCATCTCCACCAAACAGGATCTTTGACAATTGAATATATGTTATTTAATAATGGGTTACTTTTTAAGATTTAAGAAGCAATTTATGATAGTATGGTCAAGTTATTAAGGGTATACGGTGGATGCCTTGGCGAGAGATGCCGACGAAGGACGTGATAAGCTGCGATAAGCCTCGGGGAGCTGCAAATAAGCTTTGATCCGTGGATTTCCGAATGGGGCAACCTATTTGGGGTAATTCCCTAAGATCTATATCTGAATACATAGGGTATAGAAGATAACCAGGAGAAGTGAAACATCTCAGTATCCTGAGGAAAAGAAAGAAAAATAGATTCCGTCAGTAGCGGCGAGCGAACGCGGATGAGCCCAAACCAGAGATTACTTATGGCCTATATGCTTGTAGTTTCTGGGGTTGTAGGATTTAGACAGAGCGAGGTATAGCGAGCTCGAAAAGTGATAAATTCATTTTATAGTTGAGTGGTCCTGGAAAGGCCAGCCATAGAAGGTGATAGCCCTGTAAGCGAAATAAAATGAACTTTTTGGTCTAAGTTCCTGAGTAGGGCGGGACACGTGAAATCCTGTCTGAATCTGGAGGGACCACCCTCTAAGGCTAAATACAAGCTCTCGACCGATAGTGAACAAGTACCGTGAGGGAAAGGTGAAAAGCACTCCGAAAGGAGAATGAAATAGTACCTGAAACCGTATATCTACAAGCTGTGGAAGAGCTATGACAGGACGCGGGTTCTTGTGGGCTTCGGCTCGCAAGACACCTACTCTGTAATGCTCGACTGCGTGCCTTTTGCATAATGAGCCTGCGAGTTACTGTGTGTTGCAAGGTTAAGTGATAAGAATCACGGAGCCGTAGCGAAAGCGAGTCTGAATAGGGCGACATAGTAGCACATAGTAGACCCGAAGCCGAGTGATCTACCCATGACCAGGGTGAAGCGAGTTTAATCGCTCGTGGAGGCCCGAACCTATGGATGTTGAAAAATCCCGGGATGAGTTGTGGGTAGGGGTGAAAGGCTAATCAAACTCGGTGATAGCTGGTTCTCCTCGAAATGCATTTAGGTGCAGCCTCATATAATTAAGTGATGGTGGTAGAGCACTGAATGGACTAGGGGCCTACCAAGGCTACCAAATCCAATCAAACTCCGAATGCCATTACTCGTATTATGGGAGTGAGCCTACGGGGGATAAGCTTCGTAGACAAAAGGGAAACAACCCAGACCATCAGCTAAGGTCCCTAAGTATGAACTAAGTGGTAAAGGATGTGGAGTCGCATAAACAGCCAGGATGTTGGCTTAGAAGCAGCCACCATTCAAAGAGTGCGTAATAGCTCACTGGTCGAGTGATTCCGCGCCAATAATTTAGCGGGGCTCAAGTTCATCACCGAAGCTATGGATTTCAACATAGAGATTTGTTTACAAGTCTCAAATATTATGTTGGAGTGGTAGAGGAGCGTTCTATGATAGGTTGAAGGCAGATCGTAAGGACTGCTGGACGAAATAGAAGTGAGGATGCAGGCATGAGTAACGAAAAAACAGGTGGAAAACCTGTTCGCCGAAAGCCTAAGGTTTCCTTGGGAAGGTTAATCCGCCCAGGGTAAGTCGGGACCTAAGTCGAGGCAGAAATGCGTAGACGATGGACAATCGGTTAATATTCCGATACTATCTATAAGCCGCTATGAGTGATGGGGGGACGCAGAAGGGTAGGTCATCACACGATTGGAAGTGTGTGTCTAAGCCTGTAGGGGGACTGTTTAGGAAAATCCGGATGGTCATTAACCCTGAGGGGTGATGGGGACTGGTTCTTTGAACCGGGAACTGATTGATCCCATGCTGCCAAGAAAAGCCTCTAAACCAGGATTATGGATACCCGTACCTCAAACCGACACAGGTAGGCAAGAAGAATATTCTAAGGCGCTCGAGATAACTCTCGTTAAGGAACTCGGCAAATTAGCTCCGTAACTTCGGGATAAGGAGTGCCCCTGTAGTGTGAAGTGATTTACTCATGGAGCATGAAAGGGTTGCAGTGAAATGGCCCAAGCGACTGTTTACTAAAAACACAGGACTCTGCAAAGTCGTAAGACGACGTATAGGGTCTGACGCCTGCTCGGTGCTGGAAGGTTAAAAGGAGATGTTCGCTTTGAGCTTGCTTAAAGCAAAGCATTGAATTGAAGCCCCAGTTAACGGCGGCCGTAACTATAACGGTCCTAAGGTAGCGAAATTCCTTGTCAGGTGAGTTCTGACCTGCACGAATGGCGTAACGATTTGGGCACTGTCTCAACGAGAGGCTCGGTGAAATTGTAGCACCAGTGAAGATGCTGGTAACCCGCAACTAGACGGAAAGACCCCGTGAACCTTTACTATAACTTGATATTGAACTTGGGTATGTTATGTACAGGATAGGTGGGAGGCTTTGAAGCAGGGGCGTTAGCTTCTGTGGAGCCAACCTTGGGATACCACCCTTATCATATTTAGGTTCTAACCTGCTCCTGTTATCCAGGAGAGGAACAGTGTCTGGTGGGTAGTTTGACTGGGGCGGTCGCCTCCCAAAATGTAACGGAGGCGCCCTAAGGTTCCCTCAGTGTGTTTGGCAATCACACATAGAGTGTAAAGGCAGAAGGGAGCTTAACTGCGAGACAAACAAGTCAAGCAGGTGCGAAAGCAGGGCTTAGTGATCCGGCGGTTTTGTGTGGAAGAGCCGTCGCTCAACGGATAAAAGGTACTCCGGGGATAACAGGCTGATCCCGCCCAAGAGTCCATATCGACGGCGGGGTTTGGCACCTCGATGTCGGCTCATCGCATCCTGGGGCTGAAGTAGGTCCCAAGGGTTGGTCTGTTCGCCCATTAAAGCGGTACGTGAGCTGGGTTTAGAACGTCGTGAGACAGTTCGGTCCCTATCTGTGGTGGGCGGAGGATATTTGAGAGGAGCTGTCCCCAGTACGAGAGGACCGGGATGGACGAACCGCTGGTGCACCAGTTGTTCCGCCAGGAGCATAGCTGGGTAGCTACGTTCGGAATGGATAACCGCTGAAGGCATCTAAGCGGGAAGCCAACCTCAAGATGAGATATCCCTCCTTGGTGAGAACCAAGGACTAAAGGTCCCTGGTAGACTACCAGGTTGATAGGCTAGGAGTGTAAGTTTGGTAACAAATTCAGCTAACTAGTACTAATAGACCGTGAGGCTTGACCATAATTTAAATATACCGTAACTGGCCGGAATAAAGGTGGGAATATTTTATTTCGACCCGTTATCGAGAGCAGTAATTGATATTTAATATTTGATATGCGATTTGAGATATGCGTTATGCGATAAGGAAATAGGCACACATCGAAATCAGGGATCGCACATCATATATCCTAGGTCGTAATAATTTTCCGGTGACTATAGCGGAAAGGACACACCCGTTCCCATCCCGAACACGGACGTTAAGCTTTCCAGCGCCGATGGTACTGCTCTGGAATCGGAGTGGGAGAGTAGGACGTTGCCGGATTTAAATTTAGCCCTTTCGAAAGAAAGGGCTTTTTTTTTGACTTTGATTATGAGCTGTTTTTTGAAGCGTAAATAAAAGCGATTATGAAAGAATTCCTTTCTCAAGAAAATCTCTCACGACTTGCATCTCGTTGGCTTCCTCCCCATCGGGTTCCCCGTGGTTTTGCAATTTACACCGATACCACAGATTATTTCCGTATCGGGTATGATGATGTGGTTCTTCTAGGCGGCAAACCATACCTCATTCGCCATAATGCCAAGGAACTGCGATTTGGCCTTGATGATGAGGTTAAGTTTTGGGTGAAGCGAGCGATTGACCTCATGAACGGAAGTCTGAAAATTATTAAGTTGGTTTTTGACGAAGAATTTATTTCTCATATTGGAAGCAGAAAATTCAAGTTTTTTCGAAATCCGAGGAAAGAGGCGCGCATCTTAAACCTGGTAAATGGTCATAAAAATTTCATGCATGGCTATTCAATCAAGGACGAAAAGGGTAACCTCGTCCGCGTGCTCGATTATATTAAGGGTAATCCCCTCTCTAAGTATGTGGAAAATTTGCATCTTGATCATGAGACCTATTTTCATGAACACCTCCCTGGGATATTAGATCATTTCGTAGCATGCATTCAGGCAATCCAGTTTTTACATGACCACGGCCAAAAACACGGGGATGTGCGACGCGATCACATTATCATGGATCAGGAGAGCGGGCATTACCGCTGGATAGATTTTGACTTTGATTATCGTTACAAGAAGATTAGACACCTTTACGATCTCTTTGGGCTTGGTAATGTTCTGGTATTTTTAGTGGGGCAGGGAGACGTGCTATTTACAGATTTGAAGAGAGAGGACCATCCTGCTCTCCAAACAATTACGGAAGATGATGTGAATATCATGTTCAATAATCGCATAGTCAATTTAAAAAAAATTTACCCCTACATACCCGAACCGTTAAACCGGGTGCTCATGCATTTCTCGAAAGGTGCCACGTTGGCCTATGAGAACACCGCACAACTGTTGAGTGATCTGGCTGAGTGGAGAAATGGTTTTTGATTCTGCGAATTGTCAGATTTACTCATTGCGGTTTTGGGCACGTCCATAAAATTATAGCTTTCCTAAATTGCCGTATAAGAAAATTTAAGTTTCAGTTTCACGCATTGAGAAGGAAATTGGAATTGGAAAATGTCTATCACATAGTTTGATTGCCCTGCAAAAACCCCTAAATTGGCAATTTTGGCAAATTTAACTCTAATAATGTCAATGGGTTGGAATGGTTGCTTTTCGTCAAAAATGGGTTTCTGCAGTGGACTCATAGTTTGTGTATCCTTTAATGGCTTTTAAAATTTTATTTGAAATGAATAATTACTGTGGTATATGTTAAGTAAACCTCCAGAACTTGGGTTCTTTTCGCTATTAAGCCATTGCCTATTGCGGTGGTGGTTTCCGGAACGTTATCTTAAAAGGGTTATTTATTTTTTTAGAGGAAGGTGCTATGTCAGGGCATTCAAAATGGAGTACTATTAAGCGGAAAAAAGGGGCTGCCGATGTAAAGAGGGGAAAAATATTTTCTAAATTGATCAAAGAGATCACCATCTCCGCCCGCATTGGAGGAGGGAACGTTGAGGGAAACCCCCGGCTTCGAACCGCTATCTTGGCGGCAAAGGCCGAGAATATGCCTAAGGACAATATTGAGCGGGCAATAAAAAAAGGCCTCGGTGAATTAGGAAGTTCGAAGTTAGAGGAAATAACCTATGAAGGCTATGGACCAGGAGGGGCGGCAGTGTTAGTTGACACATTCACCGATAACAAAAATAGAACCACAGGAGAAATACGTCATATATTTTCTAAAAATAATGGAAGTTTGGGGGAAGCGGGCTGCGTCTTGTGGATGTTTGATAGTAAGGGATTGATTGTTTTTGAAAAAGAAAAGGTGAATGAAGAAAAACTTTTTGAGATAGCATTAGGCGCAGGAGCTGATGATATAAAAGAGGAAGAGACAACGTATGAAGTTATTACCGATCCCAAAAGCTTTGAAGTGGTAAAAAAGGCCCTCGATCAAAATAAGCTTAAATATATTTTAGCTGAAATAACAATGATTCCGAAGAATACGGTAAAGATAGAGGGAAAAGAAGCCGAGCAAATACTTCGCCTTATGGAGCAATTAGAAGACGCTGAAGATGTGCAGAAAACGCATGCCAATTTTGATATTGCTGATGACATTATGGAAAAGATGAGTGGATAAATTAAGGGTTATAGGAGTAGATCCCGGGTTAGCAGAGACAGGGTATGCAATTGTAGAGGTGTCTCAGAAAAGAGGGATCGCCCGGGAATGGGATAGTATCTCCACCGATCCAAAAGACTCAATGCCCCGGCGACTTCAGAGTATTTTCACCAGCTTTGTAACCATTATCAAAAAGTGGGACATCCGGGTTGTGGTCTTGGAAGACGTTTTTGTGTTACCGAAATACCCCAATGCCGCTTTGCAATTGGGGGCAGTGAAAGGGGTGTTGCAATTAGGGGCTGCAATGCATAATCTGAAGGTTATGGAGCTTAAACCTACTGAGGTCAAGATGGCACTTACCGGGAATGGAAGGGCGAATAAGGAACAGGTGGAACGGTCAGTACGCAAGATTCTTATGGTGCAGGAGGTGATTAAACCCAAACACGCTTCCGATGCCTTAGCACTGGCTTTGGTGGGGTTATCTCGCTCTGGTTTAGTGAGATGGTAAAACGTCATAGGGAGTGGTATGATAAGTTACCTTAAAGGGAAACTTTTTAAAAAGGAAGATAATAAGATAGTAATTTTAACAAATGGCGTGGGATACGACGTTTTTCTCCCTTCCATCGTTCGTCAGGCCATTAATGGGAAAAAAGCGGGGGAGGATGGGGATGAGATAACCTTATATATTTCTTATTATCATGCGGAAAGGCAACCCCGGCCAATGCTGATTGGATTTAATCGAGAAGCTGAACGCGAGTTTTTTGAACTCTTTATCACGGTGGGAGATATTGGGCCCACGAAAGCCATAAAACTCATTTCCGTGCCCATTCACCACATAGCTCAGGCAATTGAAGAAAGAAATGCGCATTTTTTGGTGCAGATAAAAGGGCTGGGGCCGAAATTAGCCGATAAGATTATCGCGCACCTTTATGGGAGAGTAGGAAAGTATGCCCTGATAAAGGAACCAATTGCGCGTCCAGAAATAGGAGAAAAAGCAGACATTTCGCGACAGGTGCTGGAAGTGATGGTTAAGCAATTAGGATATGGGCGGAATGAAGCAGTGAAACTGATAAAAGCAGCCCTTCAACGCAATCCGCAGGCTACTACCCCCGAAGAAATCTTCGAAGAAGTATATCGGAGCCAGAAGATAGCGAGGAGTGATGTCTGAAAAAGACCATTATTTTGATATAAAAGAAGCTTTCCAGGCGAGTTCTGAAAATGACGAGGAGGAAACGGTTTCCCCTCAGGAAGAATGGAACCTGCGGCCTCAGGCGCTAAAGGAGTACATTGGCCAAAAACGGGTCGTTGATTCACTCACGATTGCCATAATGGCAGCAAAGCAACGCAATGAGCCCCTGGATCACGTGATTTTTCAAGGGCCTCCAGGATTAGGTAAAACAACCCTTGCCAACATTATTGCCAAAGAAATGGGTGTAACCATTCATCACACCTCGGGTCCAGCCTTAGAAAAAGGAGGTGACCTGGTAAGTATTTTGACCTCCTTAGAAAGGGGAGAGGTACTTTTTATCGATGAAATTCATCGGATCCCCAAAATTATAGAAGAATTTCTCTGCCCTGCAATGGAAGATTTCGCAATTGATATTATTTTTGATAAAGGGGTTCATGCGAGGGCGTATCGTTCACGTCTCGAATGGTTTACCTTGATCGGGGCTACTACGCGGCCTGGTCTTCTTTCCCGCCCCTTACGTGAACGCTTTGGCATTGTTCGGGAGTTAGAATTCTATTCGGTTGAAGAGATAGCGAGTATCGTCAAACGGTCAGCAGCGATCCTCCAGGTACCGATTGATGAGATAGGGTCCCAAGAAATAGCCCGCCGCTCCAGAGGAACCCCCCGGGTTGCCAATCACCTGCTGAAGAGGGTGAGAGATTATAGCCAGGTAAAAGCAGACGGAAAGATTACAATAGGTATCGCGGACGCTGCGCTTCATTTAGAGGGAGTAGATAAAGAAGGCTTGACAACGTTAGATCGCTGGTTTTTGGAAGTTCTCATTACCTATTACAAAGGAGGTCCGGCAGGGATTGAGGCAATCGCCGCTACCTTACAGGAGGAGAGTGATACGTTGGAAGAGCTGGTAGAGCCGTTTCTTCTTCAGCAGGGCTTTATTATTCGGACCTCAAGTGGTCGTCGAGCTACGGAAAGGGCTTTTTCCCATCTCAATATTCCCTCTCAGCATCCATCCCTTCAACCGCACCTTTCTTTTATGTCTAAGTAGCGTTTAAATTTCCATGACTCATCAAGAGAAGATTATTGAGGTTAAGAATCTCAGCAAAGCTTATAAAAGCAAAGAGGGGAACATAAAAGCCCTGAAGAGCCTGAGCCTTGAGGTAAGAAGGGGGGAGATTATTGGGCTTTTGGGGCCAAACGGGGCTGGTAAAACCACCGCAGTTAAATTAATCATGGGTTTTCTCTCTCCCACCGAAGGGGATATTTTCTTTCAGGGAAAGAGGTTAAACGTGGCTGAGCCCCGGAAAAAGATCGGCTACCTTCCGGAAAACTTTCGGCCCAACCCCAACCTCACGGTGTATGAGTACGTCAAGTTGCAGTGTGATTTGGCAAATGACCATAGCGAACGGAGTACCCGTGCAACGATTATGGGACTCCTGGAACTGGTGGGAATGAATCCCTGGCATCATCGTCGGATCGCAGCTCTCTCCAAAGGAATGGGCCAGCGGGTTGGCTTAGCCCAGGCCTTTGCCGGTGACCCGGACTGTTTGATTTTGGACGAGCCAACTTCAGGACTGGACCCGATTGGGAAAAGGGAAATTATCACGTTTTTGCTGGAAATGAAAAAAAAGGGAAAGACCATCTTTTTCTGCTCCCATATACTTTCTGAGGTAGAGCGACTCTGTGACCGCATCGGAATTTTGGTGGAAGGGGAATTACGATTTTTGGGGTCAGTGGAGGAATTTCTGAAAAAATGGGACGTAAATAGTTTAGAGGATGGTTTTATTCGAGAGGTTAAATGCAGCGTATCCTGACCATTAGCACAATAGCCCTCAAAGAGAGCCTGCGGGATAAAATTTTTATCGGGTTATTGATATTCTTACTGTTATTTTTTATTTTTTCCATTTATATCAGCACTCTTTCTCTGGGGACGGTAGCCCGGCTCATTGAAAATACCGGAATGCTGGGGATAACCCTGGTGAGTTTGATGGTGGCAATTCTTTTTGGCCTTTTCTCTCTCTACCGGGAAAAAGAAAGAAATGAACTCTACGTTCTTCTTAATCGGGTTCCTCGCTCGGTATATCTCTCGGGTCGGCTTTTGGGAACGGGATATGTCATTGCTCTTTTCAGCTTTTTTGCGGGATTAGGGATTTTTCTTTTAACCTGGGTGTTCGGAAAGCAGTGCGCTCCGGAGCTCTTTTGGGCGGTTTATTGGGCGGTTTTGGAATTTACACTCCTTACCGGGATTGGGATCTTTTTCTATAGCCTGGGGGTAGGCTTTACCCTCAATTCCATCCTGGTACTTTCCCTTTTTGTCGTGGGTCATTCTATGAATGAAGCGGTCCAAAGCTTTATTGCTTTGGGCCGATATGGAAGCAAAGTTCATCTCCTCATCGTAAAGCTCATATCGTGCATCTTTCCTAATTTTGACATGTTTGATTTCCGTCTGGCCATAGTTCATTCCGAAAGCATTCCCTGGGGGCAGATTGCTCTCTCTACCATGTACTGGCTTTTTTATCTGGTCGCGTTAGTAGCAGCCAGTTCAGCCATCATTAATCGGAGAGATATGTAGAGGGTGATGAAAAAAGTTGTTCTCCTTTCTTTATGTAGTCTTCTGGCGGCGGTATCCATTAACTATCTGGAAAAGGTTTTGTATCCCTTAGTGCTTCGAGAAGAGATCCGAGTGCTCCCCAGGAGAGAAATGGTTAATGTAATGTGCCTTGATCATCGGGGATTTGCAGCGGATTATTACTTTATTAAGGTTAACCTTCATTCGGGAAGTTTGATGTGGAAACCCCTTGCATTTCAGTTTGACAGTGAATGGGCTTATGGCATGATGAATCTTATCGTTGACCTGGATCCGAAGTACTATATTGCCTATCTTTTTTCTGCCATGGGATTGATTCATAATTTTGATGACGTGAAACGAGCCCGCCCCATTCTTGAAAAAGGCATGAAGATTTTCCCGGAGAGCTGGGAATTACCATTCTGGATGGGATATGATTATTATGTCTATTTAGAGGAATTCGAAACCGCCGGAGAGTATCTCTGGCAGGCAGCTCAAAAACCTGATGCGCCCAAAACGTTTCTGGCATTGCTCCTTTCCGTATTTCGGAAGGGTGGAGAGTATGAAAAAGCAATGTGGGCTCTTCAAGCGCTCATGGAGGGAACCAGGGATGAAAACCTGAGATTGGTGTACCAGAAAAAAATAGTCCAGCTTCAAAACCTTGCCAACCTCCAAAAAATGGTCCGCCATTATAAGGACATTAAGGGGCAATTTCCTTCTCAGCTCAGAGACTTAGTAAAAGAAAAAATCATGGTGAAGATACCCGAAGACCCTATGGGGATGAGTTATGAATGGGATGGAGGGAAAAAACGGGTTGTTGTCAAATAATATTAGAGGGAGACTACCATGGCCTACGAAAATTTTTTTGGGTTAAAAGATGCTCCCTTCCGCCTTACCCCTGACCCGGCATATTTTTTCCCCAGTGATGTGCATAAGGAGGCTCTTCAAACCTTATTGTACAGCATCCGGGCTGGGGAAGGCTTTGTCCAGATCACCGGAGACCCGGGCACGGGAAAAACCCTCATCCTGCGGACCATCCTTCGGCAACTGGGAGATGAGGTGACGACTGCCTTAATCCTCAACCCGGGACTTTCGCCCCAGGAACTCCTCCGGGTGATTCTTGAGGATTTAGGTCTCGATCCCGCTCCCATGCAAAACCAGCCTAAGGAGGCACTGCTCCGTTTTTTTCGTGATTTCTTATTGGCTAATGCCCAAAAAGGGGTAAAAACGGTAGTGATCGTTGATGAGTCTCAAAACCTGCCTAAGGAAACCCTGGAAGAGCTGCGACTTCTTTCCAACCTGGAAACCGATAAAGAAAAACTACTCCAGATCATTTTAGTGGGTCAGGTAGAGTTAGAGGAGAAGCTGCTGAGTCCTGACTTGCGACAGCTCAGCCAGAGAATAACCATCCGGTATCGCTTAAAACCTCTCTCCAAACAAGACACCATTGCCTATATCTATCACCGTCTTAGCATTGCCGGGGGAGTAGAACAGGTACGGTTTTCTCCCCGGGTATTAAACAGTATCCACAAGTTTAGCAAAGGGATTCCAAGACTCATCAACATCCTCTGTGAGCGATCCCTTATGGCCGCTTTTGTAGAAGGAAAAAAGACCATTGAAATGACTCAGGTTAAAAAGGCCATCGAAAGTATCATGGGAGAAGAAGAGATGATCCCGGTTCGTCCGTTGGTGCGGCCGGTAACGGTCATGCTCTTAGTTCTGCTTTTAATAGTCACGGTCGTAGGATTGGGGTTCCTGTTTTTCCCTTTTCCGGGGGAAAAACGTTCAGATCATCAGACAGAGCAGAACATAATGATAGCTCAAGCTGAAAACCCGGCATTTCAGGAAAAAGAAAAGATTATCAGTAAAAAAGAGACCACGCTAAAACAGAAAGAAGCACTTTTAAGCCAAAAAGAGACCGGTTTGGGTGAAAAAGAATCGGAACTCAGTAAAAAGGAAACCTCTATCAGTGAAAAAGAGTCTGATTTGAGTAAAAAAGAAGTGGCATTAAAGGAAAAAGAAGCTGATCTTAGCCAAAAATTGTCGACGTTACTTAAAAAAGAGACTGAATTAAGCCAAAAAGAAGATAGTTTGAGTTCAAAGGAGGATATCTTAAGTAAAAAAGAAGAGTTGTTGGCAAAAAAAGCTGACACTCCGTTGAGAACTCGTGATACCCCCGCTCCTCCGGTAAAATCAGTGTTATCAATAGAGGCCTTTACTATTCCTAAGAATACGTTTCTTGTTGCGGTTGACTGTACTTTGGGAAAAGCCTCCCTCTGGCAAGGAAGTGATGGAGCACCAGTGCGTAAGGCAGAGTTTGCGTGTAAGTGGCTGTTGGGAGAAGGGCTCTTTATCCTGGGAAAAGATGCGTCCGGAGGAGAATTTATTTTTCACCACCTGTCATTTTTATGGGGTAGGTCCTACGTGATGTCCACGGATCTTTGGGCAAAGGTCTCCAGGATGGTTTCGGGGAATATTGTGCCTCTGGTGGCGTATTCACCGGGAATGGAAGTGAATTCCGCCATGATTGAAAAAGCCCGGGAAATCAAAACCATCGTGGAGTCATGGGCAGAGATCTGGAGGAGCCGGGACATTACTCGGCTTATGGGTTTTTATGGTGATGTGTTTACAACCTATGATATGAGTATGGATAAACCGATCGTCTTTTCAAAAGCCCAGCTCTCCGAGCGTAAGCGAGACGTGATGACGAGAAGCGGTCCCATCTCTCTTGCCATCTCTGAACCGCTCTATATGATTGACCCCTACAATCCCAAAATAGCCATCGCTGTTTTCTATCAACAATACAGCTCCAAGGTATATGCAGATAAAGGGACCCAGGTGCTCTATTTCAGCCTGGTAGATGAACCAGACGGAAAGGCCACCTGGAAAATTGTTGCCAAGCTGTGGGTGCGAATGTAAAGGAAAAAAAGGGATTTTTTTATGTCAGCCCACCATTATAAATCTGCAATAGAACTCATTAGCCTTATCCGGTCAAAAGAACTATCTCCCCGTGAACTCATGGAGGAGACGATCGAGCGAATAGCGGCGCTTAACCCGGCTCTCAATGCGTTTGTTTCCCTCCGGGCTGAACAAGCCCTGGATGAGGCAAAGGCAATGACTGAGCGTATTGCCTCCGGGATAGACCCTGGCCCCTTTGCCGGCATTCCCATAGGGGTTAAGGATCTTGAAGATGTAAAGGGAATGGTGACCAGCTTTGGGTCAATTCCTTACCAAGACAATGTGGCTACCATTGACTCGATTCAGGTTGCGAGGCTAAAGGCAGCCGGGGCCATTGTATTAGGGAAGACCAACACACCCGAATTCGGTTACACCACGTTCACAAAGAACAGGATCTTTGGGGTAACAAGAAATCCCTGGAATGGAGATCGCACCCCTGGTGGTTCCAGCGGCGGTTCTGCTGCGGCAGTAACAAGTGGTTTGGTCCCTGTGGCTACCGGTTCTGATGCCGGAGGTTCGATTCGTATTCCAGCATCCTACTGTGGCTGTTTTGGATTTAAGCCCTCCTTTGGGAGAATTCCCTTAGGTCCCTTTCCGCTTCTGCAAATGAATAACCTGTGGAGCCTTGGCCCCCTCACGGGAACGGTACGAGATGCGGCGTTATATCTTGATTGTGTGGCAGGGTATCACCCCGCTGATCCGGCCTCTCTTCCCCATCCCGAACGCTCCTTTGTGCAATGTCTCGAAAATCTGCCTGCTGGACTAAGAATCGGCTTTAGCCCTGATCTTGGGTGTGTTAAAGTCCAAAAGGAGGTGGGGGTTCAGGTAGAGAGAGCGGTAAAATGTTTTGAAGATATGGGACACAAGGTTGAAATCTGGAAAGGAAAACTACCTGATGTGGATGAAGCCTGGATTAAACTTATGACCTGGGAATTATACAGCCAGTTATATAAGGATCTCGAAATCAATAGGGAGAAACTCGGGAAGGGTCTGGTAGTATTCCTTAATCAGGGACGATCACTTTCTATGGAGGATCGGATTAAGATTCAAAAGAGTAAAACCGAATTGAACCGAGTACTATGGGAACTCTTTGAGTGCTATGATCTGCTTCTTACCCCGGCCACTCCTACTGAGGCCTTTGCTGCTGAAGGACCTCCGCCGACCGAGATAGACGGACACCCGGTTTCACTCCTTGGGGTGGTAGCATTCACCTACCCGTTTAATCTCTCAGGACATCCGGCAGCCTCGGTGCGGGCTGGTTTTACCGAAAATCAGCTTCCGGTTGGGCTCCAGATCATCGGTCCTCGTCATCGGGATGAGCTGGTACTCCAGATGGCTTATGCCTATGAACAGATGAGACAGGATATCCACTGGCCGAATCTTGGATAATAATTTCGAAGTAACTCCAGAGACCGGACTTAGGGAGACTGGTAATGACGTTCTCCTTTCCTTTAGGGTTTAAAAGATGTTTCGAGTTTCTGGTTTCTGGTTTAAACTATTTCAATTCCACTATTGGTTCAATTAAAGGCTATAGCGTTTCGAAATAGAGAGTCAAGAATGCTTTTTAACCTGGTTGGTCATTTGGCAACCAAGATCGCGATGCACGAGGTGAGAACAATAATTGAACCAACAACTGCATAAGATGAGATGGGTTCATGAAAAATGGTTGCTCCAACACAAAAATTTAATACCGGGACCAGCATTCCCAGGAGGGATCCGGTGGTTACGGAAACGTGGCGATACCCTTCGGTCATAAGCAATTGGCCAATAGTAGCAACAGTCCCGATGCATAGTAAGAGCATTCCTCCCAAATACCCAATCGAAATCGGCACCAGGTTTGCGGGAATAATGACAATCCAGAATCCAATTACGCACTGGGAAAAATAGATGGCATAGGTGGAGTCAGTCTCATGGAGTTGCTTTACCAACACGACTGCAATTCCTGAAAGGATAGCTCCCAGGATAGCAATGAGTTCATATCTCCCCATGGTTGTAAGAAACGAAAACCCGGTGTTCTCATTTTGGGTGAGAAGGTAGATGCCTACACACGCAGTGATGATGGCCCCTAATTTCAGGCCCCCGATCTTTTCCCTTAGAAAAATGGCGCCGAAGATGCTGGCAAAAATGGGGTAGGAATAAATGATAACGGTTGCCTTTCCGATCCCCAGTTTCGCAATTGCCAAATAAAAGAACAATACCGATGCGCCACCCGTTAGTCCCCGAAGAAAAAGAAAAGGACCGTGTTCAAAACTCAGCTTTATCTTACCAAACAGCGCAGCAGTGCCCAACAGGCTAAGGCCAATAATGAAGCGAAAGAGTGCGGTCTTGTAAGAATCAATGAACGAGGCATAGCTGATGAGTGCCGACATCACGCAGAACGCGATGCATGACCCGACCATTAAGAGTATGCCTTTCGCGGGCTGTCCCTGATTCATCGTTTAATTTCCTACGTTAATAGAAAAACCAATAATTTCATACTCATCATCGCTCAACTATTGCATCGGTATTGTTTTCAGTAACATATCAACTATACTGCTAAGAAGATGAAATGGTCAAGCCGAATTGCTGAAGGGAAGGTGAATTGGGCTTGGTAAGCTATGCAATGTATAAGAAAATAAAAAAGGCTGGACAACACTTCTTCGTCCAGCCTGGGGGAGGATAGAATAGAGGAGGAGTTGAAATTTCGTTAAACCGATCGTGAGAGCGTAAAAGCGTTACGCCGCCTTTCTGGCTTCCTTTCTCATTTCCTTCTCTTCCTTTGCCTGTCCGATTGAGAGTACAATCAGTAGTACCGTAAGGAAGCCAAAAAGGATTAAATTAATCGTAAGTGCCAGTTCCATCATGTTTCACCTTTCCTTTCTGAAGTTGATGTATCCCTTTTTAAAAAGACGTTACGCCGCCTTTTTAAATCTCTTCGGGTTGTATTCCCCGCCGCTTGCGGCGAGTTCGTCATTCCGGCGGAAGCCGGAATCCAGGGAATCTAATACCCCGCTGCTTGCGGCGGGGTAGTTTATTTAGATAATGTACCTTGGATTATATTTTTTTGTTTTCTGCTTATTCAGTAAGCAAGGATTATGCCAAATATTGATTTATATAACCTATTGGTATTTTAGAGGATTTTACCGTGGGCATCAGGTTACAGTAGGAAAAGAAATGTTTTTATTATGCAACAAAAATTATAACTATTTAATAATTAATGAAAATAATATGTTTTATTAATACAACATTGTTTTATAGTTGCTACATTGCCATGGCCGTAGGGGCGACCCGTCGGGTCGCCCCTACAAGTGATACCATGGATTAAGGGGCTGAGTTACCTCACCACTGCTTTTGCCGCTTTATTTTCTAAGTGCCAGGTTAAAAACCTTCGCCTTTCAGGCGAAAAGCTTTCAGCATTAAAGAGTTTCCTCTTCCCTTGGAGACTGTGTCATAAATTATCTTAGAGAAACACCCGGTAGGTACCATTGAAAACTTTTGCTAACCGCTTTGCCATCTCTTTACCAATGGGTCTCTTGCCATGCTCCATCTCGGAGACATGGGGCTGGCTTATACCAATTAACTCAGCTAATTGCTTTTGGGTAAGCGATTCTTTTTTCCGGGCTCCCCTGAGAGCTACACTGGCGCTGAAATCCGGGTAAACTTCTCTCCAGGGCACAGATTCTATGGTTTCTTCGGCCCCATAAGATGCCATAGCCTTTTTGGCTTTCTTGAGATTAGTTATCGGAATTCGGAATACGAAAACTGGACAAGCTGAGGAATAAATGCTCTTGATCAATTGTTATGCAAACTCCAATTTCAGTCTTTTCCCGAACACCGAGGCTGCTTTCTTCAAAGTGTAAAGGGTTACCGATTCATTTTCAGGATCAAGAAGCCGGTTTAATGATGCTCTACTTGTTCCCATCATTTTAGCCAT
>JAZDOO010000375.1:0-2213 GCA_043798555.1 Pseudomonadota bacterium | reverse complement strand
TTCGCTTTGGAGGCGGCGCGCCGTCTCCACGTTGGCCACAAGTAAGCCACCGGTCTTTTTGACTACATCTGCAGCCTGCCCAACATGATCAAAATGATCATGGGTTACCAACACCATAGCCGCTTCCTTCACGTCATTAATAGTGCAAGCAGATAGGGGGTTTTCAAACCAGGGGTCAATGTAAAGAATTTTCCCGCTGTTAGAAGTAATTTGGAAACCAGCATGAGATAACCATTTGATCGTCGTCTTCGCCATTGAGCAACCTCCTTTGTTTTAAAAAATGTTTTGGATCAGCACTACCGGTAGCGGGTTTTGAGTTTCAGGTTTCGGTTTTGGGTTTACCTTTTTGTTTAAAATATGTCAAGGAGAATTTCCGTCTCGTAACAGTAGTTTTCCTCCCCAATTTTCTCAATTTGTTGTATTGTGATTATTCAATCCATAATTATGTAGACTCTGGAGGCTAAATCCCTCCTCACCTCCCTTTCAAAAAGGGAGGAATTCCCCTCTTTGGAAAAGAGGGGTTAGGGGAGATTTTCCGAAGAACATGTCTGCTCACTTATGGATTCCTTAGTAAATAATAAGGGTATTCACTACTGCCAACCGGTGGAGCGCCATGGAGATTAACTTGAATCCCATCCTTTTAAAGTTAGGACCTATTCGCTTGAGCTGGTACGGATTGATGTATGTCATCGGTTTTTTGGCTTCCTTCCTGCTCGTTCGCTATCAGATAAAGAGGAAGGATTTTGGCATTACGAAACCCGAAGTAGAAAACCTTTATTTTTATCTCATTCTCGCTCTGATCATCGGCGCTCGTTTTGGCTATGTTCTCTTCTACGACCTTAAAACCTACCTGGATAAGCCGCTTGAGATCCTAGCCGTCTGGCACGGTGGGATGTCCTTTCACGGAGGGTTGATCAGTCTGCTCCTTGTTGCCTTTCTTTTCTGCCGCAAGAACAATAAATCTTTCTGGAAAATAGCCGACCTTTTTATCGTGACCGCCCCTATCGGGCTTGGTTTGGGTAGAATCGGAAATTTTATCAACGGAGAGCTTTATGGCCGAGCAGCTCAAGTTCCCTGGGCGATGATCTTCCCCAAAGGCGGCCCTGTCCTTCGCCATCCTTCTCAATTATATGAAAGTGCCTTGGAAGGAGGCGTCCTTTTTCTTATCTTGTGGTTTATGAAGGATAAAAATCTTCCTAAGGGAGCGCTTTTGTCCATCTTTCTTTTCCTCTACGGGGGATTTCGGTTTTTTTTAGAGTTCTTCAGAGAACCGGATGCCCAACTGGGATTTGTTCTCGGCCCTTTCACCATGGGCCAGGTTCTTTCTACCTTTATGGTCGGCGGGGGTATTTTTCTGCAATATTATTTAAAAAAGAAAAATTGAGATCATGGGGGAGGATTTTTCGAGATATATCTCTTTCTGGGTAGGTCTTCTTGAATGGCTTTGATTTCATCCCGATAACTCTCGGGCGCCTCCACAATCCCCCAACCTTTTTGAGCCTGGAAAATACCGTCATAAGCAGTGTCATGATAACTTTTCATGCGATGGGGAATTTGCCGCTCCGTTAGGATTGAATCCATCAACTGGGCTTCAATTTCATTCGCCAGGACTACAATTTTTTTAAAATCTTCCGACTCTCCAATCATAAATTAACCCTTTCCCTCGCTATCGGAAACCCAAGTTAAATGCCACATCTGGGTCATTCTCACGCAGTCGGTTAAGCTCAGCTATGCCGAGAAGCGGCCAACCCCGTGCCCTCGGGAACACGGGCGCCCCGATAGGCCGTCGCGTTTATTCGGTGAAGCGGCATGACGGGTGAGCAAACTGCCTTTATGGGCATTTTGGCTTCAGCCGTTCAACCGTCTGTTAGCCGAAGTGTACGAAAGTTCTTTAATGGACAGCAACATACTCTGCAAAAGAATTAGATTCAGGAATCGGTAAATTATCTTCCAATAAACCTTGCACATGCAATTCTATTGCTTCATGAATGTTGCGCTCCACCTCCTCACGAGTTGCGCCGGTTGCAATACATCCCGGCAAATCAGGTGAATAAGCGGAATAGTTGCCATTTGCCTTCTCAATGACAACAAGAAAACGATACATTTATTTCACCTCCTCCAGCTTCGCCTGTTTCAAAATACTGTTCAGAGTACCAGGTGCTAGATCATCGTTTGGATGGCCAGCGATAGTCACCCTGCCCAGCTTTGTAGCA
>JAZDOO010000383.1:0-5641 GCA_043798555.1 Pseudomonadota bacterium | reverse complement strand
GCTCATTTTCTAACAGAGAAGAGACAATAACTGAACTGTCTATAGTAAACCTTTTCATCAGCGTTTCTCCCTTTGTTGGGAAATTTCTTCTACTGCTGACACACCATTCCACTGAGAGGAAACTTTCTTCTCCAGCGCTTTCCATGCTTTTATTTTGTTTTGGGCAACGGTTGCTTTTTGATGTTTTTGCAAAATAAGCTCCTTTTTTATTTCTTTTATTTCATGTATTAAATTGCCCAATCTATTTTCTAATGTGGTTGACATGACTCTTGCCTCCTTAGAAATTTTATCCAACAGTTTAATATGGTAATAAAACGCTTCTACAAGATCAACCCCTTAAGCACGATAACCTCTTTGAAGGGTTATTGCTCTCATTATTACCTTGGATAATCGCCATGATTACCCCTCCTAAATATCATTTAAAACTTCTCCTGCCCATATTTTTTTAAACAAACCATGAGGATTGAAATCGCTGCCGGAGTTATTCCCGAGATACGGGAAGCCTGGCCCAACGATACCGGACGGATAGCAGTCAACTTCTCCCGTACCTCTCGTGAAAGCCCCGGAATAGCCCCATACTCCAAGTCAGGCGGGATTTTTACTCGCTCTATTTTTTTGAATCGTTCCACTTGCCCCATCTGGCGGCTGATGTAACCTTTGTACTTAATTTGGATTTCTACTTGTTCAATCACTAAAGGGGAAAGCTCATCTTTCGGGGGATAGCCAAGGCTCGCAAGTGTTTCATAGGATACTTCCGGGCGTCGAAGGAGTTCTTCCAGGGTAGTAATATTTTTGATCGGAGCAGTGTTGAGGCGGAGTAAATCCTGGTTGGTAGCGAGATTTGGCCGAATCTGAACGGAACGGAGCCTCTGAAACTCATCTTCAATTGCTTTTTTCTTATTTTCATAAATCCTAAACTCCTCTTTCCTTACCAAACCCACCTGAAAGCCGATTTCCCGAAGTCTCAGGTCCGCATTGTCTTCTCTCAAAATGAGACGATATTCGGCCCGGGAAGTAAACATCCGGTACGGCTCTTTTGTTCCCTTGGTAACCAGGTCATCAATCAAGACCCCGATATAACCATCCGACCGGTCAAGAATGGCGGGATCACGGTGCTGCACGCTCAGGGCGGCGTTGATTCCCGCAAGCAACCCCTGGCCTGCAGCTTCTTCATATCCGGTAGTGCCGTTAATCTGTCCGGCCAAAAAGAGATTTTTTATAAGCTTGGTTTCCAAGGTAGGGTTTAGCTGAAGCGGATTTACGTAGTCATGTTCAATGGCATATCCGGGCCTCATGATTTCCACTTTTTCTAACCCTTTGATGCTCCGAAGCATCTTGATTTGAATATCGTAGGGTAAACTCGTAGGAACCCCGTTGGGATAATATTCATTAGTCCCGGTTCCATCTGGTTCCAAAAAGATCTGGTGCCGTTCCTTATCAGGAAAGCGGACCACCTTATCCTCAATGGAGGGACAATATCTCACGCCGGTACCTACAATCACACCCGTATAAAGAGGGGAACGGTCAAATCCGCTTTTGATAATCGCATGGGTTTTTTCATTAGTATACGTGATATAGCAAACCCCCTTATTTTTGAGCTTCCCATGAGTAGAGAATGAGAAAGGGTCAGGATCTTCATCGCCGGATTGCGGCTCCAGTTGTGAAAAGTCAATGGTTTTCCCATCCAGACGGGGAGTAGTCCCGGTTTTCAGGCGGCCCATTTCAAGACCCAGCTCTCGAAGCTGCTGAGGGAGGGCGATCGAGGGAAAATCACCCATTCGCCCAGCGGGAAAGTTTACCAGGCCAATATGGACAAGCCCATTAAGAAAGGTCCCCGGCGTAATCACCACTGCCTTTCCCAAAAACCCTTCTTCAGTGTGGGTTTTTACCCCGTAAACCTGATTATTTTTTATAAGCAACTGATCAACCGTGGCCTGTTTAAGGTCAAGATGGGATTGGTTCTCCAGGACTGATTTCATATAGAGACGGTATCCCTGCCGGTCCACCTGGGCGCGGGAAGAACGCACCGCTGGTCCTTTTTTGGTATTGAGACGCCGAAACTGGATACCGGTCTGATCGGTTGCCTTTCCCATTTCCCCGCCTAAGGCATCTATCTCTTTCACAATTTGTCCTTTTCCCAGTCCACCGATTGCCGGATTACACGACATCAAGCCGATGGTATCCAGATTCATGGTGAGAAGAAGCGTTTCACATCCCATCCGGGAGGCAGCTAACGCGGCTTCACATCCTGCGTGGCCTCCACCAATAACAATGACATCATATGCCTTGGGGTACAAAATCATAAGAAGTGAAATGATGTTAAAAGGGTTCCAAATTATTTGTTGACAATTTTTTTATTCATCACTATATTAAAAAAATTTAATAGAATCAATATAATCTACCATTTTTTCAGCCACCCACTTCCTACCCCTTATTTTCCCGATAAACCCTTTGGAAACAGAGAAGTTTTGGAAGTGGAAGTATTGAGGGAACATACGAGGTTTTATGACAAAACGTGATTATTATGAAGTTTTAGGAATTCGCAGGGATGCTGCCGATGAAGAGATAAAAAAGGCGTATCGCAAACTGGCTTTCCAGTATCATCCGGATCGAAATCCTGGAAACGAGGAAGCAGAAGAAAAATTTAAGGAGGCTGCTGAGGCTTATGAAGTACTCCGTGACTCTGAAAAACGCTCCCTGTATGATCGGTTTGGCCATGAGGGCTTAAGGGGGACAGGTTTCACCGGATTTACCGGGTTCGAAGACATTTTTGCCAGTTTTGGTTCTGTATTTGAAGACTTTTTCGGATTTGGTACCAGGACCCGGAGCCGAACAGCTCCGCAGGTTGGCGCTGATTTACGGTACGATCTGAGAATTTCATTTCTTGAGGCAGCATTCGGAGAAGAAAAGATAATTGACATCGAAAAAATGTACCATTGCGACTCCTGCCAGGGAACAGGAGCAAAATCTGGCACCAAGCCTGAGACTTGCTCCACCTGTCGGGGAAGAGGACAGGTAACCCATTCCCAAGGATTTTTTAGTATTAGCACCACCTGCCCCCAATGTCATGGGGTTGGGACTATTATTAGAAATCCCTGTCCTCAATGCCGGGGAGCCGGGAAGGTTAAAAAGAAAAAAATGGTTACGGTAAAAATTCCGGCCGGGATCGAGACCGGAGTCAGGCTTAGATTGGCTGGGGAAGGGGAAGAAGGGGTCCGGGGTGGACCTCCGGGAGACCTCTATGTGGTAATCTTTGTAGAAGAACATGAATTTTTCAAACGAAGGGGAGATGATATTATCTGTGAGGTTCCAATTTTCTTTGTTCAGGCAGCATTAGGCTCAGAAATTGAAGTTCCGACCTTAGAGGGAACAACCAAAGCCATGATTCCCCGGGGAACACAAACCGGAGAAATTTTTCATTTGAAAGGGTTGGGAATACCCCATTTGAGGGGTTTTGGGCGTGGGGATCAGTATGTACAAGTTACGGTCAAGATTCCCACCAAATTAACCAAACGTCAGGAAGAATTACTGCGAGAATTTGCGGAAACAAGCGAAGAGAAAATTTCCACCGGTAAGAAAAAATTCTGGAAATCGGGCTCGAACTGACGATCACTCGCTTACCATGGCCATATTTTTTCAAGGCTTTCAAAACTGGACCAGAGGTCCTCTTTTCTATGTGGTTCAAGGGTTATGACCAGGGGATTTTGGGTTTGGGTTTTAAAATAAGTGATGAGCGGTTTAAAGTTTACTTTCCCTTTCCCTAATGCAAGGTGATCATCTTTTTTCCCATTATTGTCATGAAGATGAACCTGCCCCAGATATGGTCCAAGTGCTTCCAGCCAGATTTCAAGGGGAGTAGTGCTGAAAACCGCCTGATGACCCACATCTAAGCAGAATCCAACGCTATCATTTTTCAGGTTCTCAAAAAGCACCTTGATATCTTCTGGCCCATCCTCATACACATTTTCCAGCATTAAGACAGCACCTGCATCCTTTACGCGGCTTCCAAGCCATGACCACATCTTCAGGCTGTTTTCAATCCAGATGTCCCTCATGAAAGCGTATCTCTTCCTTTCATAACCAGCATGAAAAACAACCGTTTTCGGTTTAAACATTGAAATAAGCCGAAGTACCTGCTCGAAACGCTGATGGGTTACAGCGCCTATTGCTGGATCTGGAGAACCTGGGGAAAGATCCATAAATGGGCCATGAATGGTAACGGTAAGGCCCTGTTCATGCAGTTGCTGCGCAATAGCACTGAAATCGGATAATGAATACCGATCCAGAGCGTTGGCATCAAACCCGATTTCCGGATTCAGCCGGTGCCGAATAAAAAGGCCAAGATAGGTCTCGCAGAGCATGGTAAAGGGAACATTGACCTGAATTTGTCTAATAAGCCGGTACATTATCGATCCTCCTTACGTTGATTGGTGAAAAGGTACGCATTCTTTTGTTTAAAGTAATTTTAGTGTTCAATATAGAGGATTATTATTGACAAATTTATTGAATATATTTGATAATTTCAAGAAAAAGATGGTCCTTTTTCCGGACTATTTTTATGTTTGGAGCCAAACGGAGGAATACGACAATGAAACCCGGCTCTTTCTTGGCAATGGTTTTGCTGACAGTCATTGCTATCGCGCATCTTCTTCGGCTTGTCTTTCGCGTGGAAGTGACGGCGGGCGGGGTTGCCATTCCCCTGTGGGTAAGCATGATCGCCTGCGTGGGTCCAGCACTGATTGCCGTGCTGCTCTGGCGGGAGAGCCACAGGCTTTAAACTGCTCCAACTGTAGAGAATTAAATTTCTCAGATTATCGTTCCTTCACTATAAGGATAGCTGCAAATGGTTGATTCTTATTCCTATCAGAAGAAAATCCAACAACTTAACACTCTTGTAGAAATGACAGCGCTGATAAATTCTACCCTCGATCCACCCTCCATAAGGGAAAGGGCCATTGAAGCTGCTACCAGGCTTCTCGGGGCCGAAGCAGGCAGCCTTCTGCTTTTTGACCAGGAAAAAGGAGAATTGTACTTTGAAGTGGCTGTTGGCGATAAGGGCAAGATAGTGAAATCTGTGAGGCTTAAAAGTGGCCAGGGCATTGCAGGGTGGGTTATCGAAAATGGAGAACCGGTTATAAGTCTTGACGCTCCCTCGGATCCACGGTTTTATAAAGGAGTTGATGAACTAAGCGGATTTAGCACAAAAAATATGATCTGTGTGCCAGTGAGGTTAAAAGAAAGATTGATTGGGGTTCTACAGGCAATAAACAAGATCGGAAGCAGTTTTGACTATGACGATCTGGTAATTCTCTATGCACTGGCAAATCAGGTAGCAATCGCCATTGAAAATGCCCAGCTACATCAAGAGGCCATGACTGATAGTCTTACAGGACTGTATCATCATAAGTACTTTGTATCAAGGTTAAAGGAAGAATTGGACCGTGCCAAGCGATATAAACATTTTTTGTCTTTGATTTTTCTGGATATAGATTTTTTTAAAGGGGTAAATGATCATTATGGCCATCTGGCGGGCGACAAAGTGCTTGAGGGAGTGGCGCTGATATTAAAAAAATGCACCCGATTGTGTGACATTGTATCCCGATACGGCGGAGAGGAATTTGCAGTAATATTACCCTACACT
>JAZDOO010000277.1:0-7098 GCA_043798555.1 Pseudomonadota bacterium | reverse complement strand
CTTGAGGAAATAGGGGTTAAAAAACTTGATTACATTTTATTAACCCATATTCATATTGACCATGCAGGAGGTACAGGAAAATTGCTTAACGCTTTTCCCGATGCGAAAGTTCTCTGCCACCCCAAGGGAATAGAACACATGCTTAATCCGGGCAAATTATGGGAAGGCAGCTTAAAGATACTGGGTGAGATAGCGAACGCTTACGGAGAAATTGTTTCTGTTCCCCAAGGATGCATTTTTTTTGAAAAGAATATTAAACGGGGAAACGATACCATCGAAGTAATCGAGACTCCCGGACACGCACCCCACCATGTCAGTTATGCTTTTAAACAATATCTTTTTGCTGGGGAAGTAGCGGGGGTGTATCAACCTTTACCCGATAAAATGTATCTGAGACCTGCGACCCCTCCAAAGTTTAAACTCAAAATCTCCTTATCTTCCCTTGAAAAAGTGTTGACGAAAAATCCGGAAATGATCTGTTTTGGGCACTATGGTTTTCATAAAGAGCCTTTCAAAATGTTAACCTTAGCCAAGGAACAACTTGTGTTGTGGACCGAGGTGATAAAGGAGCAAAGAACTGGGGGGGAAGAGGCCACAGAGAAAAAGATTATCGAAAGACTGATGGAGAAAGACCAAACTTTTTTCAACTATCAGTATCTGGACGGGGATATCAAAGCGAGGGAAAATTACTTTGTCATTAATAGCATAAAAGGGATGAAAGAATATGTAAATGGTGTAATAACTTGATTCTTTAAATAGCTTTTGTTAGAATTGTATCAAATTGATACAATAAAATGGGGGAGAAAGAATCTACAATGCCTTACCACGATAAATTAAGCTTTGATCCAAAGACATACCAAAAGGAAACCTACCAAGCCTGGAGCGATTTTATTGAAACCGGTAAATTGGACCGAAAGGCCGTACCTCCGATGATAGCTGAGTCTTGGATTAGGAGCCGGAAGAACAACGTTGACCCTTGGGACATTCCCGAATCCGCTTATCTCTCGAAAGAGAAACATCAGGAGACCATAGAGAGACATAGACAACTCATCAGCATCGCAAAACCATTTATGGAAGAAATTTATAAATCCCTGGAGGAGTCAAAATACATAGTGGCTCTTTATTGTCCCGAAGGGTATCATCTGGTCAGAATTGGTACTTTTGCTGATTTTGAGAGGGCGAGACAGTTTAAAATCAGGGTTGGTCTTCATTTTGATGAGAAGACTCTGGGTACAAGTGGCTTCGCTTTAGTCAAGAGACACGAAGAGGCGATTCAGATTGTAGGGTGCGAGCATTACCACTCTTTGCTTCATTATATTGTAGGTTCCTATGCACCGATAAAGAATCCAAGAACCCATGAACTTATGGGGGTTATAGGAATTGCTGGAGCAAAGACTATGCCCAATGATCATACCTTAGGAACGGTCCTGGCTGCTGCCAAGGCTATTGAAGGCTATTTTAAGCTTCATGAGGTAAATAAAATTTTATCCGTCTATGGTAAAGCCTTGCAGACGACCATTGATACCATGTCCGACGGTATTTTGATTATTGATAGTGCAGGAATGATTTACGAATTAAATTCCACTGCAAAAAAAATTTTTACCCTTAATGGGATTGAGGTAAAAGGAAAACATATCTCCGAGGCAATGGAATTATCCACCCTTGAAAATAGTGTTATGAAGATATTGCAGGCCCAAGACAAGAAGGGAGAGGAACTCGAATTGGCGGTAGGAGGTCGAAAATATTTGACGACCATAAAATTTGTGCAGGATGAGAAGGGGAAAATGGGTGGTGTTGTGGTATTCCTAAAAGATTTTAAACATCTTACCAAGATCGCCAAGGATCTTTCCGAGACTGTGATTCAATATACCCTTTCCGACATGGTGGGTAAAAGCGAATATATTGAAGGTATCAAAGATTTTGTTAACTTGGTGGCTCCAAGTGACGCCCATCTCATTATTGAGGGTGAGAGTGGAACCGGTAAGGAGGTTCTGGCCCATGCGATCTACAGCGCCAGTCCGAGGATGAAAGAGCCATTCATCGTTGTAAACTGCTCGGCTATCCCTTCGGAGTTATTTGAAAGCATCTTTTTCGGGCACGAAAAGGGAGCCTTTACCAATGCTTACCGCACTCATATCGGTAAATTCGAATTGGCGGATAAGGGGACGATTTTTCTGGATGAGATTGCGGAGATGCCTTTGGACATGCAGGTAAAGCTCCTGAGGGTTTTAGAGGAGAAAAAAATAGAGCGAGTTGGGAGTCAGGGAAGGATTGAGGTGGATGTTAGGGTTATCGCTGCCACCAATAAGGAAATCACCCAAGAAATAAAAAAGGAGAGATTCCGGCGAGATCTCTTTTATCGGCTTAATATTTTTCGGATTAAGTTACCTCCCCTGAGGGAGAGGAAGGAAGACATCCCTTATCTCATTGACTATTTTGCCAAACAGCTCAGTTTTACACTCAATAAAGTGGTTAGAAGTATTTCTCCGGGATTTTATCAAAGGCTCATGGAGTATGACTGGCCTGGAAACATCAGGGAGTTAAAAAATGCGGTCCATCAAGCGATGACTATTATGGATACTGAAATTCTGGATGGAAGTCATTTAAACAGTTTTTTCCAACAAGTGGATAAGACAGAGGATTTAGTCAGTAATACCTACAACCGAAGATTATTTGAAGTTGAAAAGGAGGCGATTAAAAGAACTCTGCATTTTACCCGGGGTAACAAACGGGAGACTGCTAAGATATTAGGTATAGGGCGAGCTACCCTCCATAGAAAGTTAAAAGCGTATGATTTAAAATTAATCTAATCAGGTTGTTTAAGTTTAATTAGGCTAAGACTTCAATACCCGCTTCCGTTTAATCTCCTTCCCAGAAATATGCTTCCTTTAGTGTTTCAATTTGATACATGCATCATTTTGATTCATATATATATTTATTTAGATTTTTCGAGTAGTTAAATCAATTTTTGAAGCTCTCCTAACAATTGTATGTATTATTTTGATACAACAATTTTCCCCCTCACAGAGCTTGCCCTGAAAAAACATTAGAATTCAAATACATAGTAATTGTACTCATAGTTATTTCCCATTGGCATTGTGTTTGCTTTACCACTATAGGAACCCCCGTATGGTTTTGCGTCTATTTTTTTCATTAAGTATTCAAAAGGGCTGGAATTATGGCAAGAATCTATGAGTATCAAGGCAAAGAGGTTTTAAAAGAAGTAGGTGTTCCCGTGCCGAAGGGGAAAGTTGCTTCTTCCTCAGAGGAGGTAAAAAAAATCGCCCAGGAAATCGGAAAGCCAGTGGCGATAAAATCCCAGATATGGATCACCGGCCGTTTTAAATCCGGCGGAATCAAGTTTGCCAATACCCCTGAGGAAGCTGAAAAGGTTGCCGGTGAATTGTTGGGAACGTCAATCAAAGGACTTTTGGTGGAGAAGGTTTTGGTGGAGGAAAAGTTGGATGTGGCAAAGGAGTTTTACGTCGGAGTTATTGTTGATGCCTCCACTAAGGTCAAGGCACCGGTACTCGTTTTCTCTACCGAAGGTGGAGTGAACGTGGAAGAGGTTGCCGCTCGAAACCCTGAAAGGGTATCAAAGCAATCGGTAGACTATCTCGCTGGGGTTGGTCCCGCGGACGCAAAGAAGCTGATCGCGAAAACCGACGTGGATCAGGCATTGATCGGACAAATAACCGATGTCGTAGTCGGGCTCTACAAGGCTTTTGTCAATTATGACGCCCGGATCGCGGAAATAAACCCCCTGGTATCCACGAAGGATGGAAAGGTTTTTGCTGCTGATTGCCGAATAACCCTGGATGATAATTCGGTGTTTCGTCATCCTGAATTCGGTATCAAGGTACCCCGAGATATGGAAAGGGAGCCAACTGAGTTAGAAAACTTAGCTTGGGCAATCGAGGAATCAGATTACCGGGGTACCGGGTACTTCACCCAGATGATTCCAGAAATAAAACTGGAAGATGGATACGTTGGTTTTCATGGCATCGGCGGCGGTGGGGCGATGCTGGGGGCGAGTGCTCTGATTACCCGGGGTGTTAAAATTGCTAACTATGCCGATACCAGTGGTGATCCACCGGCGAGTAAAGTGTATAAAGTTATTAAGACCATTTTTGCTCAGCCTATCAATGGGTACGTGATGATGGGCTCATGTCTTGCTAACCAGGAACAGTGGCACCATGGCCATGCGATTGTGAAGGCTTTACGGGAAGAACTTAAGAACCGGCCGGGATTTCCGGTCCTCCTTCTTATTGCGGGTAACAAAGAGAAGAAGACCCATGAAATCATCAAGGAAGGTCTAAAAGATGTCCCTGCTCGCTGGGAGCTTTATGGAAGGGAATACATTTATAAAACGAACTTTATTGCTGACCGCTTCAAAGAAATGTTGGCTGAGTATGTGAAAAATAAGAAGCAATAGAGAAACCTGGAAAGGGTGATCTGATGGGAGACAACAAGTTAGTATTTGATGTGAGTAGAGGGATGAAAATTACGATTGATTACGATCGCTGTGAGCCCGCAAAGAACAATGACCCGAACCCATCCTGTGGGTTTGCCTGCGTCAAGGCTGATCGATTGTATGGACGAAATGCACTCAAGATTGAAAATAACCGACCAGTGCTTACCAACCCGAATCCCAAAGAAATAGTGAGACTTTGTAATGAATGCTTCGGATGTGAGCATGATTGTGAAGTATACGGGACTAAGTGTATAAGCATTGAACTTTCGGTACCCGGGCTTGCTGAATACAGAAAAAAAATGCATTTGGAAGGAGGCAAGTAGATTGGCTATCTTGGTTGATAAAAATACAAAAGTTTTAGTACAGGGAATCACGGGGCGGTTTGGACAATTTGTTACCAGAAACATGCTGGATGTGGGGACCAATGTGGTGGCAGGTGTAACCCCGGGGCGAAAAGGAGAAAAAGTTTGGGGGATACCGGTTTACAATACGGTGCAGGAGGCATTAGCAGAGCACGCACCTGTTGATGCCACGGTAGTTCTTGTCCCTGGGCCGGAAGCAAAAGCAGCGGTGGTGGAGGCCTTCGATGCTGGTTTTAAAACCTTGCTTATGGAGGTTGAACGGGTTCCCCTTCATGACGCTTTAGAGGTGATTGCGTTAGCTAAAAAAGCGGGAGTCAGACTTCTCGGTCCGGGCTCTGCCGGTTTGGTAAGCCCGGGAGAAGGATCCCTTGGGGTTTTTGGTTCCCCGGAAGAACTGGCCCGGGTAGCCTTTATACCAGGAAGGATTGGTGTAATTTCCAGGAGTGGTGGTCAGACCACCACGCTTTGTTGGAATATTTGCCAGTCCGGATTTGGCATAAGTACTGCCATCAACCTCGGGTCCGAACCGGTTTTAGGAACCACGTTCCCTGAACTGCTCACCCTCTTTCAGGAGGATGATGAAACTGACGTAGTCGCCTACTTTGGGGAAATTGGGGGTGTTATGGAGGAAGAAGCCGCAGAACTGATTCGAGAAGGAAAATATAAAAAGCCTTTGGTGGCGTATATTGCCGGGAAAGGCCTCACCTCCGGGATTCGGTTTTCTCATGCCAGTGCCATTATTGAGGGAGGCAAAGGAACTGCGGAGGGGAAGGCTAAGGCTTTGCAAGCGGCTGGGGCTTACGTGGTTGATAGGCCGGATGATATTGGACCGACAATCGCAAAAATACTTGGCAAAAAGTCGAACTGATTAGGAGGAAAAGAATGACTTCGGGAATTTGGAGATCCATGCTCTTTATTCCGGCTAATAGCTGGAGAATGGTTACCAGAGCAGCGGAAGAAATGCAGGATGCGGTGATTTTTGACCTTGAGGATGCGGTACCGATTGCGGAAAAGGAAACCGCGAGAGTTTTTGCGCGGGACGGAGTGCCTATATTGAAGCAGGGAGACATCGATGTTTTTGTGCGCGTGAATTCTATGAGTACTGGTTTGACTGCCCAAGACCTGAAATACGTGGTGACCAAAGATCTCGACGGGATTATGCTTCCCAAATCAGAAACGAAAGAAGACATAGTTGAGCTGGATAAACTTATCACCAAAGAAGAGACAGCTAAAAAAATAAAACCCTCCAGTATCGGGATCATGCCTTTATTGGAATCACCCAAAGGTGTTCTCAATGCCCACGAGGTTGCCACTGCCAGTAAACGTGTTTGTGGATTGGCCTTCGGAGCGGGAGACTTCTTGAGAGAATTAGGTGAAGGGTTTGCTATCGCCCGGCTCTCTCCCGATGAGTATTTTCCTACCATACTTTATGCACGCTCCCAAATTTCCTTAGCTGCGCGAGTTAGTAATATTCCGGCCATTGATACACCATTCTTTGGACTGCTTACTGATACGGAAGGCCTAATCAGAGAAGCGACCAGGGTAAAGCTTATGGGCTTTAAGGGGAAGCTGCTGATTCACCCTCGTCATGTGGAGCCGGTGAATAAAGTGTTCTCTCCCTCGAGCGAGGATGTTGATTTTGCCAAGCAGATGATAAGTGCTTACCGGGAGGCAGAAGCCAATGGCTTAGGAGCAACCTCTTTTGAAGGGAGAATGATAGACTATGCTATGGTGAGTATGGGAGAGGACCTGCTCAACCGAGCCGAAGCCATTGCAAAAAGGCAGGAAAAGAGATTGGCCTACCGACACCAATTTTAGGTAAGGGGCGAGAAGTTATTGAGCGAGGGACAGATGATTACCCAGAAGGTTTTGGAAGATGCTATTTTCAGAACGATTAAAAAGAATTCGACATGTATTGCACCGGACGTGCATGCTGCCTTTGAACGGTCAATAAAAGCTGAAAAATCTCCAGCGTCCAAAAGGGCTTTTGAGGCAACGTTGGAGAGTTTAGATCGCTCAGTCGAAAAAGGAAATCTTGCCTGTCCTGACACTGGGTGGCCGCTTTTTTTCTATAAAATAGGAAACGATGCTCAGATTGAAGGTGGTATGCTTGCACTGGAAGCGATTTCCAGGAAGATGGTGGAGAGGGCTACTAAAGAAGGATACTTAAGGTCTACCATGAAGCATCCCTTAACCGGAGTTGATCCAGGCAATAACGTAGGTACGAACGTGCCCAATTTTACCTATAAGTTTGTACCTGGT
>JAZDOO010000253.1:0-2035 GCA_043798555.1 Pseudomonadota bacterium | reverse complement strand
TACGGGACAGGCTTCCATGTTGCGGACACACCAGAATACATCGAGGGAACGGGATACCACGTTCATCCTGAGATTGCGAAGCGGCTTCACCGGGGGGACTTTTCGATTCAGGCTCATCTCGATCTCCATGGGCTCATCGTAGAGGAAGCCAAAGAGGTATTTGATCAGTTTATGAAATGGGTTGCGATCCATGGAAAGACAGGAGTTTTAGTGACCCATGGCCGCGGTCTTTCCTCGCCTACCGAACCAGTATTAAAGAGGAAGGTCGAGGAATGGCTGACCCGTGGTCCCTGGAGGAAATGGGTTGTTGCCTATACGAGTGCAAGGCTTTGCGATGGCGGGGCAGGAGCGACTTATGTTCTGCTTAGGCCTCGTCCTGTTTCGAAGCGGTTTAAGGTCAGGAAGACCAGCGGGCAAAAATCTTAACAGAAATGAAAAGAGATGAAGTGTAGAAATCATCCGGAACGTGATGCCATTGCAACCTGTCAGAAATATGAGACCGGGTTCTGTGAGGAATGCTGTGAGGGCCTCAACATTGACCATTGCTGTGAATGCATAGATCCAAAGCTCTACTGCAAATTCAGAAACCAGTGTCTCATCTGGGAGATGTCGAGGGACAAGAGAAAGAGAGAAATCGATAGGGAGATGGGGTGATGGGGAGAATTGACTACGATTAAAAGAATCGTTTTGCGCTATGCCCCTTGCACTATGCCTTTTTACAATATGGCAGCCAGGGTCAGGGAAATGGAGTCAGGTTTATTTTTTGGTATTTGAAAGATGAGGGGGAGGGTAAACTAATGGCCACTGTTATTGGTGATCCTTACTTCTTCGTGTCGAACGCTGGACGATGACTAACGTCCAGGTGAAACCAGAAGCTTTTGCCTGGTGCGAAGCGTTTGGTTCGTAGAAAGATTGTTCAGTTTTCGGAGTTCCTCCACGCTGATCTTGTATTTTTTGCTGATCCGGTAGAGAGTTTCTCCTTTCTGAACCGTGTGGTATTGTTTTTCGGTCGAGACGGCCGGTTTTGAGGGAGCAGAAGGCTTTGCTTTTGAATCGGCTGTTGGCTGTTTTGGTTTTTCCAGTGCCTCTACTTTCTGGGTAAGAGCGTCCACTCGCTGAAGAAGGGCTGGGTCTGGCCCCGAAGTGCTGATTTTTCCCTGAAGCTCTATGAGTTGTTTTTCAAGCTCAGCGATTTTCTGCTCCAGAGCGGACACCTTTGACTGCAAAAGGGTTGCCTCGCCGGCAGGGGGGCGTCTGCTGAAGAAGTAGAGGATACCCCCGAAAAAAAACAATACGAGGAGAATTACAATTAGAATGCGGAGGGATTTGCTGTTGCTGGATCCGATTTTTCTTCGCTTGGGTGGATAGTTCCTATCGTCTGACCGAACATTGTTTGTCTGCAACCCAGGATCATCCTTCATGAGACCTTCTCCTTTGAGATTTCATGGATTGAACATGGTCTATATCCGTTACCTTTATATATCTATATATCACAAAAACCTCAGAGAAGAAATACTTTTCTGCCAAATAACAGGATACAACCGGGGACCTGACATATAAAAAGTATTACCGGGCCGTGATGAGATGGGCCAGCCCTGATTGTTTCGAATGGCGGGATTTGAAAAAAGGACACTGCAAGCCATTCTGTCGACTTCTTCCTGTAATATTGATTTTGGAAATTTCATCCCTTGATACAACATTCCAAACAGTAATCGATAAGATGGAATAAAAAGGCCAGTTACGCGGTGTAAATTTACTTCTCAAGGTCAAAAAATCTTCATCAACATTTAATGGCGTTTAATCTTTGTTTAGTTATGTTTCTCTCAGATTCCCAAGGCAAAGAAAGCGGTTGCATTTATTGTGTAACACTATATATAATCCTAAAACGATAGCCTTGATTGTTTTTGTGCCCAAAAAACTTCCGGGGTTAGCCAAGAACATTGGCAAGGTAACTGAGGAGCCTAACCCAACTTCCGCAGTTAAAAATACAGAATCCTTTATTAACAAGGACTTAGACTTTTTTCAGTCACTATTT
>JAZDOO010000373.1:0-8153 GCA_043798555.1 Pseudomonadota bacterium | reverse complement strand
ATTACCACCATCTCCGAGTTAAGTTCCACTATTGTTCTGCAGACCCCGGGTTGGTCGACTATGACCGTGGAGATGTTCAATGGGATTATATCCGACGAGATGGGGTTGGCCACGGCCTTTGCCTCGATTCTCATCGTATCGGCCACGATTCCTTTGTTCATCATGATGCGGTTCATCAAAGGAGAAAGGGCTTCTCTCTTTTAGATCCAAGAGGCGGTCTTTTCTCCAAGGAAAGCTCTATGCGGAGTTTTTAAAAATTGAGGCTGATGAGGAGAAAGAGATGAAAGAAATACTAATGACCAAAGGAGCGGTTAAGCTGGTTGAGACCTGCGCCGGGGTCAAGCCCGGTGAAAACGTCCTGATTATCACCGACTTTACGAAAACGAAGATTGCTAAAGTGTTGGCCACGGCAGCCTATGAAAGAGGCGCCGAGGTGGTGATTGCCATCATGATCCCCCGCCAGGGGCACGGGCAGGAGCCTCCGGCAACCATAGCCGAGGCCATGATCAAAGCCGATGTAATCTTCGCCCCGGTGTCCAATTCCATCACGCACACCCGCGCGATGAAGCGGGCTCTCGAAGCCGGTGCGCGCGGCCTGGTCCTGACGGACTTTACCGAGGACATGCTTATTTATGGCGGCATCGAAGCTGATTTCAACGAGCAGAAAATCGTCTGCCAGAAACTGGCCGCTGCCTTCACCGAAGCCAAGACCGCTCGCCTGACCAACCCGGCAGGCACTCGCCTGGACATGAAAAAGGATGGCCGGCCGGGCAATGCCATGTACTGCATTGTCCAAAAGGGCCAGCTCTCCCCGGTGCCCAACGTTGAAGCCAACTTTTCACCCCTCGAGGGCAGCGCCGAGGGCATCATCGTGGCCGACGCCAGCATCCCTTACATTGGCATCGGGGTGTTGAAGGAAGCGGTCGTAGCGACTGTAGAAAAAGGAATGATCACCAAAATAGAAGGCGGCGCCCAGGCGAGACAACTGGTCGAAGATCTCCGGAACAGGAAAGACCCCCAGGTTTACAACGTCGCCGAGTTAGGCGTGGGTCTCAACCCGAAGTCAATCATGCAGGGGATTATGCTGGAAGACGAAGGAGTTTTCGGCACGGTCCATATCGGCATTGGGACCAACATTACGCTGGGTGGCAATGTCAAGGCGGCAATTCACTACGATTTGATCATGTGGCAGCCGACCATCGAGTTGGACGGCCAGGTCGTTCTGGAAAAAGGGGTTCCCAGAGTTTAATCCGCTAACCCGAGGCTGAGGGCATCCGGACATAAGGGGAATTAGGTTATGCGCCTTGACAGAGGTGAAGGAAAAAGATAGGCTGAGGGCGTCCAATATTTATCAAGGAGGGTAAGATGGAAAAGAAAATATTTCTCTTGGTAGGTTTTATTTTAGTCGCCGCTGTCGTGGGTTTTATTCTTCCGGCGCAAGCCGCAGAAGAGGTGACAGTCTATTCTTCCAATATGCAAGCCCTGAATGACCTTGCTGCCGCGGAGTTTCAAAAAGTCACCGGCATCAAGGTCAACATGGTCCGAGCCCCTTCGGGAGTGGCGCTTAAAAGAATGAGGGCGGAAAAAGACAATCCCCAGGGAGATATCTTCTGGGGGATCAGCAAAGTGGTCCTCATGGCGAACCAGGACCTCCTGGAGCCCTATAAATCGGTTCATTTTGATTTGATCCCCCCCGAATACCGTGACCCCCAATATCACTGGATCGGGACCAACCTTCAAATTCTGGTTCTCATGTACAATAAAGATCTGGTGAAGGATGCGGAAGTTCCGAAGAAGTGGAATGATCTCTTAAACCCCAAATGGAAGAACAAAGTAGCCTTCCCCAATCCGGCCAATTCTTCCTTCGCCTTTACCACTTTCACCCTGATGCTCCACATGTACGGGAATAATGAGGCGGCCTGGAAGAAGATGGAGACCTTTCTGGGTAACATGCAAGTCGTGGAGCAATCCTCGATGGTGCCCACGAGCCTGGAAAAGGGTGAGTTCCATGTCGGGGTTACCCAAGAGTATGTAGCCACCCGGTACGTAGCCGGAGGGGCAAAAGTTGGGTTGGTTTATCCCGAAGAGGGCAATTCGATCCAGGCCGAAGGTGCAGGAATTCTTAAAGGCGCGAAACACCGAAAGGCGGCCGAGAAGTTTGTAGATTTTTGCAATGACAAAAACTTCAGGGAGTGGGTGATCAAAGATCAATTCCGTAGACCAGCCCGAAAGGACCTGGATTTTTCCAAGATCGTACCCATGGCCCCGCTTTCCCAGATCAAATTGATGCCTGGGTATGTGGATACAAATTACCTCGGAGATCGCGATAAAATCCTGGCCCGTATCAAAGACATTTTGCTGAGGATCAAGTAACCGAGGGAGACCTATAGGGCCTTCTGATCGGAAAAGTCGGAAGGCCCTATTTTTTTGTTTCAGGGGAAAGAGAGTGAGCATCCGGATTGTAAAGGTTACCAAAAGGTTCGGTAGCTTAGAGGCGGTGAAGGATGTGAGCCTGGAGATCAACACGGGTGAGTTCTTCACCCTGTTAGGGCCGAGTGGCTGTGGGAAGACCACTTTACTCCGCAGCATTGCTGGGTTTAACCAGCCGGAAGCAGGAGAAATCTATTTTGGAGATAAAAGGATCGATAAGACCTCTGCCCATAAAAGAGGAATCGGCATGGTTTTCCAGAACTATGCGGTCTTCCCCCATCTCACCGTTTACGGTAACGTGGCCTATGGATTGAAAGCGCGGAGGGTACCGGCGCCCGAGATCGGACCCAAAGTAGAAAAAGCCTTGCAAATGGTTCGTCTGGGGGGGATGGAAGACCGTCTTCCAAACCAGCTCTCCGGAGGGCAACTCCAGCGGGTAGCCATTGCTCGGGCCCTGGTCATCGAGCCCCAAGTTTTCCTGATGGATGAACCGTTGAGTAATCTCGATGCCAAGCTGCGGGTGGAGATGCGGAGCGAGATTCGAGAACTTCAGCGACAGATGAAGATCACCACCATCTATGTCACCCATGACCAAGAAGAAGCTCTTTCCATATCGGACCGGATTGCGGTTATGAACTTGGGGGTGGTGGAACAGGTGGGAAAACCCTGGGAGATTTACAATACCCCCGTGAATCGCTTTGTGGCTGGATTCATCGGCACCACCAACTTTTTTGAAGGAGAATGGGCCAGCCAGGAAGGGTTGGTAAAGGTAGGGGGAATTTTGATGAAGGTAGGGGGAGGCTCTCGCCCGAAGGGGGAGAAAGTGGCCTTCGCAATCCGGCCCGAGGCTTTTAAAGTAGCCGAACAGATTCCCGCAGAAGAGCGTCCCCGCATGTTTGGTTTGGAGGGAAAAATCGCTAAGGTGGAGTACCTGGGTTTTATGACCAAATACGACCTGGAATTAAGCCCCGGTTTGAATGTGAAGATGGTCTCCTACGACGTCCTTCCCCGGAACCTGCGCAAGGAAGGAGAGTTGCTGGAGATCTTTTATGATCCCCAGAGGGTTCTGGTTTATTAGGGTGAGTCCCTTATGAAATCGTCTTTCTGGAGTTTGACCACAATACTGATCTTTATTGTCTTTGTGTTTTTCATGATCATTCCGATCATCAGCCTCTTCACCGGAAGTTTCCAAACCGAAGAGGGAGGCCGGTTTACTCTGGATAATTTTACCAACTTTGTAAAATATCCTTCCTACTGGAGGAGCTTCTCCCATTCCATCATCATCGGCCTGATTTCGGCCATAGGGGCTATCCTTGTGGGAGTTCCCTTAGGGTTTATGGTTGCCCGGTGGAACGTAATCGGCAAGCCGCTGATCATCACTCTTTCCACTCTTCCCCTGATGCTCCCCACATTCATCGCGGCCTTTGCTTGGATCATCCTCCTGGGGCGGGGGGGGATCATTACCAAGTACCTGGAAACCGTGGGGATTCAGATCGGCTCCATCTATGGATATCCGGGGATGATATTGGTCTTTGTATCCCAGTTGTACTCCTATGTCTTTCTGATGACCCTTTCCGGGTTCGGCTCTGTTGATGAGTCTCTGGAGGAGGCCAGCCGGAGTTTAGGCGCCAACCCCATTAAAACTTTCATCAAAGTATCCTTCCCCCTGGTACTTCCTTCCATCCTTTCCGGTGCCCTGCTGACCTTCATGTCGGCTATTGAAAATTTTGGTGTGCCCATGGTGATCGCCCAGCAGACACCGAATTTAGTGGTCAAGGCTTACGTGGAGTTTACCAGCGAGGTAAGTAAACATCCGGGCATGGCGTACACCCTCTCCGTGGTGCTCATTTTTATTACCATGGCTTCCCTCATCAGCCAGCGTTATTACCTCTCCAAGCGCAATTTTATCCAGGCAGCCCGGGGGAAACCAGCGGTGAAGCAGCTCACTCCGGGTAAGAGAATTGCGGCCAGCGCGGTTATCTACGCGGTTCTCATCATTACTTTGATTCCTTTTTTTGTGGCCTTCGTCCTTTCCTTCATGGAGATGCGCGGGCCAGTTTTTTATCCCCAATTCAGCCTGCAAAGTTACATCTATGCCTTTGAACGCTCGGCCCGCCCCATTTTTAATACCTACTTTTTGGCCACGGTAGCAACCGTTGTCTCGGTCCTCATCGGCGTTCCCACCGGCTACATTCTGACCCGCAGAAAATCCATCTATAGCAACATGCTGGACATAATCATTATGCTGCCCTTCGTCATCGCCGGTACGATCCTGGGCATCGCCTTGATTACCTTCTTCAACTCGGGCTGGATCGTACTTACCGGAACCTGGATGATCCTGGCCCTCTCCTATGTCATCCGGAAGATGCCCTTTATCGCCCGCTCCAGCGCTTCGATTCTCTATCAACTCGATCCTTCGCTGGATGAAGCGAGCATCTCCTTAGGGGTCTCACCCATGAAGACCTTCTATAAGGTTACTTTCCGTCTGATGATGGCCGGGATTGTTTCGGGGGCGATCCTTTCGTGGGTGACCATTATCTCGGAATTGAGTTCCACGATCGTCCTGCAGACCCCGGGATGGTCCACCATGACCGTAGAAATGTATCAGGGGATCATCAGCGACGATCTGGGCAAGGCGGCCGCTTTTTCTTCGATTATGATCGTCTCTACGATCATCCCCTTACTCTTTGTGACGAAGTACTTCAGCAAGGAACAGACCCCGCTTTTATAGGGAAACGAGAACGGCCTTTCCTTCAGGGCTTTCCAAAAATGGAATGATTCTTCCTCAATTTTCCGTTTGATTTTTTAAAAGTTTTAATGATATTCTTTCGCCAGAAAATGGAAATTGCAGTTCATTAATCTGCTTGCTTTCTCCTTTTGAAATAATGGAGGGGCTTTTTATGGCATATTCAAAACCCCGCTTCTGAATAAAGAGCGGGGTTTTTTGTTCATAATAGTTTGAAAAAGAGTAAATGAGTGGCTGGAGATGGGAGTATCTATGGCCGAGATGGCAGGTCATGTAGGGTTTTGCACCTCAACTCAACCATTGCCGATGCTTTTCGAAAAATAGAGATGGAGAATAAGAAGTGATAAAAATGAACTACGTCCCTAACGTCCATTGTTAGGCAGCATTTACATGAACCTCCGACGCTTAAACGCCTTAACTGAACAAGATTTTAAAAGATATCGAATTTGCGGAAGAGGACTTATCAGGGTATCTCAAATAATTTTTTCTCTGCTGATAAGTTGTTTTTGAACCTTCGATTGTTCTTAAGAAGGTCCATTTAATAAGGGACCCCTAGTTGTTTTAGAACCTACGTCCCGGTTACCCCGTTTGTTTATTTATATCTCTTTCTAGTATCAGATCCTATCTTTACCTTTATTGAGACCCCAGGAATTTCTCTTGAGGGCCCTTTAAAAAAATTATCGTCATAATTAAAATCGACGTCACCGAAACTTTTTATTCGTCCATCCCTATCATACCGGATTTCCATTTCTCCAATCCTATTTATTCTTCTATTACTGCTCAGATAATCATGGCCAAAAGATAATGAACCAAATTTGGTTATATTTCTATTGTTATCATACTCTATTGAAAAATCTCCGATTTTATGTAAATAAGGAGCGAGCCCTCCGGAGTATTTCAATTCTAAATCCCCGACTTTTCTTACGCGGTTATTCCCATAGTACTCAATAGGTATATCTGTAATCCTTTCAATTCGACCATATTTAAATTTAAGATGAGCTGAGGAATCTCTTTCTAATATCGAAATATTCCCATTGTTGTTTATTTCTATAACACACCCAGGTAGGGAGGTCTCCATATAATCCCAATACCCTTTGTAATCAATAAGCACTTCTGATGGGAATCCCATATCGAATTTCACCGTTACACCCACAAAACTTCCAGAATTATTAATATAAATCTCTTTTAAAGTTCCTGCAAACACAATACTTTCGGACAACGTAATCAATAAGAGGAAAACAATAATGAGTAAAAAATTCGGTTTTTTCATAAATCCCCTCCTTCCTATGCTTTATTCAGAGTTAAAATTATTGAGGACAGAAAGTATTGCAGCAATAAAGAGAGTTACTACATTTAGGGTCTGAGTTTTCTTTCGTTTCAATTCTCTTTTAGAAAAGAAATATTGCAGTAATCCGCCGATAAGCACGCCAAGAAGGGCGGCAGTTCCAGTTACAATTGCGGCATATATAGGTGCATTTACCTGTTGGTCCCTTAATTCTCCATGCCTAACAGGAAGGTCACCCGGAGCCGGCTTTTTCGGCAGTCGGGTGCACCGCCTGGTTCGGTGAAATTATGCATACGGGTCTACCCATCCGTTTTCCTTCAGGTAAGAGTGCAGTTCCCCGGCGTACCACGACCCTTGTTCCGACAGCTGACTCAGCGATGGCAGAGCTGCTTGGCGGTTGTGGTAAGCATATATCAGAGCCGCACATTCTCTCGAAAGCATGGGAAGGCCGACATCATCTATGACTTCGAGTAATAGGTGATCACGGTTCGAAAGAGACGAGATTATGGCTTCGACGGACTGACCGATAGAACCGCGCGAGATCCCAGTCTCTTCGTCGATAAAACTCAGGAGCTTGGCGATATCGTGCCCGTCGAACTCCTCGAACCGCTTACGAACGTGGGCCTCGGTGTTGCTACTGATTTTCTCACCGTGATACCAGATGTCCGGGTGCCAAGGAATGTGGGCAAGGTAGTAAATGAGCCGGTATGGGATTTCAGATCGCGCTCTCGTTCTGAAAAACTCAATAAACAAATCCCAAGTTTCCAAGGTATTTGGGGCAGAATGAAAAAGAACAACCAAACCCAGATAGTTCTCAGACGCATGTACAGAATGGAATAGTGATTTGGCTTCCTCAAACGACAGCTTGGGTATCTCGTTGAGAATACCAGGTAGAAATACCTTTACGAAATCTTGACCATCGAAGACGTTTACCTTTGTTCTATCGAACCTTATCGTCGTGCATTCCCCGGAGTGCTTTAGGTAGTTTTTGATGTTGACCCAGTTGCCTGAATTCAAGGATGGAATGTAGACTATGCCGTATACTGGCAGAGGATAGTTTGACCAATAAGTGAAATGGTTACCCACTGGAATCAAGCATTGATTCGACTGCGCACTGTAGAACGACTGCCCTGATTTGATCTGGATGGCAAACTGCTTGTTCAAAGGCACGCCGTCTTTTGCCAGTTCAATAATTGCATCTATGCCAAGGTCGTTTTCCTGATCGATCCGATGAAAAATGGAACCGGCCGACTCAACGGCCGTTTTCACAAAATTCACCCCCAACTTAGAGGTCACGACAGCATCAGTGTATTTCGGCATCACGTTTTGCATTTCCATCTGTCACCGAACAAATTATTCTAAAGTTTCCGGATAACTCCACGCCCCACGGGAAAGTTCAGGGCTCTATGCAATGACCATTCACCTGTTGTCTTTGCACTCGCGGACTACCGGCTTCCCCTATCCCATTCTAAGTATTCTGAAATGACCCATAATCTCTTGACAATTTTTTCACAAGCATTTATTTTTGCCTTTCCGTATATCATATCAATTTAAAGATTATGAAGAAGATGGAGGATTCCACATGCTGGCAATTCCGTCTGCATTACAATCAAAATTTGAAGAGCGTCTGCGGAACGAGTCCATCCCCAACAACTCTCTTTCGGGTCGGACCAGGCCAACTCATTGATTTAC
>JAZDOO010000239.1:0-2469 GCA_043798555.1 Pseudomonadota bacterium | reverse complement strand
CCCAGGTTTCCCCTACGAGAATAAGAGTTAAAAAGGTTAATGTTATTCGAGACTACAATGCCATTACGTTAAAAACTACTCGATACCTTGTTCCCTGCGAATTTATTACCCGGTATTATGTGGCGGGATCGCTTTTTGATCGGATTCAGAAACAAGGGGTTTCTTCTCAGGATTTGGGATGGGAGGAGGCAAGAAGCATCCAATACGGGGATAAACTGCCACAGCCGTTCTTTGAGACTACCACCAAGCTGGAGCGCGTGGATCGGAAGATTGACTTTGATGAAGCCATGAGAATTTCAGGGATAGACAAGAACACGCTCGATGCAATTAGAACCACGATTCTTCGGATGGATGAACGAATTAACGAAGCAGTAGCCCGTCGGGGTCTCATTCATGTGGATGGGAAAAAAGAATTTGGAATGGATGAAAACCGGAACCTGATGCTGGTGGATGTTTTCGGAACTGCCGATGAAGACCGGTTCTGGGATGCAGAGAAGTATGCTCAGAATGAGTATGTGGAAATGAGCAAGGAAGTGGTACGACAATACTATCGCAGAATCGGGTATAAGGATGCCCTTTACGAAGCCCGGGCAAAAGGGGCACCAGAACCGGACATACCGCCGCTTCCAGACGAGATGATTGCCCGGGTTACCGAGGTTTACATCAAGCTCTATGAACAAATAACCGGAGAAAAATTCTAACATTGAAAATTGTAAACGTCTTAGAAAGGAATGAAGGTTTATGGATCCCTTAGCTCAAGAACTGAATGAAATCATCCAAAAGCAGAATCCCCATGTTTATTCCATGCTCTCGAAGCTGGGCACGTCTTTATTTTTCCCCAAAGGTATTCTCGCCCAAAGTGCTGAAGCTCAGAAAAAGGCGAAGAAATACAATGCCACGATAGGAATTGCCACTCAGGGCTCAGAGCCCATGTATCTGCCGTGTATCGGAAAATACCTTACCGGGCTTAGCCCTAATGATGCTTATACTTATGCACCCGCCGCAGGTAAACAGCCGCTCCGGGAGAAATGGCAAGAGAAACTCCTGGAAGATAACTCCAGCCTTCGGGGAAAAGTGTTTGGCCTCCCCATTGTGACCAGTGGCTTAACCCATGGGTTGGACATTGCGGGAGATATGTTTATTGACCCGGGTGATGTGATTATCCTGCCGGACAAATTCTGGGAGAACTACTCACTCCTTTATGGGGTAAGAAAAAATGCGGAGTTTCGCTTTTTCCCTCTTTTTAATTCCCAGAGGGCATTTAACGTAGATGGGTTCAACAAGGTGGTTGCGGAGTTAGCGTCAGAGAAGAGGAAAATTGTGACTCTCTTTAACTTCCCCAATAATCCCACTGGCTACACCATTACCCCCAAGGAAGGAGAGCAGATTGTTGAGATTATCAACACTACTGCCAAGAAAAATGTGAATATAGTGGCGATTATGGACGATGCCTATTTCGGGCTTTTCTATGAGGATAAGATCATGCAGGAATCTTTGTTTGGACATCTGGTTAACCTCAATCCTCGAATTGTGGCAGTGAAGCTGGATGGCCCAACCAAAGAGCAGTTTGTCTGGGGGTTCAGGGTTGGGTTTATTACCTATGGAGTGGGGGGAGAAGGAAACTACGAAGCTATTTACACTGCCCTGGAAAAGAAGACGATGGGCGCCATCAGGAGCGCGATTTCTAACTGTTCCCATCTTGCCCAGAGCATTGTTTTAAAGGCGCTTAACTCGCCGACCTATAAAGAGGAGAAGGCGGAGAAAGTGGCGATATTAAAAAAACGGGCATTGAGAACTCAGGAAGTTCTAAAAACTGAAAAATACAGTACCCTATGGGAGGCCTATCCCTTTAATTCCGGTTATTTTATGTGTCTTCGGTTGAAGAAGGTGGAGGCAGAAACCCTTCGGAAGCACTTATTAGAAAAATATGGGGTTGGAACGATTGCCATGGATACCTATGACCTCCGGATAACCTTCTCCAGCGTGGAGGAAGAAAATATTCAGGAACTTTTTGACCTCATCGCGCAAGGGGTGAAGGACCTGGAGAAATGAAGATGGATAAGGATATTTATAACCTCAAGTAGATGAATGAGGAGGGCATCCATCAAGAATATTTTGTGAAATCATTTTTAGCTCCGAGATATTTAATGGTTTTTTAATACAGGCCAAAGCTCCACTTTTCAGGAGTTCGCTTTCAGGTCCATAGCTGGTAAAGACGAGAACAGGAATAGAAGGATTTATTATCTTTATTCTTCGGGTTAGTTCAAGACCATCCATCTTGGGCATTGTGTAATCCGTAATAAGTAAGTCGTAGGTTTTCCCCGCAAGTTGCCGGATTGCCTCTTCTCCATTTTCCACCGTCTCGGTTTCATAACCAAGGGATTTAAAGATCTCAAGCAGTAAAATTCTTATCGTTTCTTCGTCATCTACGATCAGGATCCTTTTTTTCTTCATTTGTTCTCTCCTTAT
>JAZDOO010000238.1:0-8405 GCA_043798555.1 Pseudomonadota bacterium | reverse complement strand
AGTCATGAAAGCTGCTGTGATTGAGCGATTCGAAGCACCTCTGGTTATCCGTGATGTCGAGGTGCCCGCTATCGGCCCCGAAGAAGTCCTTGTTCGGGTGAGGGCTTGCGGTATTTGCGGGACTGACCTCAAGATTATATCAGGGCAGGTTTCAAAGGTTTCTCTTCCTCACATCCCTGGCCATGAAATCGCTGGAGAGGTGTGCGAGGTCGGGGATCAGGTTAAGGAGGTAAGCATTGGCGACCGGGTGGCGGTGTATTCCTATCTCACCTGCGGCCAATGCCGATATTGCCAGGCAGGGCGGGATAGTCTTTGCGAAAACCTGAAGGGGCAAGTTGGCACGAACTTAGCTGGCGGGATGGCGGATTTCGTTAAAGTGCCCGCATCAAATGTCCTGCGCACTGGAAGTTCTATCCCCTTTCCCCAGGCAGCGTTACTGAACGATGCAGTATCGACTCCCTATCATGCCCTTCGAAGCCGAGCAGAACTCAAGGAGGGTGATGTGCTGGTGATTGTAGGTGTTGGGGGCCTTGGTCTTCATGCCGTCCAAATCGCTAAAATCCTTGGTGCAAAGGTGTTTTCGGTAGATATCAATGATCGGCACCTTGAAAAGGCAGCGGAATTGGGTGCCGACGTTGTGTTAAATCCCAATCGCGACGACGTTGCCCAGGTCATCTATGGGGAAAGTGGGAGACACGGGGCTGATGTGGTGATGGACTTGGTGGGTCAGCCGGAGACACTCGAGCAGGACCTGGAATGGCTTTGTCCTGGGGGAAAGCTGTTAGTGGTAGGTTACAACTTGACCCGGACTTTCTCCGTTCTTCCCCATACCATGATTACAAGAGAACTGGAGATATTGGGCTGTCGGTCCAAGAATCGGCGTGAAGTAGCCGAGGTGATTAGGTGGGTTGAGGAGAAGAAAATCATACCGGTAGTAGATGAGCTATACTCTTTAGCAAGAGTCAACGAAGCATATGACAGGCTTCGAAGCGGTGAGGTCATGGGCAGGGTCGTGGTTGAACCATAAGGTGATGGCTCTTGAGCGGATGATGCGGAGGGAAAGTTAATAATCATGGATTTTCATATAATTAAACAAATTAGAATACTTCTATAAGGAGGCAACAATGTACGACCTAAAAGGTAAAGTGGCTATAGTAACGGGCGCAGCTCGCAAAAGAGGACTGGGCCGAGCAATTGCACTTCGCCTGGCAGAAGAGGGAGGAGATGTGGTGGTACACGGCCGATATCGTCCTCCTGACCTGTGTCCAGAATGGGAAAAACGAGAGGGGTGGAAGGGATTAGATAGTTTGGTCGAAGAGATCGAAGCCCTAGGCCAGCAAGCCCTTGCCGTAACTGCTAATATTGCCGTCAAGGAAGAAGTGGATCAAATGGTGGCCAAGGCCATAGACAGGTTTGGTCACATAGATATACTGGTAAATAATGCTGCATTCCGCTCAGTGGAATACCGTTCTCCCCTTCTCGAGTTGTCGGAAGATTTGTGGAACAAGTATCTAGCGGTCAACCTGACAGGAACTCTCTTAGTGTCCAAGGCAGTGGTAAAGCACATGAAAGAGAATGGCCAGGGTGGCAAAATCATAAACATTTCATCTGTAGCAGGAAAGAGGGTCCAGAAGGACAATGCTCACTACTGCATCTCAAAAATGGGCATAATCGGCCTGAGCCAGGCTATGGCCCTAGAATGGGCCTCCTACAAAATCAATGTCAATGTTATTTGCCCCGGTTCTTTCCCGACAATGTCAGCCCAATCGCGGGGCAAACAAATTTTTGATGCAATTAGCGAGGGTCTCAGCGAGGAAGAGGCTATAGCCCGTCATTACCAGAGCCAACTGGGGCGTATTCCTTTGGGGAGGTTAGGCTCACCCTCGGAGGTAGCCAGCCTGGTGGCCTTTTTGGCCTCCAACCAATCGAATTACATCACGGGCGAGGCCATAAGCATTAATGGTGGCTCCTTGTTAGTGGACTAACCAATTGCCGTGCAGATTAAAGAGTACAATCATGTGTAGTAAACGTAAAAGCAGCGTCCCGTTCATTTTCTTTGTTGGTCTTTTAGTAGCTGTCTCGTCATTCTCCGCGGGAGTTTTGGCACAGGGATCATTCCCTTCAAGACCGATCACAATGATTATAGATCAAGGACCCGGAGGACAGAATGATGTCATGGTCAGATCACTCTCCAGAGCTGCAGAAAAAGAGCTGAAACAACCTGTTGTGTGCGAAAATAAACCCGGTGGAGGGGGGGTTATTTCGAAAAATTATATTCTCAAATCAAAGCCAGACGGTTACACGATCGGGGTGCAGTCCATCTCGGCCAATGATTCTCAGCCTCATATGCAAAAACTCCCTTATGATGTCCTAGCCGATCAGGTGGATATCGCTGCTTATTTGAGATATGCGCAATGCATTTAAAAAGGCAATAGATGATCCGTCCTACGTTCAATTAGCCAAGACATTGCATGTCGATATTTGCTACATGGGTGGGAAAGATTATACTAACCTTTGGAGATCCCACTATGACGAAATGGGGAAAATTATAAAAGACCTCGGTCTTGGCAAATGATGGGAGAAATCAGTTTACTTAAGAACATGTGAAACTGTGCAGATCAGGAATGGGGAAAGTCATTATAGCCATGGGATAGGGGAGAAAATGAAAGCAGGGTGCAACCATGAGAGGGTATGACCGGATTATTGATTGGATTTGGTTTGCCATAGGCGGTGGAATGGCGATTGAAGGGATAAACCTTGGTCTGGGCAAATCGTACCTTTCAGGAATCGGTTTTGTGCCATTTTTAATAGGAAGTTCATTGGGAGTGTGCGGCCTTATCCTTGTGGCATTGGTTACCCTTAAAGGGAAAGAAGATGACGATAAAATATGGGCAGGGCTGAACTGGAAGAATCTTGTTCTTCCCTTATTGTCACTGCTGATTTATGCTTTGCTCATGGAACATTTGGGTTTTCTCATAACAACTTTTCTTTTCCAGTTCTTTTTGTTGAAACTGACAGCCCCTAAGAGATGGCTCAGCCCTGTGTTTACTTCTCTTTTGATCGTCTTTTGTTGTTACTTCGTCTTTTCGTTATGGCTTAATGTTCCTTTGCCCAAGGGTATTTTGGGAATCGGTTAGGGAGGCTATCGATGGATTTATTTGAGCACCTTGCTTTAGGGTGTCGTGTCGCTTTTTCTTTTGCCAATCTGCTTTACTGTTTCATGGGAGTCTTTTTGGGAACCCTCATTGGAGTACTCCCCGTCCATTCTAGTGAATATTCCGGGAGAAGCGGCATCCGTTGTGACATGCCTGGATGGATATCAAATGGCACGTAAGGGCCGGGCCGGCACTCGGCATTTCGGCTTTTGGATCATTTATTGCTGCGAACTTGGCGATCATTCCTATCATGATTTTAATGGACATGATAACGGGCAAGACTCGATTTACCTTTGGGATCATAGAACTCCAGGGTGGAATAGAATTGATCCCGCTGGTAATGGGTTTATTTGGTATTGGTGAGGTCTTAGAGAACCTCGGAAAAACATCGAGTGAGATTGAGGTATTGAAAGCGAAGATCAAAGGACTATTCCCGAGTTGGGAGGATTGGAGGAATTCTATTGGGGCAATCCTCAGGGGCAGTGTTGTGGGTTTCTTCCTGGGGTTGATTCCTGGAGGCGGGGCATTGTTGGCTTCTTTTGCATCCTATACGATAGAAAAACGGATATCAAAGCACCCCGAGAGATTTGGAACAGGAGTCATCGAAGGCGTGGCTGGGCCGGAATCGGCCAATAACGCAGGCGCCCAGGGCAATTTCATCCCTCTTTTCGTGCTGGGGATTCCATCCAATGCCGTTATGGGGTTACTCTTAGGCGCCCTCATGATCCATAATATTGTACCGGGACCATTCTTTATCACCAAACATCCGGATATTTTCTGGGGGACGGTGGTCAGTATGTACATTGGCAACGCGCTGCTCCTCGTATTGAATCTTCCCTTAATCCCTCTTTGGGTAAAAGTATTGAAGATCCCGTACCGCATCCTTTTTCCCCTTATTTTCTTGTTTTGCATCATTGGAGTTTACAGTGTACAAAATAGCGTATTTGTCCTTATTCTTGTCTCAACTTCTGCCCTCGGTTAGAAAACGGAGAGAAATCATTGTAAAGCTGGAAGAATGATTAAATTCAGCCGGAGGTGTGAGAGAATGCGGTGATCTCGAAAAATATATTCAAAAACGAGGAGGAGTAAATTATGGAGATAAAATCGACGTTGAAGGTATTTAATGAAGCTGAAACGCCGTCTGCTCCCGGGGTAACACAGGGACAAACGCAAAAACAGTTGGCAGGGGATGCGGCACATCCCAGCGAAAGGATAATCGTTCGTTTGGCCTCATTTGTGACGGGAACGCACGAGCAACTGCACTGGCATCTAATTGAGGTATTTTACTATGTCATCTCCGGCCGCGCGGTGATGAAGGACATAGAGGGAACAACCTACGACATCGGACCTGGAAGTGTAATCTATGCACCGCCCGGAATCGCTTCCTCCCATTCGTGGGACGTCAAAGAGCCGCTGAAGTTGATTGCCGTTCGTGGGACAACGGATCCTGAGAAAACTATCCAGTTTGATGTTGATCCAGTCACCAAGGAATCCAGCATCTCCATCGAACATCTGACTAGGCGGCAAGCGATCAATTTTAAAAAATCTCTTTATTAAATAGCGGAATGAAGAATCACTCGCTTACCTAACAAAGCTTTGAGTACATGGGCGTGAAAAAACTGCCCCAGCCTTTTCGCGCCCCTATGGTTACATGATTGATGGGCAAGGACTATCTGTTTTAACGTGCCACGGGCGTGAACCCGCAGGTATCTACAAAACACGAGCAGTCTAGACCATCAATGTCCAAAAAATACGTCAAATTTTGACACAAACACAATGCTCCGGTTCTATTTTTATCGATATCTCATCACCTTCTTTCAAGATTTCTTCGGGCGAAATTTGTGCTTTAATTTCTTTTTCCCCTATCTTAATTCGACAATCTACAAAGTTTCCAAGGTAAACAAAACTATCTATTCTTCCATTAAAGGTGTTTTCTTCATTTTCTTTAGGGGTCCTTATTAGGATAACATTTTCCGGTCGGAAAAATAAAGCAATTCTATCCTTCTCTCGGATATCCTCTGGAACTATGGCTTTTAGCTCATAACTTCTTGTTCCATCCGAGACTTTACATATTCCATAATCTGCTTCCATATCCTTTTTATGAATAATTTCTCCCTCTAAAAAATTGGCTATGCCTATAAAATCAGCTACGAACTTATTGCTTGGCCTGTGATAAATACCTTTAGCATCGCCAATTTGTGCAATTCGCCCTTCTTGCATAACGATAATCTCATCGGATAGGGTCATGGCTTCAGCCTGATCATGGGTGACAAAGATGGAGGTAATCCCAATTTCCTGCAGTAACTTCTTTAACTCCAGCCTCATTCTTTCCCGCAATTTAGCATCTAAATTGCTGAGGGGTTCATCAAATAGAAGTAATTTTGGATTATAAACCAGTGCTCTCGCCAGGGCGACTCTTTGCTGCTGTCCCCCGCTGAGTTTCGTTACCGATCTGTCAGAAAGCCCTTGCAAACCGACTAGCGCGATTACCCCTTCAGCTCTGCTCCTTATTTCCCCTGCCTTGACATTATGCATCCTTAATCCATAGGCTATATTGTCAAATACATTCATATGGGGCCATACGGCATAGGATTGGAAAACCATTCCGAGATTTCTTTTGTCGGGGGAAATCATAACCCGTTTCGCCTCCGAGTAATAAACTTTTCCATCAACCAAAATCTCCCCACTGTCAGGCTTTTCCAATCCGGCAATACATCTTAAAGTGGTCGTCTTCCCACACCCACTTGGGCCCAATAGTGATAATAACTGTCCCTTCTTTACTATAAAGCTTATGCTATCAACAGCTCTCGTTCCACCAGGAAATACCTTTAATAAATTTGTTACTTCCACAAAATTTTCCATGTCCGTCCCCCTTGAGTTAATTTTATGTGCTAATAAATTTTGAGCCCCTTCCATTCTACTTAATTTTCTCTAAGCCAACTATGCGTTTTACAATAAATACCGCCAATAATAATATCCCTGTAAGAATTACGGCATAAGATGCAACAACCGGCGGAGTGTACTCTTCAAGCAACTGAAAAAGAACGATAGCCATAACTTCGTTTCCAGAGCTAAATAGTAGGATAGAAGAATTTATTTCTTTAACAAATATTAAAAAAAGTATTAGCCATCCACCAACAAGCCCCGATTTCATCAGGGGAATGGAAATATTTTTTAAGGTAGAAAGCCATGAAGAACCGCATGTCCTTGAGCTTTCTTCAAGTTCTGGGCTAATTGCAAGAAACATAGCGTTGGCGTTCCGCATCCCGATGGGCAAAAAATGTGTAATATAGGCCAACCCCATAATCCAGAGCGTCCCATATAAAGGAGTTTTTATATAGGCTAATAAAATCCCCATAGCCAGAATGATCCCTGGAATTCCTATGGCCAAAGAAGTGACAAAATCAAGCACGATGCGACCCTTCACCTTTGTTCGGACCAGGATAAAGACCACTATCACACAAAGAATCATTCCAACTGTTGCTCCAAAAGTACCCAAGATGAGGCTGTTCCAAATCGCGTTCTTGGCAGTTGAGTATTGAGTAAGGATAAAGGTGTAATTGCCGAAGGTAAGGCTGTGAAAATCAAACCACCCTCTCCATAACTTGTGGAGGGATACCATGACAAGAACACCCAGAGGAATTATTACACCGATCAAAAGGTACGCCAAATTAAATGACAATGTCGCGTATTTCCATTTTCCTAAATCAATCAGACTGGGTCTGTACCCCTTGCCTGTCACGGTGACAAATTCTCTCGGAAGTATAACTTTCCGCTGAATGATGATTACTACTATGCACATGATCAATGTTATCATACCCATCGCAGACGCAAGACTATAATCGCTAGGATAACGGTTAATGACTTCCCTCATCTGTGTCCCTATTACGGTTATATTAACAGGAAGCCCTAACATAGCCGGCACCGCAAATGATCCAAGGGTTATGATAAACAATATCGAAAGCGAATACAAAATACCTGGCAATGCCAAGGGGAGTGTAACCGTTTTTATTGTTTGAAACATACTGGCTCCGCTTACCCTCGCACTCTCTTCCAAAGCAGGGTCCATTTTCTGGAATAAACCACACATAAAAAGATAAACAAAAGGAATAAAATGGACTGCTTCAACCCATATGATTCCGCCTATTGAATATATATTAAAAGGAGGCCCAGATAAATTAAAAGTATCCATTAAAAAAACGTTTAAAAAGCCAATTTTCGGTGAAATTATGTACGACCAACTAATAGCTCCCACAAGAGCGGAAAGAAAATAAGGAATCATATTTAACGGCTCAAGTTTCACCCGCAGAGGCGTATTCGTTCTTGCCGTAATCCAGGCCAAAGCAAGTCCGATTATTCCGGCGAAAAAAGCAACCCCTAAAGAGATAATGATCGAATTCTTAAAGGCCGTAAAATACCTGCCTGTGGTAAATATCTTTTTGTAATTATCTAACGTGTAGACGACGGGTTTTCCCCATTCCTGGAAAGTAAAACTATTGTAAACAAGCGTTGATAATGGGTAAAGAATCATGATGCAAACTAAAATGGTGGTAGATAACATTATTGTTTTTTCCACGTTCATCTTCGGCAACATTAATTTCTCCAAACTTTTAGGGAATTCAATCGCTTTCATTTTCATATTACCTATACTTTCTCCGAAGGGTTATGGGGAAATAATTCATAGATCTTGCCTCGGCCGTCATAGATATCGCTTCTTTCATTCATAAAGGCTGTCTATTCTGCATAAACATATTCATATGTTTAATTTCCGGGGTATTCGCGGCGTCTTTACCATAATTGGGCGAGCAATGTCAAGAATAAATGACGACTTTATTAGTGATTGCAGATTCATCAAACTATTTTTCACAGCATCTTGAGAGTTCGTCTTTGTAACCATTTGTAATGATAAGGTCATCTACCGGCAGAAATGATGCAGAAACAGAGCATCGACGCCCTCGATCAAATAATCCCGGCACCATCGGTCACAGCAGCAGTCCGAACCGGATACAAAAAGCCGATGCAATACCGTGGGGTAAGGGGCGCAGCTTCTCCGGTATGCCGTTGGGGGTCTCAAGATTCCATGATATGGAAGGTGGCATCATCTTCGGTTTCTAACTGCTTTTTTTCCCTGTCGACATTGCTATAATAAACTTAGTGCCGGACAAACTGCTCTCCGGTTGAAAACATGCGAGAAAAGAGTGGCGAGGGGCACGGGCCCCGCCGCGATGGGTCCCGAGGAAACAATCCCCG
>JAZDOO010000228.1:0-13005 GCA_043798555.1 Pseudomonadota bacterium | reverse complement strand
GTATCGACTCAAGGCATGCCTGCATCGTATCCTCTGCATTGTAGGTTGAAATAACAGTCGATACAAATGTGGTTAATTTCTCTTCAGGCAATATTTTTACCTTTTCAATATTTCTTTGTGTTCAACTATAGTTCCCATTCTTGACGGAATACTGATTTGATATCACGAGCACCATGCACTACTGCAAGTATTTCAACATCTTCGCTACCTTCTATAACTCTATAAACTATCCTGTAGTTCTGGAAAGTGACTTCTCTAAATCCATAACTTTCAAGCTCTGGCACAATGCGACCACAACGAGGCATTATCTCAAATTTTGTAGTTGCTTTAATAAGAGATTTTATGAATCGAGTAGCGTATGTTTTAGAATCTTTGGCGATATAATCATAAATTATAAATTGCCTGCAAATGACTACTTGCCTTTTCTGTCCATCTTATTTTCCCCATTGTTCGACTCTCTTAAGAAGCTCCTCAGTAGATAATAGCTTCCCATCCTCAGCGTCGTTAAGTCCCTCAAGAACCAGCGCCACGAAGTTTATTTCGTACATTATATCTTCCGCAGAACAACCATCAGGGAGACGTTTTATAGTCTCAATGGTTGTTTCTTTAAGTAAATCCATATACACCACCGCCTTTTCTTAAGTATATTTTCAAATTATATCAAATTTTCTATCGCTTGGTTTTCCACATACCCTTTAAGGCTAAAAGAAGTCCGCCCGGGCTGATAAGGGTCTCAAACTACTTTTTTAACGATTTTCCTATGCTATCTTCTACCGCTTCAATCTTGGCATCCATCCGGGATCCGGTTCCCTTTCGATAATCTATCTTGATAGTAGTGTAAATGCGGTTGCATTCCTGGTCCAGCGTTTGGTGGCACTTTTTTATTAATTCCATCACCTCATCCCATTCGCCTTCTAAGACAGTGCCCATGGGATTCAATCGGTAGGAAAGGCCACTTTGATCAATGACCTCCAGGATTTTGGCTACATACTTGCTTAAGCTCTCCCCTTTATCCACCGGGAACATACTCAGTTCCACCATGATCATAACGTCACCTTTCTGGATGCTGGATATTTTTTATCCAGGAGCAAGTATTCGAGTATCAAGTATCCAGTATCCATTACAATCCCAAATCTCGTGCTATTCCCTGCATTGCCTCCAGGCTCAAGATAATAAATTCTTCAAGAGGAAGCCCCATCTTTTCGCATTCAAGGATTATTTCGCGATTTACATTTTCCGCAAACCGCTTCTCCTTCATCCGTTTTATTACTGATTTAGGCTTTACACTGGCAACTTTTTTGTCCGGCTGAACCAGCGCAGTTGCCACAATGAGACCAGTGACTGTCTCTGCTGAAGCCAAGGCGTGGTCAAAATCGCTCTCCCGTTTAATCCCCAAGACTTCTCCATTATGAGCTCTGATTGCCTGGAGCGCTTCGGGAGGAAGTCCTTGCAGGGCTAACATTTCCGCTGCCACCAGAGCATGACGGGTTTGGTCATCCCGGGTTATTTCCAAGTCCAGATCGTGCAGTAGCCCGGTTAACCCCCACATGTCCTCGTTTTTCTCCAATCGTTGAGCAAGCTTTCGCATAATGGCCTCAGTGGCAAGGCAATGCCTCTGTAAATTTTCCGTCTTAATATGCTGGTTCAAAAGATCTAAAGCTTGTTTTCGCTCAATCATTGCTTTTCTTATTTACCTGTCCGTTGATTGTTGTTCGCTGTTGGTTGTCAGAAACAAAAAAAGAAACAACCCACTACTACCAACGAACAACCAACCCCATCATTCTTTAGAGTTTTGGCTTTTTCAGGTGCCACTCAGTATGTTGCTCATACGCATAAGCAGCCTGCAACATGTTTCCTTCTGCAAAGGGTCCGGAAATAATCTGTAGGCCAATGGGGAGTCCGCTGCTGCCAAAACCACAGGGAACCGATATACCCGCAATACCGGCTAAATTAACCGGAATGGTGAAAATATCAGAAAGATACATCTGGAGAGGATCGGCGACTTTCTCTCCAATCTTAAAAGCGGGGGTGGGACATGTTGGGGTCACGATGACGTCACACTGCTCAAGTGCCTCTTCAAAGTCTCTCCTGATGAGAGTTCGGACTTGCGAAGCCTTTTTGTAATAGGCGTCATAATAGCCTGCGGAAAGGGCATAAGTTCCCAGCATTATCCGTCGTTTCACTTCTGCCCCGAATCCTTCTGAACGTGTCTTTTTATACATGTTAAGCAAGCTACACTCGTTCAATGATCGGCATCCATATTTTACCCCATCATAACGGGCAAGATTGGAGCTTGCTTCTGCCGGAGCAATGAGGTAATAAACCGGGAGGGCGTATTCAGTGTGGGGAAGGAAAATGTCTCTGGTTTTTGCCCCCAGGCTTTCCATGACCCTTAACGCTTCCCGCACCGCATGTTTTACTCCTGGATCAATCCCTTCGATGAAGTATTCTCTGGGGACGCCGACGGTAATCCCTTTAAGGTCTTTTTTCAAAAAGCTGGTATAGTCAGGAACATCAATATTGACGGAAGTTGAATCACAGGGATCATATCCAGCGATTACATTCATCAAAATGGCTGCATCATGGACATCTTTGGTTAATGGCCCTATTTGGTCGAGAGAAGAGCCGAATGCAATCAATCCGAACCGGGAAACTCTTCCATACGTGGGTTTTAATCCTACAATACCGCAACAAGCTGCAGGTTGACGAATGGACCCGCCGGTATCAGTTCCCAGCGAAGCAATGCATTCATCTGCAGCCACGGCGGCAGCGGAACCACCACTTGACCCTCCGGGAATGGCTGATACGTCCCAGGGATTCCTGCTGGGACCAAAAGCCGAATTTTCCGTGGATGAACCCATTGCAAATTCATCCATATTTGCTTTCCCAAGCATTACCGTTCCCAACCTTTTCAATTTGTCAATTACGGTGGCATCATAAATCGGAATAAAATTTTCAAGGATTTTCGAAGCACAGGTGGTAGGGATACCTTTGGTGCAGAGGACATCCTTAATGGCTAAGGGAATGCCGGTAAGAGGGGTCATTTCTCCCCGGGCGATCATTGTATCCGCCTCCTCAGCCTCCTTGAGTGCCTGTTCCAGGGTAAGCGTGATGTATGCCTTAATCTTGGGCTCAACGCTTTTTATGCGTTCGAGCAATGCTTTTGTGAGCTCGCGGGCGGAAAAGTCCTTTTTTTTCAATCGCGCATGGGCTTCATGAATGGTGAGAGTATGGAGTTTCATTTTATTTCTCTAGATTAGAAACTTACTCAATGATTTTAGGAACTCGAAAACAATCGCTTTCACGATCCGGAGCATTAGCAAGGATAGCATCCCTTGAAACGGATTCAGAAACGGTATCTTCCCGGAAAACATTCTTCACCATGATTGCATGGCTGGTGGGTTCCACTGATTCAGTATTTGCTTCCTTCAGCTTATCAAAATAGCTTAAAATTTTATCTAACTGTTCGGTGAAGGATTCTATTTCTCCCTCGTTAAATTCTAACCGGGCAAGATGGGCAATATGGGTTACCTGTTCGCTGGTGATTTTCATGTCGATGTTCTCAAATTTAGTACGAAAATAGGTCCTTGTGGATTTGTTTTAGAGTGTAATCACTCAATACATTTTCATCCTTCGTGGTGTCCCAAAGGGGCATGAAGGTTTAATATAAAAAGTCTTATCCTTATCCACGCCTACACCTCATAGAACGAGCTAAAAAGGTGCACTCTGCTTCCCTATTTAGGTTCTTGATAAACTTTTTTTATCTGTTCTTCTCGCTTCTCTTCTAACTTTACAATCTCCGATGGGAGTTTCTCTTTATCCTTTATAAGGATCTTTGCTTCGGCAATTTTGGCTTCATATTTTCGTTTTATTTCCGCAATTCGCTTTTTTTGGTCTTCAGTAAGTCCAGGCAATTCTTTCTCCACACCCTTGAGTTTTTCCATTACTAGATCCAAAGTACTTTTTAATTCACCACTCATACACCACCTCTTCTACAAGTTTGTACCATAGCACTGCTATAGGTTGAAACGGTGAGCAATCGGATACCGCCTTCCTGAACCAAACGCTTTGGTAGTTACCTTAAGCCCGGGAGGGGCTTGTTTACGCTTGAACTCATTCAGGTGGATTCTGCGGACCGTGTCCCTGACCACCCTCTGATCATATCCCTGGTTTACAATATCAGTAATCGTCTGGTTATTTTCAATATACTCCGTGAGAATAGTATCCAGAACCTCATAGGGGGGGAGCGTGTCCTGGTCGGTCTGGTTTGGTTTTAATTCAGCCGAGGGTGGTTTTGTCAATACCCGGGTGGGAATAAGCTCCTTATCTCGATTGAGGTAATGAGCTAAGCGATACACCATGGTTTTGGGAATATCGGAAATAACCGCCAACGCTCCACACATATCACCATACAGGGTACAATACCCCACTGCCATTTCTGATTTGTTGCCCGTAGATAACACCAAGGCATTGAACTTATTGGCTAAGGCCATTAAGAGGTTACCCCGAATGCGTGGCTGGAGGTTTTCCTCAGTGGTGTCCTCAGGATAACCAGCGAAAATCGGCTTTAACTCTTCAAGGTAAACCTCAAAAATCTGGGAAACAGGGATAATGCGAAAATTTATTCCCAGACGATGGGCAAGAATCTCAGCATCCTCAACGCTTTCCGGGGAAGAATAAGGGGAAGGCATCGCTACCCCAAAGACATTCTCTTTTCCCAGGGCTTCGGCAGCAATACAAGCGGTAAGCGACGAGTCAATGCCCCCACTCAAGCCTAACACTACCCGTTCAAAACCGCATTTGGAAACATAGTCACGAGTTCCTACCCATAACCCTTTAAAGACCAATTCTTCTTCATTTTCAATGGCCGGGTGAATATTTCCACGGTTACGTTCAACGTCAAAGGTAACGATGTCTTCTTCAAATTCTTTGGCAAGGGCCTGGATGTTCCCTTGGGGATCTATGGCCATACTGCCCCCGTCAAAAAGGAGACTGTCATTTCCCCCTACTTGATTAACATAAACAACGGGAATCCGGTACTTACGAGCTATATTACTCAGGATGTTAATCCGGTAAGCCCTTTTCCCCAAATAAAATGGGGAGCCAGAAATATTAATGAGGATATCCAAACCTTGTCTTACTAGGTTCTCCACCGGATCATCCGCATAAAGACGCTCGTGAAAAAAATCCTTATCATTCCAGATGTCTTCACAAATGGTTATCCCCAGCCGTTTTCCCAAAAAGGAATAGACCTGGTTAGATTTCCCTGGCTCGAAGTAGCGGTTTTCATCAAATACGTCATAAGAGGGGAGAAGTTTTTTATATACCTTAGCAACTATTTCTCCTCTGGTAATTAAGGCAGCACCATTAAAAAAATTTTTACCTACCTGATCCTGATTAACATCAACAAATCCTAAAATTACTCCAATATTATCCGCGGCGTTCGCAACCTGGTGTAATTTTTCCAGGTTTGTACGAACGAAGTCTTGTTTTTCAATATTGTCAGTGGGGGGGTATCCGGGTATGGCAAGTTCCGAAAAAATGACCAAATCACAGTTTTTTTGGCGGGCTCTCTCAATATAGTTAAAAATTTTAGAGGTATTGCCGTCAAAATCTCCAATGGTGGTATTGAGTTGGGCTAAAGCAATCTTCATCTCATTTTGGGGAACTTTCCAGGTAAATCCCTTTGTGCATTAAAGCATCCTCGATTAATTTTATCGTTCCAAAGATCACCAGCAAAAATCCGATTACTTCTAAAAAGAGGCTCCTTGATTGAGGATTAATGATTATAATGAGGAAACCAATTACTATTTTTATCAAAGCATTCCAAACCCGGTTTTCTTTTTCCCCGCTTTCCTGATACGTGCATTTTTCACACCTCTTTTCCTGGACATCAGTAAAGCGCCAATACGGCTTAAAATCTTCTCCACATTTTTCGCAGGCTGACATAGAATTCTCCTCTTTTAGAGTTATTCTGTTTCTTTAGTTTTCGAATTGTCATTTCTTATACAAAAGTCCCCTCTGTCTCCCTATTTTATACAAGAGGATTGAGGGGGATTTTTATGCCATAGAGACCGACTAAAAGTGGAAGCTATTTAAGAAAACCAATAAATAAGTTAGTTTAATGGCGGAAGTGCATGGGAATCGAACCCACCAGAGACGCTGCTCACGCCTCTCACTGGATTTGAAGTCCAGGAGGCCCACCAGAACCTATCCACTTCCTTGTATTATTTCAAATGGTTAGCGGATAATCTCTCCTGGCCCTCACTTAAGGTGTCCATATAGGTGTCTATACGGGGGCCAGTAGTTAAAATTTTAAGCTCCTCATCATCAACCGTGTTGTATCGTTTAAAGACCGTAATCGTCTTATGTCCGGTCGCTTTCATAATTTTGAAATAGTCATGTCCTGCCTGTCGCCAATTGTTAATACAGACATGGCGTAAATCATGGAAATGGAAGTTATCAATCTCAGCTTTTTTACAGGCTTTTCTAAAATCTTCTTTGAATGACCCCAGCGGACTAATATACTCGCCATTTCGAGTAAATACAAGGTCATGCTTCAGATACCTTAGTTTAGTATCTTTAAGCAGTTGTATCAATACGGGGTGTAAAGGTATGGAGCGCCCCTCATTGGTTTTCGTATCTTCTGATCTCAAGCGTATAAAGCCCATCTTCAAATCTACCCTATCCCATTTTAGATTGAGTATCTCACCCCTTCTCATGCCGGTGTAGTAAGCAGTGAGCAGCACAGGTTTCATATACTCAGGGGAACAGTTAAAGAGCCTCTGAAATTCATCGTACGAGATAACCCGGTCCCGGACATTATTTTCTGGCCTCAACCTAACCTTAGCAGCCGCATTGAACTCCATCTTTTCATCCCTTATTGCTCGATTAAATAGGTGTTTCAGACAGGCGATCTCTCGGTTTACCGTGGCAGGTTTTAGCGTTGTCCCCGTTCCTTTAACTTGATTTAACCTGGTTTCCATATAAAGCTCAATTTTTCGGGGAGTTATATCTTTCACGCATACATTCCCAAAGAAATCCAACAAATGTTTTACGCTGATTTCATCCCTTTCGTAAGACCTCTTGTTTTTCCTTGCATACTCCAGATAATCTTTTGTCAGCTCCTTAAATGTTATTCTCTTCTCTTTCAGGATGTCAAGTTTTCTTCCTTCCGCAATGGCAACCTTCCTTTTCCCCAGAGTCAATTCTGCCAACTTCCTTGATGTACCTATTCTTTCCCTTTTTCTTATTCCATTTACATAATACTCAATCCAGTATACCCTATCATCCCCCTTTTTAAATTGCAGACCACAGCCTTTGCCCTTTCCTCCGCACCTTAAGTTTTTCAGCGGTTGTCTTAACCTGCAATTTGGACACTCGATAAGTAGAGCCATCTTTCTCACCTCCTTTCTATGTTAATTTTCTGAACCTCATCTAAATTATCCCTCTTTATACCGTTCATCCTTTTTGGACTCAACCCATTTAATTAATTCATCACGACCAAAAAGCCTACGACCCCCTGCCTTGTAAGAGGGGATGTCCCCTTTATTAATAAGTCGATTAATCTGGGTTACGCTCATCTTTAAAAATTTAGAGGCTTCTTTAATAGTTAGGAATTTGTCTTCCATAGTATTTGTATATTTATTTCTATTTCTTCCAATTTATTCCAACTTATTCCATTTGTCAAGAAAAAACAACAAGCGAAGAGAAACTTTCTGGCAAGTAAAAGAGATATTCATCGATCAAAATGTAAGGGTTCAACTTTACTCTCCTCGATAAAACGGTCAATATCTCGCAAATCAAACTTAGTGAGTCTTCCTACCTTTACAAAGCGAATCTTTCGCTGGGAGACCCAAGAATACAAGGTGTTCACGGTTAAGTCCAAGTATTCCGAAGCCTCTTTTATATCAATGAGTCTCTTTTGCATAGGTTGTCTTTGTTGAGCGGTCACTGCTTACCCTGGTGTCAGCGCTAATTGGCTAATTGAATCCTTCAAAATCTTTGTTTCTTCCTTTTCCTTTTTTTGAACTTGTGCTAAAAGCTCAGTTGATTTTCCCTGTAGTCCCATTTTTTAAGTCTTTTTCATTGCAGTATTTAACAGGTGGATAAGTTCGCCTACTTTATCCGGTGAAATGGCAATCCCTTTTTTTGTCGGTTCCCATTCGCCAGCCTCGTTTTGAAAGAAGGTCCTTATGTCAATAAACCCTCTTCCTTTGTACTCCCGACTTGCCACCTTAATTTTTGAAACGCTGTTTTTTTGAATTTCGCCTATTTCGATGTCCATTTTTTTTGTTCCTTTCTTCTGTTTGTCAAAGAATGAATTTACCCACCGCTCACCCGCTCCGAAACCTTCTGCGCTACCAGATCCGCAATCCCGTCAATGATAGTCTGAACTATTTGGCTATCCACCGCTCAACTTCCCTCCAAAGAGTAATCATCTTTGTGTGTGTCCACCTGATACCCCTCTCTTTCGTATTTTTCCCGAATGGCAGCAGTTATGTATTCGGGGTCGAATGGCATACCAAGGAGATCCATTTGCCACTTGATCTTCAAACTTTGACCAACAAAGTCTACCTCTTCCCGCAGTCCTTTCTTATCCCCGACATCCCATTGCTTAAAGACCTTAACAATGATGTGTTGCGGCACAATGCGAAGGAATATCTTGGCCGCCCCCTGGGCAATCCGTTTATCCGGGTCTTTCAGGTGTTCTTTGAGAACTCCCACTGCTTCGACAGCGCCTTCGGTGAAGTCCCGCTCCAGCTCCCGGAGCTTATGGAGTAGTTTATTGGTTCCCCCAGGATTACCACTAACTCCTGGCAGAAAACGTCCTCGCTCATCTCGTACCATAGCCTCATTTTCGCTCATTCTTTCCTCACGCTCCCCTCACTAAACCCTCAACTGAGGTTTAGCATTCTCCACCTGCCCGCACGTACAGGGGGGGTTAGCCAAAGTGTAGCCATTTTTGTAGCCACTCCAAAATTGCCCGCAAACCCTTGATGCTCTAAGGTGTAGCCACTTTTCCTATAGAGAGGGAGATTAAATAAATAAAAAAACCTCCCTCTCTCTTATATATGTAAAAAATGGCACTTTTACTTAATAGAAACAATAGGTTACGCCAGTAAAAGTAAGTGGCTACACTTTTGGCTACACTTTTTATCAAATGATTTTCCATCGCCTCGTTCCCTTATCCCAAGCAATTTCTTTTGACTTTTCCAAATTCCTTTTAGCCATTTCATAAACCCACAGGCCGGACCGGTTTGCATGGGTCCCCTGCTTTAATTCCCGGTCTGATTTTGGCCCGCTTGCTAAGATACGGCGGATTTTCTCCTCAAGCTTGGCCGTGATCGAATCCGCATCAATGGGGTCATGCATTTTTCGCGCTTCAAGCTGCCAGTTCATAAGCGCAATAACCTTCAGAACAGTCTGTTTGTCAACCTCTGCTTTCGCTTCGTTCACTGTCAAAAGGCTCATAAACCGCAACGCGTACGTGTCCAATCGTTTCGCGTGAATAGAGCGCTCAAGGTTTATATACCAGTCGTGGTATAAAGCTCCTGCGTCCGGTGCTATGTTTAAAACAAGCCGATTTTTTACATGCTCCAGAATAATGCCGAGGTTCTTTTGTAAAAAATGTTTTTCGGTTTCCGGGATTCTTACGGGAATAGAAAACTTTTTATTTCCGCTTCCCGGAACAATGAATAAACGATTGGTGAATCCTATGTCAGTAAATGAGGCATCCCAGATGCGTTCATAGGTTTGAATTGTGCTCGCGGCCAGCATAGATAAATGAGCATCCCTGAGAGATATATCAACGGTTTTTGTCCGGGCATCAAAACGGTTCGATTCAAACAGGGTGCAGACACATGGTAATAGAACTGAAGCTTCAATTTTGCATTTCGATACAAATTGTTTGAATTCGTCAAAACATAAAAGTAATTGATTAATTTCCTCCAACTTCTTTTGGAGGCCTTCAGCCGATCCCACGCCCCAGGAAGTTTTGAAGTCGGTTACTGTCTCATGGAAAAATTCAACCGTCTTGGCAATAGCGGTGCTCTTCCTATCGTCTGCACTTTCTCCCAACAAGAGTGTGTAAAGCCTTGGCTGGGGTGTAAGCTCGGAATTTATGGTCAAGCGGTTTGAAAGAATGCTTCCCAGGCAGGCAAGAAACGAAAGATAGAAGAAATGTGGTGGTGCCTCCAGGCATCGTGAGTATATTTTCGCGAAATCTCCGGCAACGCCACCCATTATGTTCGGAAATGAAAGCGAGTCCTCCTCAAGGTTTGCTTCGCTGATTGCTTGCACCATTTCGCGCGCTCTCTCCTTCTGTGTTCGTTGCTGGTCCGCGATAGCATCGAGAACAGGAAATTTACCTTCAAGAAGTTTACTGCCAAGGTCAAACGCCATTCGTTACCTCTTCAAAAAGTAAAAATTGGTCCTCGGTTGAGCCAGTGGCGAGAACTTCAAGCGCAATTTCAAGCTCGGTCCGGTGGTGATAAAGCTCACCAAATTCTTCAAGGTCGGCCTCAGTCCTAACACTTGGTAGGAAGGCATCAAGGCCGCGTAGCTCATCGCATAGCTGGTTGCGGTAGGTTCGGCACCAGTGCTCAAAAGCCTTTACGATTTTCCATTTCTTTGCCTCACGGTAATCGCTCGGACCTGGCTTGCCCGTTTGTACTCCCAGGTATTTTAAGGCATCCGGGAAGGATACGCCCTTCAGCTCCTGAATAAATGCAATAATATCGCCACCTTTTTGACAACCAAAACAATGAAAGGTTTGCCGCTCCGGGTTCACCGAAAAGGAAGGAGTCTTCTCCTGGTGAAGTGGACACAAGCCCCACGAGTATTTCCCCCTTTGCATCAACTCCATGCCCTCCTTTGTCATAAGGGTAACGATGTCCGGCTTAAGTCTGGTCACTCTACTCATTTTTCACGACATCTCTTCTAAACGTTCAGCAGCTAACCTTAACTTTTTTTCGACATCGGGGGGGATAGCGGCATAACCATTCAGCCAGAGGGTTAACGTTCCCAGCGGTACCCCTAAAAACCGGCCCAAGGTGACTTGCCTAATTTTATGACGCTTGAAGACGTCACGGAGGGGATGGGGAGTTGGCTCAAAATCGGTTAAGATCAAAGCTCGTTTTTCCATAAACATCTCCTTAATCGAATTGGAATCCTATGCTTATTATAGTAGTAAAATTATAAAAAGCAACATAATTTCAATAACTTAGCGTCACGTTCATTTCGTCTTATTATCTACGCAAAACGTCCGTGACATCCGTGGAAACAAGAAAGCCACAAGGGTTTTGACCTCGTGGCTCTTTAGGTGATCGTCTATATGAGACGATATAATCTTATCGTCTGTTAGTTCCTTCTGTGGGTTATTTTACAATATTGCTCATAAGAGAAATTTCGTTCATAAAGGTAGTACTGTATTGTGACACGTATATTATCGTCTTGGTATCCATCTTTTTTCAAGTTATCCCAATACTTTTTCGCCTCTCGCTGCTTCCACGACTCCTCTTCCCGATACTTCTTCTGGTTTTCCAGTTGTAGTCTCAACTTCTCGGCTTTCTTCCTCTCTTCCTCTTTTTTGTCCTTGTCCTTGTCCTTGTCCTTGTCCTTGTCCCTCTTCCTCTTCTCTCGCTGTCTTCTTGCCTCGTCTTCCCGAGCATCTTGGCCAAATTTTTTGCGACACTCTTTGGAACAATACGTCTTGTGCTCCTTTGTCATAAAAAAGAATGTACCACAAGCGGGGCACTTCCTTAATTCCTCGTGAAGGTCTTGTTGATTAACCCAGAAGTCCAATAGGAATGCTTTTAGTGCCTGCGGAATAAAGTTGGAGCATTCAAATCTTGCTTCTCCTGTTTCCCAGTTAACAGAAGGGTCAAGGGGGTTTAATGGATTGATGCTAAGGTATCCGCTGGGCAAAACGGGCTTTTTACCGTATATAAGGCGAATAGGCATCCCCCCGTGGGCAATCCACTCAAGAACCAGCCTTAGGCTGCACTGACAGTCATTAAGTATCCTTTGGATTTCCTCATCATCCTTGGTATCATTTTTGGTATCGAGCACATATTCTCTGGTCTTAAAAGGTCTCCCTATCTGAAAAGTCCCGTAAGTGTTTGCGATGGCAGAAAGGCTCGGCCCAGAGCTATTTCGCCAATTCGCATCTGGTTGATAGTCTTCGTCATAGTTCTCTCCAATCCGTACAATTACTCCTCTTTTATAGGGTGGAATGCCTACCTTTGAAATCCATTTCTTGAAAGCATCAAGCGGGAAGATAACCACTTTAGCAAATACATCGGCTCTTCTTCCCTTGTGCTCATACTGGGGATTTCCATCTTTATCCTCACCTACCCGCACTATGTCCTCACTGTGGATATATTTCCAGCCCTGCTTATCCATGGTAATCAGCTTGGGCAACTCAGTAGGTATGGCGTCCGTTGGCTTATATTGAGGTTTCCGCTTCAGGGCCTCAAGCTTATCCAGTGGTGGACTCAAGACCCCTTCTTCTCTTCCCAGGTTTGCGAACTCTAAGAGCCAGCTTATCCCTTCTGGTATCTTTTTCACCCCGTCTCCTGTCACGGCCTGGTATTAAATGAATCCGGGGAAGGCGGTCCAGGATTACCGCTTTTCGGTTCGCGCTACCTATCCCCGGATATGGTTTATTTATAGTATTCCAAAAATTCTTCTACAGTCATTCCCGCTTTCTTGATCTGATCCAGGAGCAAGCCCTTTTTTATCGGTTTCCCTTTATGCAGGGGTATGGAAAGGATATGCTGATTTCCTTCCCTGGTGAGTTTGGCATGGCTGCTCTTGGTCTTTCTTCGCTTCCACCCGGCTTTGATAAAAGCCTTTACCACCCTTTCCGGTTTAAGGTTACTGAGTCCGGTCATGCAATCCTGGCCTTTTTAGGCATTTTGGCTTTCAGCTTTTCCTTTTCCTCTAAAACCTCCAAGTGCCCTCTGATTGCATCCTTAATCATTTCCAATGCCTCTTCTATCG
>JAZDOO010000217.1:0-9161 GCA_043798555.1 Pseudomonadota bacterium | reverse complement strand
TAGTCCTGAAGTAACAAAGATGGAACTCATTGAATCGTATGGAAGAGGGAAATACGTATTTGAAGGAAGATCAGCATCATGCAGTAAAAGCGGGCATTATGGATTTACCATTAGGGTGCTCCCCGCTCATCCTCTTTTAGCAACAAAGTTTATTCCCGGATTAATTGTATGGGCACAGAATATTTAGCCTTTTTAGTGACCTAAGCGTCATCCTTGCGGAAGAAGAACCCAGATTGTCAATGCAAAATTTTCAATGAAAAATGACCATTTAAAATTGCTCATTTTAACCTGAAAATTGCACCCTTTGGCCTATGGATAACCGATTGAACGTATTCCTCATCGTCATAGATGCTCTTCGGCCCGACCACCTGGGATGTTATGGCTATGGCCGGGAGACCAGTCCGGAAATAGACAAAATTGCTGCAGAAGGGCTGAGGTTTGATAACGTTATCAGCCAATCTTCCTGGACAAAACCGGCAGTGGCGTCCCTCTTAACTTCCACGTATCCAGAGGTGCATGGCGTCAAAAAAATTGACGATATCTTGTCATATCAGGCGACATTCCTGCCGACCATTCTAAAAAACTTTGGTTATGTCACGGCATGCATCCAGACCAACCCCTTTCTTTCCTCCGAGGGCTGCTTTGATCAGGGGTTTGACTATTATATTGAACTGTTTGATAAAACCCCTGGGATCTCTAAACCCCGGATTCACGAAACAGTAAAGGTAGCATATGAGTGGCTGGATCATTTTAAAAACAATCCCTTTTTTTTATACCTCCATCTCCTTGATACCCATAACCCCTATGCCCCCCCTGAAGTATTTCAACAATTTGGACCTGAAGAGCAGGATCTCTTCGACGGAGAGATTCGATTTGTAGACTATCATATCGGGGGGTTGAGAGAGTATCTATCCCTGAAAGGATTACAGGAAAAGACAGTGTTGATAGTTACCTCGGATCACGGTGAGGAATTTGGGGAACATGGTCACCGGTATCACGCTAAACATCTCCATGGGGAGGTTCTCCGGGTACCCCTCATCATTTCTTCACCGGCACTTATCCCGTCCGGACTCTCCATCCCGGTTCAGGTGCGATCAATTGATCTTGTACCCACCATATTGGAAATACTGGGGATGCCGCTTTCGGAAGGCCATCAAGGAGAGTCACTTGTTCCGTTACTTACTAATGTTTCCTCTCCCAGTCGAACCGCGATCAGTCAAATCGGAGGAAGTGATGAAGCAACCGGGGGAACGGAACTCATTTCCATTACTACCGGGGAATATAAGCTGATTTGGAACAAAAACAATGATGCCAAAGAGCTCTATCATCTTGTGAGCGACCCCAAAGAACTACAAAATATTGCTGAACCGGAAGAAGGGAAATGCCATGACCTTCAATCCCAATTGAAAAATCTTATCTATACCCCAAACGAAAAACCCTTCCAGTATAAGCCCAAACCCCAGAAACTCAGCTTTAATGAAGAGGTACTCTTAAGGCTAAGAAATCTTGGGTATATAGATTGATACGGTCTCGGTTTAAGAGGAGAATCTTATGAGAGAATGTAATGTCGAAAAAAATGTATCACAATGTAATTGTACGTATGAACCCTGCAATAAAAAAGGGAGCTGCTGTGAATGCCTCAGGTATCATTTGGGTTCAGGACAATTTCCCGCCTGCGTTTTCCCGGCGGATGTTGAGAAAACCTATGACCGTTCCATAGAAACCTTTATTAAAACCTATCAGAAAAGAGGAAGCTGGTGGTAGGGGAAAACAGCTTGCCGGGGGGAGAAACGTGGGAAAAGATGGATGGAACAGAAGCTTAGCTACGATTTTTTTAGTACATTTTTAACCCATCCCCTTATCTTCCCTTCGTCGAGGGCGATTTTATTCCTTTTCACAAGCAGCACACCTTTAACTTCTTTACATAGTTTTTTGATTTTATTTTTATAGCTCTCGGTATACCTTACTTCGTCAAATCCACCGTACGTGATGACCAAGGCAACAATTTTATCTTTTAGGTTTGCTTTTCTTAGGAAAGAGGTGATCGGAGGACAATTAACGGTCCACTTGGGCATGCAGATAAATAGGAGTTTGGATTTTAGGTCTCCATATTGGATGGAAGTACCAGCGCCTGGTAAAAAGGATAAAAGAAGCCAGATAAGATAGGGATAGTTTCTTTTCGGTTTAATTTCGATAACATTAATATCAGCAGAGCCGGAAAGCTCCTGAAAAATTATTTCAACAACTTTCTTAGTATTACCGGTCCAGGAAAAATAAACGATATCAACAGTTTCAGTTTGTGGTGAGATGCTTTGCACTTTTTCCTATTCCTGCGGGGCAAGGCTGCCCTTTTTTCTACTTTCCCAGATAAAGAACCAGACTTAGCTCGCTCAATTTTAAAATCTATGCTGAAGATGTCAAATAAAAATTTAAGAAAAAACGTCCAGCAAGATGGGGGTCATTCATTAGACTTAAAAAAGAATTTATGATATTTGACTGTATCACTAATGGTGCTATTATTTTATCCTTTCGTAATAATTAAAGGTTTTTTAATCGACGGTACCTATGGACGATATCTATGAAGAAATCCTTAGACTAAAATCTAAAGGTGAATGTGCAGCCCTGGCTACGGTTATTTCCACCTCAGGGTCAACCCCTCGGGAGCAAGGTGCCAAGATGCTGGTGAGACAGGATGGAAGCATTCTCGGAACCGTAGGGGGGAGCATTTTGGAGGGACAGGTTCGGGAGGAAGCTATAAGAGTGATTCGAGAAGGGAAACCCAAAGTACTCCATTTTGATCTCACCGGCAAAAGTGAGGATGGAATGATTTGCGGAGGTAACGTGGACGTTTATATTGAACCTATCATCCCTAAGGCAACTCTCTATCTTTTTGGGGGAGGACACATTTCATTTACCTTATCCCGGCTTGCTAAGCTGTTGGATTATCAGGTAGTGATAATTGACGACCGGAAAGAATATGCCAATCCCGCACGATTTCCTGAGGCAGATAAGACTATTGCTGATGACTACCCCAACACATTTTCCCAGGTTTCGGTTGATAAATTTTCTTATATCGTCATTGTAACCCGAGGACATGCCCATGACCAGACGGTGCTGGAATGGGCGATTACCACTGATGCTCAGTATATCGGGATGATCGGAAGCCGGAAAAAGATTAAAACAATTTATGAGCATCTGATGACTCAGGGAGTGAACGAAGATACCCTTAAGCGGGTTCACGCTCCCATCGGGTTAGACATCAATGCAGAGACCCCAGAAGAAATTGCAGTCAGTATCATTGCTGAGATTATTAACGTTCGTCGTGCTGGGATGCCCAGGAAAAGCTCAGGATGTCCGGCATGAGAAGTTTAGCCTTAACTTTTCTTATTATGGAGAAGTAGGTTAGTAAGCTTCTGATAATCCTCTGGGGTATCAATGTCCAGCGTAATACCCTTGTTTCCCACCTCAATATACGTTACCTCATTAGGGTGCTCGCTGATAATCGTGCGCCCTCCCATGTCACCTTTGATACTCCATAAGTCCCGGCGGAATTTGCGGGCAAAGATGACTGGATGGCCGCTTTTTCCTTTGTAAGTGCATACCGCAATTCCCGGACGCTCCTTTATAAAATAAGTGATGAGTTGATCAATAACATCGGCTGGGATAAGGGGCTGATCTCCTAAACCTATGAGATACCCTTCTGCTTTACGTGAGGCAGCCTCAACTCCCCGGCGTATTGACGTAGCCATGCCCTCATGATAATGGGGGTTTCCAACTATGGAAACCGGCTTCGAAGCCAAAGCCTGTTTGATGTCGTCTTGACTGGCACCCACTACCACAATGAGCTCGGAAATGTTACTTTTGAGATAGGTATCAACTATATGCTCGATGATGGTAGTGTTTCTCCAGGGAAGAAGGAGCTTGGGCTTACCCATCCGGGTTGCTTCACCAGCAGCTAAGATAATTCCCGAAATCATCATTTGAGGTTCAGTCCGTCTTCTCTTTAGCTATCGAAAACCTGAAACGGGTAAAATTACTTTCCAGATTCAGCACCAAATACCATCATGACCTGGGGAAAAGGAATAAAGCTTGTAATCAAAACTTTCACGATTGCATTGTTTTTTGCTTTCATTATGAACTGGGCTAACTCTCTCCCCGCATCCAAATCTCTTGCAATCTCACCTTGGTTGAGAATTACCACAATTCCGGCGTTTTCAGGTGTGCCCTGGGTTAGTCCTTCCGGGTGAAGAATTACTCGGGCCACTGCATCAGGAGTGATCATCTCACCCTCTTTGATTCCAGTAAGGCGGGAAAAATATTCCGGTCTGAAAACATGTTCCTGGGTATTTCTTTTCCCGATCCCATCCAGTCCTACCACCACGAGGGTCCAGGTGGTGGACGAGGGAATGACCGGTTCGGTTTCATTAGGAGCTTTCAAGGGGCGATGTTTGGCCCCATCAGCTTCAATGAGGATGACATCGGCAATTTCTTGCTCACGCATTGTATCTATCAGTGTAAGAGATAAGCCCTTAAGTTTGGGGCCGATAAATTTTTCTGCCACAGTGACCTGGTTTTCGCCTTGAAGGGCTTCTTGGGTATTTTTTATTAAGCGTTCTTCATTCTCCGCAATAATCAGCCGGGGTGATTCGGAAGCATGGGGCGGGAAGATTTTGGTAGTGGTGGTAGTTATTACCCGCATCCCTTTTGTGGTTAGTTCCCGGGCGAGATGATACATAAGGGTAGTTTTCCCGCCACTACCAACGATGGAAACAACATCACCCCTCTTCAGAGGTATATGGGTGAGCAAAATGGAATGCATTGACATTTAACTACGCGGCCTTCTTAACCCGTACCGGAAGGCCGGTTAGAGGCCAGCTTCCCACCTCAGGGCTTAGGTACTGACCTTCACTGGGGCAAAGCACATTCGCATTCGCTTCGAAGACCCCAAAAAAGATCGGCTCTTTTCCTTCTTTTTCCGGGAACCACCACCCGTGCTGAGCATCAACTACCCGGGGATGGATAGCTTCTGACAGGGTAAGCTTTTGTTTGATCTGACCAAACGGGGTTTCAATCTCTATCCAGTCTCCTTCTTTTAAGCCTAAGTTTACGGCGGTTTCAGGGTGGAGGGTAGCCAGAGGATCAGGAACCAGCTTCCGGGCCGATGCCCACTGCCGCTGTTCCGAGTGGTGCATGGGTAAGAAGTTGCTTCCGGTAATAAGGACTAACGATGAGGCGTCTTTCCAGGGCCAGTCAATTTCCCGATAAGTAGGGAGGGCATCATAGCCTAAGTCTTTAAAAATACTGGAGGAAATTTCTACTTTCCCTGAAGGGGTGGCAAAACCTTCTGGTTCATATTTTTTGTATTCTGGGGGAGCAAAAAGTACTCCTCGCTCCAGCAAATTTTCAAAGGTTAGCCCGATGGGAGCTAACCGGTAATCGAGAACCTCCTCGATTGTTTCCCATTTCCAATACGTTTCCTGCCCACACCGTAATCCCAATGCCCGCCAGAATTCATAATCAGGTCTTCGCTCATACAAGGGCTCAATGCCTCGGGGGCAGGGAACACAAAACACAGGGGTAACGATGATATCCGATCGCTCCACTGTACTTGCCGCAGGGAAAACGTAATCAGCTAATTGGGCAGAAGGGGTAAGGTAATAGTCCATCACCACCAAGAGTTCCAGCTTTTTCAACGCCTCCTTAATCAGCTTGGGATTGGGCAGGGTAAGGAGGGGGTTTGCGCCCAGAATGATCATTGCTTTAACCGGATAAGGTTTTTCTTCCAAAATCGCCTTCCAAACCGAACTGGGATGAGCACAGGCAGTCATATCCGGATCAGGAGGACCCCAATAGCTTAGGTTACGCTTTTTTCCCGCCTCAACGATTTTGTCCCACCCCACATAGCTCATCAGCTTATACTGCTGGGAGCCGAGCTGCTTTTGTTTCTGCTCCGGGCTCAGTGTTTCATTCAACTGGAGGTCATAATCCGAGACAATTTTTTTTATCTCTCCCATATAGCCAATTAATTCTCCGCCTCTTACATCAATATTCCCACTTAGGGCGCGAAGGATACCCCGGGCCCGTTGGGTTTGGTTAGCATTTAATCCCTGCTTGTCAATTCCTAACCCAAAAGTAATCATTGCGGGTTTTGTTTGAGCATACATCCGGGCCGATTTCACAATGTGATCCTTAGGGATCCAGGTGATTCGGGCGGTTTCTTCCAGGGAAACCTCTTTTACGTGGTCCTTTAAGTCTGGAAAACCCACCGTCCATTTTTCTATAAACTCTTTATCATACAACTCCTCCTCTACCAGAACTTTTAGCCATCCCAGCATCAAAGCCAGATCAGTCCCAGGCTTAATTTGCAGCCATATGTCAGCCATCTCCGCCTCTTTGGTCCTGCGCGGATCAACCACGATTATTTTTGCCCCACGCTCTTTGGCAGCCTTAAGGGCATCCCATACTGCCACCGGATATGACTGAGAAGGTGAATGACCCCAGACCACTATGAGAGCAGCGTTCGTCATGTCCCCGTGGGCAAAAAAGCCATAGGTAGCCCAGTCAACTGCATGGGTAGGGCACATACAGATATGATTTGTCCGGTCATATTGGGGGAGCCGAAAAGGTTAAAAAACCTCTTCCCACCCCAGTGATAAGTGCGATAGGTTCCGTGAGAGAAGGCCAGCGTTTCCGGCCCGAATTTTTCTTTGAGATGGTTTAATTTTTGGGCAACCTCGTCCATGCCACCTTCCCAGGTGATTCTCTTCCATCCCCCCTCCCCTTTTGCCCCATCCCGTTTCAAGGGGAAATTAAGCCGGTCTTTATGGTAAAGGTGTTCCAGCATAAGCGAGCCGCGCTGGCAGACCCTCCCCGGCTAAAGGGGTTCTCAGGATCGCCTTTAACCTTTACCACCCGCTCTCCTTCTATTTCCATCAAAATGCCACAGCGCAAATGGCAAAGCCCACACCAGCTTTTCTTTATTTCCATACTATCCCTCCCTGCGATAAGTTTGTTAACCCCATATTGTTATACAAACCAAAAAAACATGTTCCCTGAAATAACACTAACCCCTGAACACTATTCACTATACACTAAGTGATATTACCGCCATATTCCTTTCCCTTCAAGCACTATTGTGACTTTTGCATTATTTATTTGTCATTTTTATCTCATTGTGTTAACTGCCAAGGTAGGCTTTAGTAGTCGGGTATTGCTATCATTATATGGGTAACTCTGGTTAAGGAGAACACCATGCATCATGACGAGTTAAAAAAATATTGTAAACAAGCGGTGGAGAAAGGGGCGGCCCAGGCAAAGCAAATCGAGCCCAGCAGTGTGGTAACCGCGGCCTGGGTACGGTTGAAATGCCAATTTGGCTGTCCCCGCTATAACAAGGGCTATTGCTGCCCTCCCTATACCCCAACGCCGGAACAAACCCAGATAATTCTTAACTGCTACAGTCGTGCTCTATTATTCCATATCGAAGCCCCGAAACTACCTGAGCGAGGAAAACGCTTTAAAGAATTTTATGACATGCTCATAGACTTAGAAGGAGAACTTTTTAAGGATGGGTACTACAAGGCGTTTGTTTTTCTTTCTGGTACCTGCCGTAATTGTAAGGAATGTTCTGTACTTACCGGAGAGCCTTGTAAATTTGGGTATCGGGCCAGGCCATCTATGGAAGGATGTGGCATTGATGTATTTCAAACCGCCCGGAACAATGGGTTTCTTATTACTACCCTGAAAGAAAAAACCGAAACCCAAAATCACTACTGTCTCATGCTGGTAGATTAATCCTCACTTCTTGAGAACCAACTCGTTTTCACTTCTCATCCGCACGGGAACATCTCCGCCAGAAAAAAAACCGGGGTTCCCAGGAGGATGTTAGCAATTTCCCTTTGGCTCTTCGGAGTCACTACGGAGCGCAGGTACAAAGTTAATTAACTCGGATATAATGATAGAATGAAGCGGGGTTGCAAGGGGGTCAAATGGCGCCTCCAGGAATTCTTCCGTGTCAATGATCGCTATATCAGTAGGCTCGGGGAAAAAGACACACATGGAATTATCTACCCAAGAGACGCGTTCAATTGGTATGCCTTCAAAATTAATTGCTGAATCCGTATCAATATCCACCAGGTGGGAAATATCTTCACGCCTTGCCTTTCCTGCGGAATCCATGTCCCTCATTGATTCGATGATAATTCTCGGCTCCTTATCTTTCTTCCCCCCGAGGGTGCGTTCTTGCAGCCAAACCGCACTTACTTCCAGTAATGTAGCCAATACCCTCATCTTTTTTTATCTCCTTCTCATGAATCAGTGCATCTCTTTGGTATAATAATAAGAATACGTTGGTTATTTACTCCTTAAAAAGGTAGCAGGTATGAAGGGAAAAGAGAAGAAAAAAAGATGTTGTCCCATCGTTAAAATGGTTAACCACAAAAATCCACGGTGCCGGTAAGCCGATGATACTGCTGGTCCATCCCCCGGTTGTCAAACCCTGTGAACCTCCGGCAGGAATAGCAAAGCTGTTCGGAATGCTGAATCACTTTGGCGTACCCTGTAAAATCCTGGATGCAAACCTCGAAGGACTCCTTAGCCTTCTCAAGGGTCCTCTCGCACCAAACGATACGTGGACCAAACGTGCCCTCCGTAACCTCCCGGGCAACCTTGCGTCTTTACGAACCTGGCAGGCTTATCAGGACTTGGATCGTTATAAGCGTGCAGTTAAGGAGTTAAACCGGCTCCTAAAAATGGTAGCGCTGCCCGGGGGTGTGCGTCTGAGCCTGGCCAATTACCAGCATCAGAGGCTTTCTCCGGTAAAAAGCATAGACTTGATCAGGGCCGCAGAACAGCCTGAAGAAAATCCTTTTTTCACCTACTTCAAAGCCCGGCTTTTAGGGATTCTGGAGAAAGAGCAGCCAGCGGTGGCTGGATTTTCATTGAATTATCTAAGCCAGGCTCTATGCACATTTGCAATGATTGGATTTTTAAGACGAGAATGTCCCGGGCTGAAATTGGTTTTAGGCGGAGGGCTGGTTACTTCCTGGATGAAAAGACCGGGTTGGCAAAATCCATTCAAAGGCTTGGTTGATTACCTTGTGGCCGGGCCGGGCGAATTTCACTTACTTTCCATAATGGGTATCGAGAGCAATGAAAATAGT
>JAZDOO010000135.1:0-3386 GCA_043798555.1 Pseudomonadota bacterium | reverse complement strand
TTTGGTTGGTTAGGCCGTAGTTCTCAATGGAAGGGAAGAAAGGGATTAGAACAACAGCTTTTCAATTTCCTCATCAGTAAATTTTAGCTGCCGTAATACTCTCTTACAATAAATAGGGTCCAGTGTTTTCTTCCCCATCTGAACCGGAGCAGAATACCTTTTACCTTCTCTAACCCTTGAATATATTGCATGATCGGTTTTCCCTTGCCTCACAAAAACAGCACCACCTCTTTCGAGTAATTTGACCAATTCGTTGCTCGACATTGAAGGTACTTTAGGCATAGGATGGAACCTCATGCACTTCGAGTGGCCTCAAAAGGAGACCTTCTCCCGGCTCTTTATACCATTCAGGTTCAGTATCCTGGAGAAATTCTATCAACTCCTCTGTGGAAATAGGTGACACCACTGTTTCGGGATGCTCTTTCGTATCTTCGAGATATAATTCGATGGCACTCCTCAGGTTCTTTTCCACATCCGCTAAATCGTCACCTCTTGCAGAAACATTTAGCTCTAAACATACAGCAACATATTCAAGCTTACTTTTGCGGATTATTGCTGTGTATTTCTCTCCCATTATAAACTCCTTTTATTTAATTTTTAGCGTAAGTAAATATTAATAAAGTCGTAAAAGTCAAAATATTGGAGATCCGTCATTCTTCGTCCGCCGACGGCGGACGAAGAATCTCATCAAATCAACCTGTCTGCGTGCAACGCACAGGCAGGCAAGTTAGAGATCCTTCACGGAGCCTGCCCTGAGCGAGATTCTTCAGTCGCGGAGTTTATCCTGAGGCCCACAAAATCGAGACCCTTCGCTTCGCTCAGGGTGACAACATGCCGAAGGACTCCTTCAGAATGACAGTGAGCGAAGGGTTCAGGTTGACAAATGGGGACTTTTTACGAGTTTTTCCATATTAGCATATCAAATTCTACCTATCAATTATTAGTTCGTTGAGAAGTTGGGGAGGTCCGTGAAATTTGAACATTCTCGCTGTTCTTGTCTGTCTCGGCTGTTTCGCAAGGCGCAAAGCGCAGAGCGAAAGGAGCAAGGCGTTTATCTGGTTGATTTGGTTTCTTTGGTTTCTATGGTTTCTTTTGTCTCTATGGTTTCTTTGGTCTGTTCAGTTTATAGCTTATTTCGTTGTTGCGGAGATAGGTTATGAGCCCGAGGTCATCTTAGAGGTTTTTTCTGCCTGCTGATGTTTTTTGGGCAAGACCATAGGGCAAGACCATAGGGTCAGGTCTACACATTTGACAAACAGACTTCTCCATGTGTTAATTGACGTGGTTGAATTATTTCACTTCTCTTTTTATTCCGCAAGGAGTCATAAGAATCGTAAGGTGTAAGGCGTAAAGAGTAAGGCTCTATTTGGTTGACAGGGTTTATTTCGTCGGCAATATGAATAGATTGCGTTTGTGGTTTAATGTTCCTATTATTGTGAAAGCGCATTTTTTTATTGGTTGTACGTGAGCTTCTGTCTTTACCCCGTTAGGAAGGCCCCGTGCGGAAGCACGTGGTAAATGCCCCGTGTAAAAGCCTTCTAACGGGGTTTACCTCCTTTTAATCCGGTCAAGGAATTGCCTCGCGGTTTTGACTTTCATAACAGACCTGACTTTCTCCGTGAAAAAGTGCACATCTCCAGTGAGTAGATAGTCCGGTTTTGCAGAAAGAACGGCAGCCAGTATAGGAACATCTTTTCCGTGGGTTATTAGTTCTTTCGCCTTAGGATATTCTTCCAGGTATTCCTTCCTTGGCAACACCTGAATATCATACAATGCCCTCTCTATTTCCAATAAGGCAATCTCCAGAGTACGATCGCCGAGATACTTCAGCTTCTTTCTGACGATTTTTTTTAGCTCGTCAACCGCATCCTCGGCTGTAACCAGGTCCACTCCCGGCATATCCAACACTTTAGCCTCGTTCCCCTCAAAGAAGATACCCGAGAGAAGAATATTGGTATCCAGGAAGATTCTGTATCTCATCTGCGAAGACGCTCAATCTCTTCCAGCATCGAAGACTCTGTGATACCTTCTTTTTTTACTAACCATCGCAAATAGTCGCGGCTTTTTCTGGCATATCCTTTTCTTAAGGCAGCGTTTATTGCCTCAGAGACATCGGAGAATATGCCGAGCCTAACTTCTTCCTCTATCTTCTTGAGCAAATCGTTTGGTATCTGTGTAGCGATTTTCGGCATACTTAAGTTCCTCCGTCAGAAAATTAATTTCCGGCTTTTTAAGAATACAACTTGGAAAATATTTTATCATAAAACGAGAAAGAATCCGAGGGAATAAGTTGAGAGTTGGGGGTCAAATTTTTCATCTTTATCTCGTCTGTTTCATCTGGTTGATTTGGTTTGTCTGGTCTATTTCGCAGAGCGCAGGGCGCTTTGTTTAAATGGTTGAGTGGTTGAATTGTAGAGTGTTTGTTAAATTGAAATGAAGACGTGGTTGGCTGGGAGTAAAATCTTCATGATTCACGAATGAAGAAAGAGCTATTATCAGCTTTCTAACCAGTTTTCCGTCCTTAAACCCTTTACTCTTCCAAAATGACTAATATTGTCAGTTATAAAAACCAAATCTTCAACAATGGCAATAGATGCCATCAAAATATCAGCATCCTCGATTAGTTTTCCTTGCTTCTTTAAGTAGACATAAATTTCTGCGGCCTTTTCTATTGTCTCTCTTCTAACAGAGACTAATTCATTTTCTTGGATGAATCCCTCAAACCTTTTTAGTTTTTCCTTATTTCCAAGGTCTTTTAACCCTCTTAGGATTTCGTAATAAGAGATAATGTTAATGGTAAGCTTATCAAAAAAATCAAGATAATTTGAGACCTTGTTTACAACTCGTAAGTCGTTCTTCAGAAAGGCTGTGATGATATTGGTATCCAGGGTGCATCTTCTCATATCTTTGGTTTTCTCTGCCCAAAGAGACTTCTTCTTTTAATGGATTCATCAAATAGCCTCTTTTCTTCCTCTGTTAAATCAGAAAGTAAGCCAGCATAGGCTAAGATCTTTTTCTTTTTTGCCTTCCCTTCCACCTCAACTGTCACCCGTAATTTGCTCTCTTTATCTATCTTCAGTTTATCGATGATCTCTTTCGGGATGGAGATGTGCCCATCTTTCAGTAATCTTCCAGTATATTCTTCTTGCATATCTCGTCTCCTACAAATGAAACTGTTGTATTTAGGAGAAAATTCTTTTAAAACCTATCAGTTCTCAATGGAAGGGAAGTTCTTGGTCAACTCGTAAATTTTCTGCACGAGATCAATCGCCTTTTGCCAGACATCCAATCTTTTGTGCGGCTTTTCTAACACTTTGCTCTTTACGGCTTACTGTTTACGGTTCAAAAAGGCGAGAAATGAGGTTTCATTTTGATATAAAGCCCTT
>JAZDOO010000127.1:0-2485 GCA_043798555.1 Pseudomonadota bacterium | reverse complement strand
GAATCCTCAAACAACGGCTCATTAAAGTCCAAGACTTTCAAAGGGCTTTTTCCAGTAAAGAGCTTGATTAGCCTTCCAATGTTATAGGCATTTCCCCGGAGCATCAGCTTGCAGTTTTGGAACCGACAGCCCGCAAGATCGGTCTCCCCTTTTTCCACCACGATGATACAGCCCTTGAATTCACAGTTAGTGAAGGATTTTCCATCTACCTCGATTTTTTGATCAGTAAATTTGGAGTTTTTGTATGTAACTTTGTATTCTGCCATATCGACTCTTAGGCCTCAGTAAGGAATGACAAGGCAATTCATCTTCGAAGAGCAGAGAGAAGGTTTTTTCAATACTGGGGATCAGTAAAGGTACAAACTTTTCGGGGCTTATCAACCATTTTGTACATCTTGGGGGAAAACCAGGCGCCTTCGATTACTTCATCATCTATTTCACTGAGAATTCCATCATGAATGGCCCAGCTTCTCCCCCGGACGGTTTGATGAAACCCTAATTGCCGAAAAGGGGAAGATCCATTTAACTTTTCGCAGAGAATGTTTCCGGGCTGAAACAGTTCGTTAATGCGCTGCATTCTTTTAAAACCTTCAAAATATGAAAAACCATACTTTTCATAAATGATCGCATTATGGTAAAAAAGGGCTTCCAAGACAATGGACTTTATCCCCAAAATCCTCGCAAAGTGCTCTAAACAGTAGATGAATTGGCCGGTGAGCCGGAGTGCCCTTTTTACCTGACCGGGGGCTAACCCAGCCCTCAGTGCTCCGATCTCTTCGGGAATATTTCGGGAGGCACGCCCAAAAAGAGTATCCTTCCCCACTGCATCAATGTCGGTGCAGAACCGTTCGCTCTCCGGATCATTGAAGATGATAAATTCCAGACTAATCTGGGTCCGGTCGGTGGTGTCTGATAGTTGTAGGAAAAAGACACAATCCTGGTCGGAAACATTCTGTTTGGCTTCGATTTGAATGGCATTATCTTTTGGCGGACAATAAAATCGAACCATCCGTTCCTTTTTTTCGTTAATGAAAAGGATGGGGTGAATGTGAAAGCGATGGAAAAGTGCCGGGGGAATGAGAATCCGATAGAGGCCTTCTTTTTCAACATCAGAGAGGTGATTTATTTTGTAAATCCAGGACATAGAGATGGTTCCGAGGAGTAAGGTTAAGAAATTTGCTTTACAATCTTTCGGGAAGCCTCTTCACTACCGAGGAGCTGGAGAAATCGCTTAAGCTTGTATACATCCTCATGGGTTATATGGACGTTCTGCTTTTGGATCTTTTCCATGGTGGTAAAGGTATCAGCAGGGGGCACAATCAAAGGAATTCCTAAGTCTTCACAAGTATTGACTACAATGGAAGCCGGCTTTCGTCCGCCGGTGAGCAGGATGCCAGTAATAACCGGCGGTAAAAGTGGTGCAGGCGAATTATCCAGATTTGGTCCCAGAAGAATGATTTTGTTATAGATCCGGCGGAATATATGTAATGAACCCGTAAGGTGAGAGGAGCTTATGGAGGTGCTTTCCACCAAGTTTTCCAAGCGATTTTTCCCTGCAAGCACCTCGCCTTGAACAAGATCAACGATGTTGCGAACCGTTAAAGAGGCTAAAATCCGGTCTTGCGGCACGAGAAAGACCATGGGTGAGCCCCTTTTTTGAAAGAAGGGAACAAGCTTACGATACGCCGATTCCATGCTCTCCGGAGGAATCTGATTGATGATAACAATTTTGACCTTTTCTTTCAAAAAAGAGTCAATGGCCAGCACCGAATACATGCTCATGCTTTCACTTTGAAATTTATCCACCAGCAGAACCGGAGAGTCGAACCGATTGATTAAAGTGCCATCAGGGAGATAGGGGGATTCAGATTCGTAGAAAACCTGTTCTGAGCCCATAATGATGAGAGCATCTTTCTTGTCCTTTACCACGTCATAACTGGTTTCGATCTTTTTGAGTTGCTCTTCCCGGGTAATCTCATCTCCCGGAACTTCTTCCGGAAGAACCGGACAAATAAGCTCCAAATCTTCCTCAAGGTTTAAATACTCTTTCATCAAAAGAGCATCTTTATCAATTACCTGTCCGTTTTTTATAATGGGACGGGTAACAAAAGGTTTGAAGAAACCAACCCGCATCCCTTGGGACTGAAGAATTTCTCCAATACTCCAGGCGGCCAAACTTTGCCCTGCCCTTACTCCGGTAGAACAGATGAAGATTTGCTGCATTCGAGGTCTCGTTTCTGAAAGACGTTATTCAAAGGCGTTCTTTATTAGATCAAGAAGGCGTTGCGGGGCAATCGGCTTAGGCAAAAACAGATTGGCCCCCGCATCAATACCTTTTTGCTTATCTTCAGGGCTGCTTTTAGCGGTAAGCATGATGATGGGAACAGTTCGAAACTGCTCGTTTCCCCTTATTTTCTTGCAAAGCTCAAAGCCATTCATCCCGGGCATGATAATATCCAAAATCAGCAAGTCAAATGTTCCCTTG
>JAZDOO010000125.1:0-9522 GCA_043798555.1 Pseudomonadota bacterium | reverse complement strand
TAGAGATGGTGATGCCTGGGGATAATATAAGTGTTGAGGTAGATTTAATCACGCCGATAGCGATGGAGAAGGAGTTAAGGTTTGCGATTCGGGAGGGAGGACGGACCGTAGGAGCTGGTGTTATCAGTGATATCTTGGAATAGGAATCATGACAATCCGGGTTTTAAAAGGGTAAAGACTACATAGGCGAGAGTATCATGAATGATCAGAAGATTCGAATTCGTTTAAAGGCTTACGACCATAAACTCCTTGACCAATCAGTGGAAGAGATTTTAGATACAGCTATCAGGACTGGAGCGCGAGTAGTTGGGCCTATTCCTTTGCCTACGGAAATAAATAAGTATTGTGTGTTACGTTCTCCTCATGTAGATAAAAAATCTCGTGAGCAATTTGAAATAAGGACTCATAAGCGATTACTCGATATATTAGAACCAACCCAGGAGACAATTGATGCATTAATGAAGCTTAACCTTTCAGCCGGGGTAGATGTGGAATTAAAATTATAATCTGATAAGTTTATAAATTTATTATTTGGTTTAGGAATCATGACGATTGGTTTAATTGGTAGAAAGATTGGAATGACCCAGATTTTCTTGGGAAAAGGTGAGCTTGTTCCGGTAACAGTGATTGAAGCTGGTCCATGCGCCGTTGTGACAAAGAAGACAATAGAAAAGCATGGTTATAATGCTTTACAGTTGGGCTTCGGTAGTAAAAAGGAATCCAGGGTATCGTTACCAGTGAAAGGACAATTTAAAAAGCTTGGTATCCCTCCCTGTAAACTTTTGAAAGAGTTTAGAGTGGATGATATGGGGACTTTTGAGGCGGGACAGAAAATTACGGTGGATGTGTTTTCCGTGGGAGAAAAGGTGACGGTTACCGGTCGTTCTAAAGGGAGGGGATTTGCGGGGGTGGTAAAGAGGTGGGGGTTTCGGGGAGGCAATGCAACGCATGGTTCTATGTTCCATCGGGCCCCAGGATCCATTGGAGCAAGTGCTGATCCCTCACGGGTGTTTAAAGGTAAAAAGCTTCCTGGACATTATGGAAGCGCTCGAATTACCGTACGAAATTTGAGAATTGTGGATATAAAGCCTGAGCAAAATTTGCTATTGGTTGAAGGGAGTGTGCCGGGAGGGAAACGAGGTATTGTTTTGGTGAAAAAGCTTAAATGATTCATTTAATGTGGTAGTTATGCCAGTTGTAAACGTTATTGATCTAGATAACAAAAAAGTAGATGAGTCTCATTTAGCTGATGAGATTTTTGGGGTAGAGGTTAGATCACATCTTCTCCATGATGTGGTAAAGATGCAATTAGCTAACCGGAGGCGGGGAACTGCCTGCACCAAAAATCGGTCCGAGGTAAGTGGAGGTGGAAAAAAACCTTGGAAACAGAAAGGAACCGGACGTGCTCGTGCGGGAACAATAAGGTCTCCTTTATGGAAAGGGGGAGGAACGGTTTTTGGGCCTTTACCGAGAGATTATTCATATAAGGTTCCCAAAAAGGTCCGAAAAAACGCCTTAAGATCAGCTATTAGCCAAAAACTCAAGGAAAATAAACTTGTTATCATCGATTCACTGCACTTAGAAACCAAAAAGACCAAAAAATTTGTTTCGATAATGGAAAACCTGCACATACCAAGTGCCCTTATTATTGATATGGATAACCTGAATTTAAAGCTTTCTGCTGGTAATGTTCCTGGTTTTAAAGTGTTAAATCCAGAAGGATTGAATGTTTATGATATACTTCTTTTTGATTATTTAGTTTTAACCCGGGTATCGTTAGAAAAAATCGAAAAAAGGTTATCAGCATGAAGAATATGTATGAGGTCATTAAACGGCCAATTTTGACAGAAAAGACAACCCTGCAGAAGGGAGAAGCAAATCAAGTAACCTTTGATGTGGATAAAAGAGCAAACAAAATCGAAATAAAGAATGCGATAGAAAAAATCTTCAAAGTGAAAGTTATAGATGTTCATACCATGCTTGTTCAAGGGAAGGTGAAAAGGGTAGGGCGTTTTTTGGGGAAAAGGTCAGACTGGAAAAAAGCGGTGGTTACCCTAAAACCGGGTGAGCAATTACCCTTCTTAGAGGGAGCTTAATTCTTTGGAAGGAAACTATGGGAATACGAGTATTTAAACCTACGTCTCCTGGAATCCGTTTTAAAACTGTTTCCGCATTTGATGATATCACGCGACTAACGCCAGAGAAACAATTAGTGAGAGGAAAGATAAAAACAGGCGGACGGAATAATTATGGTCGCATTACAAGTAGGCACATTGGAGGGGGGCATAAACAGAAGTACAGAATCATTGACTTTAAAAGGGATAAACATGACGTACCTGCTAAAGTTGATAGTATAGAATATGATCCCAACCGTTCGTCTCGCATAGCCTTGCTTCATTATGCTGATGGTGAGAAACGATATATATTGGCTCCTCTGGAATTAAAGGTTGGCGATACCGTCATGTCGGGAGGAAATGCTCCTATTCAGGCAGGCAATGCGCTTCCTTTGAGAAGGATCCCCGTGGGAAGTATTATCCATAATATTGAATTAAGAATAGGAAAGGGAGGGCAATTAGCTCGTGGCGCTGGGACCTATGGTCAATTAGTAGCCAAGGAAGGAGATTATGCCCAAATTAAGCTTCCTTCGAATGAAGTGCGAATGGTTCATCTGAACTGCACTGCCACCATTGGACAGGTAGGGAATATAGATCACGCTAATATTTCCTTGGGTAAGGCTGGTCGTACCAGATGGCTGGGGAAACGTCCTAAGGTAAGAGGGGTGGCTATGAATCCAGTGGATCATCCCTTGGGGGGGGGGGAAGGGAAAAGTTCGGGAGGTCGTCATCCTTGTACTCCTTGGGGAGTACCCACGAAGGGATTTAAGACGCGGAGAAATAAAGCTACTTCAAAATATATTATTAGACGCAGAAAAAAATAGGACTGGGAAGGATTAAGTATGAGTCGGTCGGTTAAAAAAGGTCCATATATCGATTTAAAGTTGTGGAAAAAAGTCGAAGCGAACCTGAGAGAGGAAAAAAAGAAAGTAATTAAAACATGGTCCCGAAGATCCACCATCCTTCCAGAGATGGTTAATCTGACCTTTGCTGTTCACAATGGTAAAAAGTTTATTCCAGTGTTTGTAACCGAAAACATGGTGGGACATAAATTAGGTGAATTCGCTCCTACCCGGACTTTTTATAGCCATCATGCTGGTGACCGAAAAAGCAAAGTGAAAAAGAAAGAAGCAAGAGGTTAGGAATGGAAGCAAAAGCGGTTGCTCGTTATATTCGAATGTCTTCCCGTAAGGCAAGGTATGTGGCGGATCTTATTCGGGGAAAAAAGGTAGAAGATGCCTTAGACGTTTTGGCCTTTACTCCTCGAAGGGCGTCTGATACTGTCTCCAGACTTCTTAAATCCGCTATTGCCAATGCCGGCCAAAATGAGAGTATTGATGTGGATACTCTTTACGTTAAAAAAATTTTTGTAGACGAAGGACCAATGTTGAAGAGATTTCGTCCCCGGGCTATGGGACGGGCAGCGAGGATCAGGAAGAGAACAAGTCATATCACTGTAATATTAGATGAAAGTTGACGGAAAGGGAATAGTAATTCCATGGGACAAAAAGTTCATCCAATAGGATTCAGATTAGGCATTAACAAGACATGGATTTCTCGTTGGTTTGCCGAAAAGGAATATGGGAAACTGTTGCAAGAAGATTTAGTGGTCCGAATGTTTTTGAAAAAAAGGCTTTACCATGCAGGGATTTCAAAAATTGAAATCGAACGGATCGGGGCTAAAGTTATCATTTACATCTATACTGCTCGGCCAGGGATAATCATTGGTCGAAAAGGGGCGGAGATAGACAGCCTGAAGGGTGAAATACAAAAAAAGACCAGCCATGAAGTCCACATCAATATTATTGAAGTTCGCAAACCCGAAGTTGATGCCCAGTTAGTCGCGGAAAACGTTGCCAATCAATTAGTAAGAAGAGTCTCATTTAGACGGGCAATGAAGAGAAGTGTCAGTTCGGCGTTGAAATTTGGTGCCCAGGGGATAAGGATTACCTGTGCAGGTCGTTTGGGAGGAGCTGAAATGGCTCGGACGGAATGGTACAGAGAAGGTAAGGTTCCCCTTCATACGCTTCGAGCCAACATCGATTATGCCACCTCAGAAGCAAAAACTACTTATGGAATCATAGGAATTAAAGTTTGGATCTACAAAGGTGAGACCGAAGAAGAGCGTGAAGACAGTAGAAGCCGAATAAGGAAGTAGCCAATGTTAATGCCTAAAAAAGTAAAATATCGAAAGGCTCAAAAAGGGCGCATGAAGGGGAAGGCGTATCGAGGAAACGAGCTTCACTTTGGAGATTATGGTCTTATGGCAACTCAATGTGGTTGGCTTACTACTCGTCAAATTGAAGCCGCCCGAATTGCCCTTACTCGCCACGTGAAAAGAAGCGGAAAAATTTGGATAAACATTTTCCCCGATAAACCTATAAGCAAAAAGCCGGCGGAAACCAGGATGGGGAAAGGGAAAGGAGCTCCGGAGGATTGGGTGGCTGTGGTGAGACCGGGGAGAATTCTTTATGAGATGGAAGGGGTTCCCCAGGATACTGCTCGGGAAGCTTTTCGTTTAGCAGCTCATAAACTTCCTATTGCCACGAAGTTTTTGGCGCGGAGTCATGGTGATGAAAGCTAAGGAAATTCGAGAATTGTCCAAAGAGGAGATAATGCAAAAAGAGAAAGACCTTACGGAAGAATTTTTTAATCTTAAATTGCAACATGCTTTAGGACAACTGGATAATACCATGCGCCTTAGGCAGGTTAAAAAAGATGTTGCTCGGGTCAAAACTATTTTTAGAGAACTTCGTAAGGACTAAAAAAGGGATAATTTTATGGTTCGAAAGCAAGAAAGAGGGTTGAGAAAAACTCGAGTGGGGACAGTAATAAGCAACAAAATGGATAAAACAGTAATTATTTTGGTTGAGCGAATCACAAAACATCCAGCTTACAAAAAGTATGTTCGAAAGCGGGCAAAATTTAAGGCTCATGATGAACATAATGTCTGTGGAATAGGAGATAAGGTTCTTATCGCAGAGACAAGACCCCTCAGTAAAGAGAAGCGTTGGAGAGTTCGGCAGGTAACAGAAAAAGCGGTTTAGACACGTTGTTATTTAAGTTCGTTAGTTTCGAGGCGATTTATGATTCAAATGCAAACTCGACTCAATGTAGCTGACAATTCTGGAGCGAAGAAACTCATGTGCATAAAAGTCTTGGGGGGCACAGGAAGGCGTTATGCTACTATAGGCGATGTTATTGTTGTTTCGATAAAGGAAGCGATCCCAAATTCTAAAGTCAAAAAGGGAGATGTAGCCAGGGCAGTGATTGTTAGAACAAAAAAGGAAATTAGACGCCGAGACGGAACCCACATCAAATTTGATGACAATTCAGCCGTTTTGATTAGCCCCCAAAATGAGCCTATTGGAACAAGGATATTTGGGCCAGTGGCCCGTGAACTGAGAGCAAAGAAATTTATGAAGATTATTTCTTTAGCCCCTGAGGTGCTTTAGAGTTGCAACCAACAGTATGCATGGAAGAAAATGAAAAGACTAAAAGGTCACGTGAAAAAAAATGATCAGGTGATGATTATTACGGGGAAGGAGAAAGGAAAAATTGGGAAAATTTTAACGGTGATACCCCAAAAGGATCGCGTTATTGTGGAAAAGGCTAATATGATTAAGAGGCATGTCCGTCCCGGTGTTAAACATCGCCAAGGAGGCATTATTGAGAGGGAAGGACCAATCCACATTTCTAATGTCATGGTTCTATGTACCAAGTGTAATAAACCTTCACGTATCGGGAAAAAAAAATTGGATGAGGGGAAAACAGTCAGAATTTGTAGAAAGTGTGGGGAAATCTTACCGAATTAAGAAATAGGAGACTTACTTGGCTCGATTGAAAGAATATTATCATAAGAAAGTTGTTCCTGCCCTCAGGAAGGAATTTCAATATAAAAATATCATGGAAGTCCCTTCTCTCCAAAAGATCGTTGTCAACGTTGGATTGGGGGAAGCTATTAATAATATTAAGATTCTTGACTCAGCGAGTACAGAACTCTCCCTCATTACTGGACAGCGAGCCGTTATAACGAAAGCGAAAAAGTCAATTGCAGGATTTAAACTTCGGGCTGGAATGCCGATTGGCTGTATGACAACCTTAAGAAAAGATCGGATGTATGAATTTTATGATAAATTGGTCAATGTAGCCTTACCCCGAGTAAGGGATTTTAAGGGGGTATCGGGTAAATCATTTGATGGGAGGGGTAATTACACTCTCGGCATAAGGGAGCATATCATTTTTCCTGAAATTGATTATGATAAAATTGATAAACTAAAGGGTGTGGGTATTGTGATTGTTACAAACGCAAAGTCCGATGAAGAAGGGAAAGCCCTTCTCAGGCATTTAGGTATGCCCTTTTCGAGACTAATAATGTGATGGAGCGATGGCCAAGAAATCATTAATTGCAAAGTCAAAACGATCGTCAAAGTTTCCAGTGCGAGCCTATAACCGTTGTCCATTATGTGGGCGGCCAAGAGCTTACTTACGCAAATTTGGCATGTGTAGAATTTGTTTCCGGAATTTAGCCTTAAAAGGTGAGATTCCAGGAGTCGTGAAATCAAGTTGGTAATTGGTGCTCTGGGTACTATTATAAGGGTTTGGTTGAAGGACACTATCGGTTACTCAAACACAAACTAAGGGTAGATGATTTATGAGTATGACGGATCCCATTGCTGATATGTTTACAAGAATTCGGAATGGTAGCATGGCGAGGTTTGATAAAGTTGATCTCCCATTGTCCAGGGTAAAATTGGAAATTGCCAAACTTTTAAAGCAAGAAGGTTATATTAAGAATTTTAAAGTGTTTAACGAGGAAAACAAAGGGATACTTCGGGTCTATCTTAAATACGATGCTCGAAATCGCAGTATAATTACCGGACTTAAGCGGGTGAGTACGCCTGGACGAAGGATTTATGTTAAAAGCACAAAAATTCCTTCAGTATTAAATGGATACGGGATCACTATTATTTCTACTTCCAAGGGAATTTTGACTGATAGCGAAGCCGCAAAACTGAATCTGGGAGGGGAACTTATCTGTTCGGTATGGTAAACCCCGTTAGAATGTAGGGATTTAATATTACCATCCCCGTGCTTCTTCATTCTGTTAGATACTTGATATCTAATGGGGCAAGTGGGGTATTCTAACGGGGTAAAGGAGAAAGTACTATGTCTCGCATCGGGAAGTTGCCTATACCAATTCTGATAGGAGTAAAGGTGAATTTGGAAAACCGGGTTCTGAAAGTGACTGGTCCAAAAGGGAGCCTGGAGTATGCTTTGCAGCCAGGAATAGATATTGACGTTAATCAAGAAAATATTGTAGTGAAACGGACTGACGATCATCACAATACCCGGGCATTACATGGATTGACTCGGTCTTTGATAAGCAATTCTATCACTGGAGTGGCGAAAGGTTTTGAAAGGATATTAGATATTGTGGGGGTAGGATACCGTGCAGAAGTGAAGGAAAATTCACTTATTCTAAACTTAGGATACTCTCACCCCGTTAATTTTATCCTTCCTGAAAATATTACTGCAAAGGTGGAGAAACTGACCCGAATTATTATCGAAGGGTGTGACAAGCAAAAGGTGGGAGAGGTAGCGGCTAAAATCCGAGCTTTTCGACCACCGGAACCTTATAAAGGGAAAGGGATAAGGTTTGTGGAGGAAAGAATTAGACGAAAAGCGGGTAAGAGTGGGGCTAAATAGGTGGTGAAGCCCGGTGAGGGCTGAATAAAAACCCCCTAAGGAAAAAAATAACGCGAAGATGTTATTATGAGAATATGAAATTACCTGAAAAGATCACTGCGAGGATAAGAAGAAAGAAAAGTATCCGTAAAAAAATCCAGGGAAAAGAAGGACGTCCCCGGCTGAGCGTTTTTCGAAGTGCTAAGCATATCTATGCCCAGCTAATAAACGATGAGACCGGCAAAACCATTGCTTCCGCTTCCACCCTTACCGTAGAAGTGCGTTCTATTTTAGAAAAGACCGGAAATATAAACGCGGCAAGAAAGGTGGGAGAGGTAGTTGCCAAAAGGGCTCTCGAGCAAGGGATAAAACGGGTGGTGTTTGATCGGAATGGATTTTTATATCACGGGCGAATTAAAGCTTTAGCCGAATCAGCACGAGAACATGGCCTTGAATTATAATAACAAAATGAGCGCAATGATGACAGAGAACACTAACGGAATAGAAGAAAGTAATTTTATTGATAAAGTCGTTCACATTAGTCGAGTGGCTAAAGTAGTGAAAGGGGGTCGCCGGTTTAGCTTTAGTGCCATTGTGGTGGTGGGGAATGGCAATGGATTAGTTGGGTATGGATTAGGAAAAGCCAACGAGGTTCCAGAAGCAATCCGAAAAGGAATCGAACAGGCCAAGAAAAAGCTTGTTAGGGTTCCTATCTTTAATGGCACGATTCCTTATGAGGTTATAGGACGATATGGTGCAGGGATGGTATTATTAAAACCGGCTTCGTTAGGAACGGGGATTGTTGCGGGAGGGGCAGTAAGAGCAGTTGTGGAAGCAGCCGGTATTCATAACATTTTAACAAAATGTTTAGGTTCTCATAATCCCCATAATGCGGTCAAATCAACCTTTGATGGGTTAAGCCAACTGAGGGATCCTGAAGATATAAGGAAAAAATTGGGGAAGGATATTTCTACCAACAAGGTAGATGAACAATAAGCATTTTACTCTTCTTCCAGATAATAGGATACTATGGCAAAAGAGATAAAGATAACCTTAAAGAGAAGTCGTATTGGGCGTCCTGAAAAACATTGCAGAACGTTAGTGGGGCTCAAGCTCACTAAGACCAATAGAACGATCAGGGTTAAAGATACGCCTCAAATTAGAGGGATGGTGAGGAAGGTATCACATTTAGTTGAAGTTGAAGAAATTGATTGATGGGAAAAGTAGTTACGTTATGAAACTCCACGATCTTAAAAGTATAAATGGTTCGCAAAAAAAGCCCAAGAGGGTAGGGCGTGGTTCAGGCTCAGGCCATGGTAAAACCAGTGGCCGGGGCAATAAGGGGTCTAATGCCCGCTCAGGAGGAGGTAAAGCGCCTGGCTTTGAGGGTGGACAAATGCCGCTGAAAAGGAGACTTCCCAAAAGGGGGTTCACTAATCAATTTAAAAAGCACTTTGCGTTGGTAAATGTGCGAGATTTAGAGCGGTTTAACGATAAAACGGTCATAGATCCCTCTGTACTCCTCAATGCTCGATTGATTAAAAATGTGTATGATGGAGTCAAGGTATTGGGGAAAGGGGAAATTACCAAACCCTTGACCGTGAAGGCGCACCGAATTAGTGGCCAAGCCAAGGAAAAGATTGAAAGGGCTGGAGGGCACGTCGAGGTTATCTGAATATGTTAACTGGTTTTCAAAATATCCCTAAAATCCCAGAATTAA
>JAZDOO010000120.1:0-3444 GCA_043798555.1 Pseudomonadota bacterium | reverse complement strand
CAAAGACATATTCTGTCTAAGGCTCAATAGAACTATTAATCCATATCGGAAAGTATCCATCAATAACATGGTCTTTAAAGTGAATAATGCTACACCAGGAGAGCAGGTCAACATCCGTCTCTACCCTATCAATAATGGTCTAGCAGAGATGAGATTTTGGTGCAATGGACGTCTCCTAGACATCCAGCGAGCGAAAAATCAGGATTTGAATTTGCCAATCTCGTAACAAATCTCGGCCACTCAACATGAGCGGAGTTAAGGACTGCAATAACTCCTCTCTCTGCTCATGTTGAAAATATTTTCCCAAATACACCTTCTAACAACGGTTCACTTTTAATTCTTAAAGAGTTCACTTTTAATTCTTAGCTAACACGGAGCGGAGCGAGTGGGGAACGACCAAGCTAAGCGGCGTGGCGGGTTTATGCCACGTCCGTCTTGAGCGCCTTGTTAGGCGTTTTGCTTTCTAAATATAATGTGTCCGGACAAAAATCTAATCCATTCATCCATTGGATGCTGCCAAGAAATGGCTTGACAGAGTTAAATATGCGGCGGTCTTTCAATTGTTTGAAAATGCCTTTATCCAGATACGGCTTAACATCAAAAACTCTCTCTTCATTATTGTCAAATATAATGCTCAAGGTATAATCATCGCTTGGATGAACTTCTTTAATTCTCGGATTCATTTTATCCTCCTATTATCTGAGAGGTTCTATTTTGAATATTTCTTGCCCTGATGAAGCAAGTTCCCAGTCTGCTATCAAGTCCTCTTTATGTATTTCTATCCACGCCTGAACCAACCGAGCTTTGTTCTGTGGTATTTCCCCGTCTACCAAATTCCCGTCTGGAATGGAAAATACGGCTTCATGTTCTTGATAACGGACGTGAATGTGTGGCAATTTATGTTGTCTGTTATCGAAAAAATAGAGAGAAACGATTATGCCATAGAACATTGAAATAATTGCCATTATTTTAGCCCTCCTTTTATATTCTACCACCGTTAGGCATACATCATAAAGTAAAAGGCACCGTATTTGAGTTGAATGTCCCAACGGGACCAAAGAATTCAAGAGGATAATTGTCATAAAAATCTCTATGTTTTATCAGTGCGGCCACACTTGCCCTATCAGGGATTACGAAACACCGAGGGGAAATATCTCGTATTGGAGGTAGGACACTGCCAGTATAAAGAAGACTTTCACCACAAAGGAATTTCCAGAATCGTGGGTGGTTTTCTTTTCCACAAACAATAAGTAATCTGCTTTCTGATTCGATAATATTCGCTTTGAATTTGTCCCGTGGCCATTTATCAACCAAAGTAGGCCAGTCCAATTTCAACGTGCTAATTGCCGTCTCATAAGATATGTTTCTTACATCCAGCAGGATGAATCCACCTTTTGAGAGGTAGTCTATGGCTTTTTCGAATAATTCATCCTGATAGTTGCCCTCGGGAACAAATACCGGTATTTGTCGTTCAGTTCCCATCATTCTGCCTGTTCCCATCGTTAGTCCTACGGTTAAGAAATCTTCAAATTCGACTATCTCATTCCCCCTAGAGCGAAGCGGAGGGGGGAACGCCAAAATCAGCGGGGCGTATTACGCATCCGCTGGATTTGATTGTTAGTGCGCCAAGCGAAGCTTGGCGCTTCTTGTGGGGTGGAAGTCCCCATCGGGTAAGGTCTAACCAAACCACCCGTACCGAGTGTTGCAACTGTTAGGAGGTGGAGAAGCCGAACGAAGCGGTTGAAGCGTACACAGGGAACCACGTAGACCGCAGGGGAGACCGCACTCCCTTAAGCTTGATACAGCCCCGTTAGCGAATTTAAAGCAGACGGCGATGGTTTTAACGTGCCAGAGCCAACACAAAGGGACCGTAATGGTGAGGTTCTGGAGGGTCTGTCGGGTCCACAAAGAGCGTGGTATGCGTGGAAAGGAGCGTCAAGAACTCTTGGGAGGCCCTGGCAGTTCCTGGCGCATTGGATGGTGTTTTTGGAAGCCGGCGCATGAGATACGGATATTTAGCCACATACGGGGAAACCCTGGAACAGAGGTATGCCGGACTCTAAGCGTGGTGGAAGATGCCTCGTGAAGATGAGACAGGTAGGCGAACCGACTGAAAGAAGGGAAGCTGATGTCTGTCAGGGAGTCAGATCAGCCAATAGTACTCGGGGGGCGGGAAAGCCGTCCACATGGGGAAGGGGCTGACTGGTATACGTAGTCAGCAAAGGAAACATTGACCGGACGAGGAGGGCCGGGGAAACAATGCAAACCTTACTGCCGGGGATAGCAAACAAGGCTAAGAACCAGAAGGAAATTCTGGTTTAAGCAAAGTGCGGGAGCGAGTATACTTGAAGAGCCCGGTGCGGGAAAACTGCACGCCGGGATCTGTGAGGGGGCGGTTGGGTAACTATCTGTCCTACCTTGATGACGCGAAGCATTTACTTAAACATACCAACCAATTCATTACCAACAGGGTAATTTTCTATCAATATCCCATACCCTTCTAAAAATTTCTTGTTTTCCTCGTATATTTCATGTGCGTGAGTAGATGTAAACCCTGTATATATATTTGGGAAATGTGTAAACCTGTTAAATTTTAAATCCTTCCCATCCTGAGTTAATCCTTTTTCTGGCACGACACTTGTCCCACCAACGGTTGACCGAGCCGGTGGGTGCGCAAGAACCTGATTTCGAATAAGAAACAAATCTTAAATAACAGCAGTATCCAGGGACCAAACTATGTTTGTGTCTCGTGATAAAGTTTTATTTTGAATCTTGACATAAGCCCCGAAAAAAATGCGTAGTGGCTGTGGCCAATGATCTATCTTCTTCGGCCAATGATCTCTCTTGTTTATGAAATCTTCAAAGTCAGGGAGAGGACCAAATACAGACTTTATACGATCTACTAACAAGTTCGCCAACGACTCTACGTAAAATGCTGTAAAAACAATAGCCGCCCTTGCGAATCTCTTGCTTATTTCTATGTCAGATGTTTTGGTAGATTCTGACAAAAAATATTTTATGTCATTATGTATCTCAGCATAATTAACTTTAAGAAAGCTATACTCGCTTCCCAAATTGAGTTTCATTTTGATGTTTCCCCGGTATTCATAATTGAGAGGCATATTCTAATCTGCGTCTAATGGTTCCGCTCACTGGCCTGGGGTTTTTCCCCGGTCCAGTGCAGTGGCTTGTTCGGCATATGCAATCCTAGTTGGGACCGCATCATGTGCACCTTGGGAGTAGCGGCTGAGGGATCAAAGCCGCGTCGAGGTCGACCTGTAACCGTCTAAGGACGGATTGGAACACCCGTGGGTGATTACTCCTCGTGAAAGGGACATACTCGTAAAACTTCTGCAGTTCTCCGACATATTGGGGGTCGATGCCTTCCTCCACTAAGAGCAGAGGCTTTTTCTCATAAGCCATCGCAGCCCCGATTTCTTGGTA
>JAZDOO010000096.1:0-5362 GCA_043798555.1 Pseudomonadota bacterium | reverse complement strand
CATGTTCGCTATCATTTTCCAGTGAAGAATAATGTGCAGAGTTAATAAGCCAAGTAAAACGAAAGCAAGAACAAGATGTAGTGTTCCCCATTCATGCCGATCCATGCCAAAGAGAAATAAATCTACTTTTCTACCATACTTAATCTGGCTCTCTTTACCCGGAAGCAGAATAAACTTCATGAGAAACCCTATCCCGGTCATTGCCATCATACAAAGGAACATCATAGCATTGATTATGAAGTTGACGGTTGTTCTATTCATATTCTTCCCTTAAATTCCGTCACTATGGTTTACAGGTCACGTGACAAACTCCCGTTGGTGTCTCAATAGCATAAGGGAAATATTTCTTCTTGAACCAAAGAGCCACATTCACCAAACTAATGAGAACGGGAACCTCCATCAATGGCCCAATAACTGCGGCAAATGCCTGCCCGGAGTTGATCCCAAAGACAGCCACTGCCACCGCAATAGCCAGTTCAAAGTTATTGGAGGCAGCAGTGAAACTCAAGGAGGTAGATTGCTCATAAGTGGCTCCTGCCTTCATAGACAGATAAAAGGAGACAAAAAACATGATTACGAAGTAAATGAGCAGCGGAATAGCCACGCGCACTACATCGAGTGGAAGCTCCACGATATATTCACCTTTAAGCGAGAACATTACCAGGATAGTAAAGAGCAGCGCGATCAAGGTTATGGGACTGATCTTGGGAATGAATCGTTTTTCGTACCACTCCCGGCCTTTGGTCTTAATCCCAATGACCCGGGAAAGCACGCCGCCGATAAAAGGAATCCCCAAGTAGATAAATACGCTCTGGGCAATTTGTTTCATCGATACCTCGACCACTGACCCTTTTAAACCGAACCATCCCGGTAAAACCGTTATGAAGATGTACGCATAAAGAGAAAAGAGGAGAACCTGGAAGATGGAATTGAACGCTACCAGGGCGGCGCAGTACTCTCTGTCCCCGTCTGCCAGGTCATTCCAGACAATCACCATGGCAATGCAGCGGGCAAGCCCTATGAGTATCACTCCTACCATGTATTCCTGATGTCCGGAGAGGAAGAGAATCGCCAAAATGAACATAAGGATTGGTCCAATTACCCAGTTTTGAATCAGGGAGAGAGTGAGAACTTTCCTATTGCGAAATACCTGACCCAACTGTTCGTATTTTACCTTGGCCAACGGCGGGTACATCATAAGGATTAGACCGATGGCAATCGGAATGTTGGTGGTATCCACCTGGAAAAAGTTGATTACGTCCCGAATTCCGGGATAGATATACCCTGTACCTACCCCAACGAACATGGCTAAAAAAATCCATAGGGTCAGAAACCGGTCTAAAAATGATAATTTTTTAGCTACGCCTTCGCTCATGAATTTGCCTCCTTTTTTGGTGTTATTATTTCTTGGCTGCGAATGTAGACGCTGGATCATGACATCCATCAAGGTGTGACTTCAGCCGGTTTTCTTGTGAAGAAAGAAGTTTCCGGTAAATGCTTTTTTTCAGGAAAGCATACGCACCTTCAAAATCCTCATCGGTTATGATTCTCTCTACTTCCATGACCTCCGGGGGTTCTAAGGTTAATGCTTTTCGGGTAATTTCTAACATGGCTTGCCTCCTCCCGTTACTAAATCAGTCTTTTGACCTCCTCTACCGAGGGCACCTTCCCTACCACTTTCACCTCTCCATCAACTACTAAAGCCGGCGTCATCATGACTCCAAAGCTCATAATTTGTTTGATGTCAGTTACCTTTTCAATCTGGTAGTCAATTCCCTTACTCTTAACTGCTTCTTCTGCGTTTTTTGCCAGCATCTTACATTTGGGGCAACCAGGGCCCAGAACTTGTATCTTTTTCATCTCTAACCTCCTGACTTCTGTCTTCTGACTTCTGTCTTCTGACTTCTGTCTTCTGACTTCTGTCTTCTGACTGCTGTCTTCTGACTGCTGTCTTCTGACTGCTGTCTTCTATCTCAAAAATGTTGTTATTTCTCCAAATACCACCCCCGTGACCGTAGCCATAATTACCACCAACAAAATAAAAACTGCTGTTTTTTTAGTTCCCATGATGCTTCGGATTACCAGCATACTGGGAAGCGATAATGCCGGACCGGCAAGCAACAAAGCAAGTGCAGGCCCCTTGGCCATACCCAGCTTCATAAGAACCTGGGTGATGGGAATTTCGGTGAGGGTGGCAAAATAAAATAAAGCCCCCACAACCGAAGCAATAAAGTTAGAAAATAGGCTATTATCTCCAACGAGAGATGCCACCTGCTTTTCCGGGATAAATACTGTGAGAAATCCCACCACAAAAACACCCCCATAGAGAAGCGGTACCAGAAGTTTGGTAAAATCCCAGGTGGCGTTCATCCACTGATTAATCTCGTCGCGAGGAAACCACGTAAAGACCATAGCTAATACTGCGAGCAACATTAACCCTGCCAGATACCAGCGAATATTGTAAATACTCATGGTAAGGCTTGGAACCGGATTAATGGTTTCAATCTCTGACCGATCATAGGTTTTCACTTCCCCCTTAGCCTCTCCGCTTTCATTATATAATTGTAAAGTGAGGGTATCCCTCGTTTCGTAACGCACATGCACTTTCATCTCAATGCCGTCTTTTAGCCTCACTGTAGCAATGCCAGGATTGAACCAGTCACTAAAAACAAGGAATAAGACCATACAGAGAAAAAATAGAGTGGTTTTCCATAAGGGTCGGCCCCCTTTCAGTACCTCTGGCAGGTGCAGCGAAGCCTCAGCCTTTTCCTTTTCTTCTTTTCGGAAAATCACTGCCATAAGGAGACCAATAACAATAGCAAAAACAATCGCGCCTATCGCCCGGGCAAGCCCAATATCAAAACCAAGCACCCGGGCACTTAAAAATATCGCCAGAACATTAATCGCCGGTCCGGAATAAAGAAAAGCGGTAGCGGGACCCAGGCCTGCTCCAAGGCTGTAGATTCCGGCAAACAGAGGAAGCACACTGCAGGAGCATACCGCCAAAATACATCCCGACACTGAAGCAACGCCATAGGAGAGCACTTTGTTTGCTTTAGGCCCCAGATAGCGCATCACTGATGCCTGAGAGAGAAAAGTGCTGATTGCTCCGGCAATAAAGAGGGCGGGCACAACACAGGCAAGCGTATGCTCCCGGGCATACCACTGTAATAGCCTAAAGGCTTCAAGGATACCCTCCTTTATCTTGGGATTCCCCAGGGGGAGAAGGTAAACAACCAAAAATAAGGCAACAATGGCGGAAAGCTTTTTCAGTTCTTCTTTCATTGATTACTCCAATTATCTACTTAGAAACATATAAGCATATATTAATATTTCTATGGAAAAAATTTTTATGGCATACATTTACCGCATGGCTCTTTTACTTCGCTCAACCTTATTGCATCTTTAAGCTTTTTCTTATCCTCTTTAGCAACTACAGTATCATTAGCCATTGACGACAGCGCATTAAGAATAGTGGTAATCTCATTATTCTTCGCTTCATTCCGCAAAGAATAGTAAACCCACTTCCCTTCCCTCCGATCATCAACGAAGCCAGCATTTTTTAATACACTCAAATGCCGGGAGATCCTGGGCTGAGACATATTGAGTACCTGCATAAGTTCACACACACAAAGCTCCCGCTCCTGCAAGAGCTTTATCACCCGCAGGCGGGTTTCATCAGACAACGCTTTAAAGATCTTTGCTATTCTCTTCATGGTCATTTCCCGAATAAACATATAAACATTTCTTTATATTTAATCACTACCAAAACACCATGTCAAGAGAAAAAATCTCCTTAGTGCAAACTTGCCAGGAACTCCCGGTAAGCTCGCTTGGTTTCTTCCGGCTTCTCAAAATAGGGAACGTGCCCACAATCCTCTATAATCACTGTACGGCTATCCTTAAGCCCAGCTTCAAAGTTCTTAACACTGGAAACATTAATCACACGGTCATCTCTACCCCAGATGATCAGGGTCTTGGCTTTGATCTTGGGCAAACGGCTTTCGAGAAGGTTCTGCCCGCCATTGACAATGCCCTGCAGAATTTTCTTGTTAAAATTGTAGTTAACCGCACCCTTCTTAGAAAAGTACTTCTTTACCACCCCAGGCACCCAGGGCGGACGGTGGGTAACCACCGAGACTAACTCCTCAAACTGCGTGGGAGTCTGGTAAAGCAGTACATTCTTCCCCTCCTTCTGGTAACGTTGCCAAACATGGCTGGGTATTTCTGACTTAACTCCTGCAGGAGCGATAAGCACCAAGCTCTTCACTTTTTCCGGATATTCACCGGCATAGTATCCGGAGATGTAACCGCCCATGGAAATGCCCACCAAATGAAATGAGTCGAGACCAATCGTTTCCACAAAACAATCTAATCGCTGTACCTGACTTGGAATGTCATAGCCCGCTGAAGCAACCCGGCTGTTCTCGCCGAATCCAGGAAGGTCAGGAGCAATCACCCGATACGACCCGCGAAAGGTTTTCAAAAATGGACCCCAGCGGTCCTTATCCGCACCAAAACCGTGGAGGAACAAAATAGGTTCCCCCTTTCCACCCTCTAAATAAACCCAACGATGGTCATCTACCTGCACTTCATACCTTTTTAACCCGACCCACCAACGAAGAGCGCGGATTCCACTTTCAATCAGCCAATCCGGAAACCAGAAATATATCATGACACCCGCCAAAACCAATGTGAGGAGGAGAGCAACGATAAACTTCATTGCAGCTTAAAGAACATACGAGAGCAGAGCGCTGCCAAGAAGAAAGGTAATGAGCCCAAAGAAACGGATGGTGCTATCACTGGTGCGTATAAGCCACCATTCGCGTAGGGTTTTAATCTGAGCTGCAGGTCCAATCATGAGATAAACTCCTTTTGTGATCGCCAGAATACCCAAAATGAGCGAAAGCCAGAACATATCCCGATAATAAAAGGCTCCTGCCACCAGGATTGATCCAAATATGAGGGGAAAAACCGCCAACCACTTGACCCTCCCGGGCAAAAATAGGTTTTCCAAAACCTTCCTGGTAGGCTCAGTATAGATGATTAACACCGTACCCCAACAAATCCATAAAATGGAAATAACTAACAATAGTCCCTTCATGTATACCCTCTAACCAATCGGTTATATTCCCAGATCTTCATTGATCAGGATAATTTTCACTCTCCCCTTAGGGAACGATTTCTCGGTAATAGTCCAGGTGTTACAGATACGCTCGTCACTGCTACACTCTTCACAATAAGAGGTTTTGATACAGGGAGTTTTCCTGTCCAGCCGCATGGTATTAGTGGGCGCCACGTAATTTTTAATGCGCACCATCGCCTGCTCGAGATCAACAACGATTTTGTTACGGCCCACAAG
>JAZDOO010000077.1:0-13996 GCA_043798555.1 Pseudomonadota bacterium | reverse complement strand
GTGACAACTCTTGCTCTATCGCTACACTGTATGATTGGAGAATGGTTTGGCCAGCCGGCCTCCCGGCTTCATATTTGTCCTTTACAGACCATTTTCCGACCGTTCGGCGGCTGAGAGAAAGCATGCAGGCAATCTCCCTCAGTGGAAGATGCCGTCGAAGCCGAAGATGTCGGATTCTGCGGTATGTCGGATAGTCAATCATTTTCTTCGATCATTCAGATGCCAACATTATATTTTATGCAACTGCAATCACTGCTGGGGAATTATCTTCTATAAGCGAGGTTTTGCCATTCTATTTTTACCTAAATCGAGCGATTCTTTGATATGAGTCGATGCCTCATAGCCTGGATTCCCGCTTCCGCGGGAATGACAATGTCAACCTACTGGGTTACTGTCATGCCGGACTTGATCCGGCATCCAGTAGGGGCAATTCATGAATTGCCCCTACATCCTCAATTTAGGTTTTACTAAATTCCCGAAAAAGGTGACCATCATGCATTTAATTCAGGACCTGGTTCAGCATGACAGGATATTCCGTTTCGCATCTTATCGGACAGCCTCTTGACATTCCATTAATAATGGTGTTATGAGTTCACCGTTATGATGGATAAGGATAATATTTTGATGTCCAGGAACTGGAGAAGAAGTGCAATGAAAACCTTGAATGGTGCGATGACCGGAAAGACCCTTCTAAGAATCGAATCTCAACGAAATAAAATGCTGATTGAGAGGGCGAAGTCAGTGGCTGGCTGCATCTTCGACCTGCAAAATAACTTCCATTGGGCCGACAAGCAAGAAATTGAACATTCCGGGGAAGTAGATGGCCTATTTACCGTAGTCCCGGCGTTTTCCTCAATCCAGGATTGGCAAAAATCGTGGGAAGAATATGAGGCAACGACTGTAACGTGCGAGGAGCGGTGATAACTGGCGTCAAAAAAAGACGGTAGCTACCTGAAATTGTTGAGAGTCCGACACTATTCTCTTTCCTTCTTTGGTTTGACCTGAAACTAAAATAATCAGGAAAAATTAATTCAATAGACTCACAAAAAAGGTTTTGGTTCCCACCAAAGAAGTTTCAGTTGATTTTCACGCGGTTTTGGTTTTTAATGATTGTTAGGGATTTTCTTCTGGTTATGCCCGTCTAATGAAATTCTTTTAGAAAGCGAACAGTTATAGATTAATATGTTGCCGCCGCGCTGAGCGCGTCGGCGACGGCGAGCTAAGCTACCGCTTTTCAGCTCTTTGTTAGGCGCGTAATTAAGAACGTGATATAATTAGAAACATGAAATTCGAATGGAATACGAAGAAAGCCCGCTCAAATTTACGAAAGCACAAGGTGTCGTTCGAGGAGGCTGCAACAGCGTTGAGTGACCCGATGGCCGCGACTGGCGCTGATCCGGACCATTCCGTCAGCGAGGATCGATACATTATCTTCGGTGTCTCAGAACGAGGCCGGTTGCTAGTGGTGGCTCACACGGAGGAAGGTGATACTATTAGAATCATAAGTGCTCGCGTTGCGAGCAAAGGAGAGCGAAAGATATATGAAGAAGGCTAAACAAACAGGTAAAGACGAATTACGTGCCGAATACAAACGGTCAGACTTCCCTGGGGGCTTGGTGCGCGGCAAGTATGCCAAACGCGTGCGTGAGTCATCAAATATTGTTGTACTTAAGCCAGAAGTGGCTCAAGCCTTCCCAAACGACGAAGCCGTGAACAGTGTCCTTCTGTCGCTAATCGAGCTCGCACAGAAAACTACACGCCTAACAAGGCGCTCAACCCGGACCGCCCGCAAGCGGGCGGACGGTTAGCCGCGCCTGATCCGCGCTGTTGCCGCCGCTTAGCCCCGCATTATAAATAAAAACAAAAAGATTAACGTTAGTGGAAAATGAACTGCCTCGCATAAATAAGACAGTACTGATAGTCAATCACCTTGGTGATGACAGTGAAGAAAAGCGGTATTGGTTATCACGAACGATAGCGGACCGCTTGAATGCAATTGAATACAACCGGAGAATGGTTTATGGCACCAATCGAACTTCATCCCGACTTCAAAGACTTCTTGAGACTGCTGAACTCTCACAGCGTTGAGTATCTTGTAGTCGGCGGATATGCTGTCGGGTACCATGGTTATCCCCGTGCGACTGGAGACATGGACATTTGGATTGCAGTCAGCGACGCAAATGCCGAAAGGACGGCAAAAGCGCTCCAGGCTTTTGGTATGCCGGAACTGGAAATAACGAAACAGCTCTTCACTGAAAAAGACAAGGTTATCCGAATAGGTGTTCCCCCGGTTCGGATTGAAGTGATAACCGGAGCGTCTGGCGTCGAATTTGATGAATGTTACAAGCGCCGTGAAGTCATGGAAATTGACGATATCCCGGTTAACTTTATCTCGTTGGATGATCTGAAGTTAAACAAACGGGCGGTAGGCAGACATAAGGATTTAGATGACATAGAACATATTCCATAACAACCGCATCAACACGGACTGCCGCTGCGCGCGTCGGTTATGCGGTAGTCAGTCACTGAAGGAGGAGAGAATGGGGAGAGAAAGTGTATATTGTGTTGTAACTAAAAAGAGGTTATGAACTACAATAGCCATAACCCCTTGAAATCATTAATGCCCGGGGCCGGAATTGAACCGGCACGATGCTAAGCATCGAGGGATTTTAAGTCCCTTGCGTCTACCAGTTCCGCCACCCGGGCTTTTGGGGAATTTATAGTAAATTTCCCTCAAGGTGTCAAGGAGTTTAAAAATGGCGGTGGTTTTTTAAGTTCCAATCAAATAAAATTTGGTAATAATTTCCGTACTATGCTATAATTATTACGTCATGAAAACCTTGCTAAGCTATTTTCTTACTCTTTATGTTGTCCTGGGTTTCTTCATCGGCTGCCAGCATCCCGCTAAGAAAACTGACGTACATTCTATGTTCCTTGAAGGCAAGGTTTATGTAGTGGGAAATGAGCCTTTTATTGAATTGGCCCTTCAAACCGGCGAGGGGAAAGTGTATACTTTAAGAGGCGGCTTAGTTTCGGAGTTAAAGGGCTTGCAAGGACAATGGGTAAGGATAACGGGAGAAGTCATTGCCAGTCAGCACTTTTTGTACTCTTTTGAAGGTTTTTTGGTGGAAGAGTATGAACAAACCTCCCGGGAGGACAGGAACGACAAATGAAAAAAATAATGAATATTATAGTTATGTTAACGACAATTTTTTGGTGCATTTTTTCCATAGTGTCCCAGGAATGCTTTGGGGGAGAGCGGTATCCCTGGCAGCCGCCGGCTCTCTGTGGAACCCCCTTTTTCCAAGATGAAACGCTTAAATTGTACAAGCAATTCGGTAAGCCAAGCCCAATACCAAGGCGGATTTTGGTGGATCTGGGAAGGGCGGATGCTTTTGGACAACCATTGGGAGCACAAGTGGGGGACCAGCAAACCTTCTGGGCTCTCAATTGGATCAATAATCAATTTTACCAGTTAACGGCTACCTTAAAAAAAGTGGGTACCTATTGTTACCTTTACGTGGAAGATGGGCAGAGTGTAACCAGCACGGTGCTTGATAACATCGCTCATGAATTCGATACGAATATCTATCCTACGGATACCGGTATATTCGGAAGTGCGCCTGATGTGGATGGGGATCCTAAGGTCACGATACTCCTTCTGGATATAAAGGACGGTTACACCGGTTCCGGCGGTTTTTACGCCGGATATTTCCACAGCGTGAATGAATACAACACTTCTAATAGCAATTACCGCGAGATGTTTTATATGGACGTAAACCCCGGCCAGCCGGGAAGCACCCAGTTTTATGGAACCTTAGCGCACGAGTTTCAGCATATGATTCACTTTCACCAGGATATTGATGAAGAGACCTGGATCAATGAGGGATGCTCAACGCTGGCGGAATTCCTTTGCGGTTACGGACATGACAGCAATATCGGAGAGTTCCTGTCCTCGCCCGACAATGGCCTGATTGCCTGGGGGAGTGAGTTGGCGGATTACGGCCAGGTTTACCTTTTTCTCTACTATCTCTGGGAAAAATATGGAGGAAATTCCCTTATCTTCTCTCTCACCCAAAACCAGCAAAATGGCATCCAGGGAGTCAATGCTACGCTGTCTGCCAAAGGTTACAGTGATAATTTCAACACGGTGTTTTCCAACTGGGCAGTAGCCAACTATCTGGACAATCCCTCGGTTGGAGGTGGGAAATATGGGTATACGGGCCTGGATCTTCCCAGTGTGAACCTTGCTAATACGTGGACCAGCTATCCAGTAACCAGTTCTGACAGCGTGGAATACTATGCGGCGGATTACATAAAATTTACTAACGGGAGCAATGTCACGTTTTTTTTTAATGGAGATGATAGTAATGTTTTTCGGGTACTCTTGATCGAGGAGGGCTCTACTACACCTCAGGTAACGTCTCTATCCTTGGACAGCAACAATAGTGGTCAAAGCAGTTCTTTCTCCAGATTCTCCTCTCTGGTGATGATTCCGCTGAGTGTCGCATCGTCAGGAGGGAAGAATTATTCTTATTCCACCGCAGGGATAACGCCATCTTCAGCCAATTTTCAGATAAAACGTTTTACTTCGAACCTGGACACCTCAACTCCTCCCAATACTTCGGTCACCTTTACGGTGGAGGCCGAAGGAGAAACCGGTACCAACCTTTATTATAAGTTCTGGGAGGCTCCTTACTATTGCAGCTCAGTGGGAACGTGGAAGGTGCTTCGGGATTTTTCCCAAAGTAATTCTTTTACCTGGGTTCCTACCCACTCAGGGAAATATATAGTCGTTGTTCATGTTTCCGATAACCTGACTAACCCTCCGAGTCCGATTCCTCAAGCTGGGCTTACCTGCGAGGTTACTCCGGGAACGTCCTCGATGCAGGTCTGGGACATCACTACTGACCTCAGTTTGCCGGCAGGTCTTCATCAGCCCGTACGAATAGATGCGCATGCTCAGGGGGACGGGACCTTACAGTACAAATTTTTTGTTTCTCCCTATAGTGCAACGCCAAGCTGGAGCCTTATCCAGGACTGGTCATTCAGCTCTGTAGCCTATTGGACGCCGTCATCGCCAGGCAATTACATTGTGGTGGTGCATACTGTCCAGGGCAGTCAAACGAACTGCCCGGCTCAGATAGGGCTTACTGTTACTATATCCGATGAGGGAAGCGGCTCGGCTGATATTATTCCCGGCCAAAAAATGGCAGGAATCACCATAGGGGATTCTTATTCCCGGGTGGTTTCCCGTTATGGGACTCCTGAAGGTACAGGCTATAACTCTGATTATTTTTTCACCTATTGCTACTATTATTCTCAGGGGGTGGAATTTGTAATCAATGACAGCAATGAGAATGGAGGAGCAGATAGTAATGAGCCGGTCTATATGATTATTACTGCCTCGCCTTACTCTGGAAAGACATCAGGGGGTAATGGTATTGGGAGTGCCCTAAGCAGTGTAAGGAGCGAATTTGGAACAGAAGAAGAATACACTGCGGGAACCAATACCTACTGGTATTGGGCCCAGGGCATTACCTTTACGGTTCCAGTGGATACGGTTGTGCAACTGGGGGTATTTGCCCCAGTCCTTAGTGATGAGGAGGCGGGGAAGAGCCTGAAAAGGTCATTACTAATTCCAGGGAATTAAAGAGGATTCTGGCTCATGCATTAGGCAGGTTTTACCCCGGTACGGGCTTCAGGTTTATGACTTATGTACTGGGCGATTTTAGATTTATCCCTCTCAGAGATTTTTAAAAATTTAATCCCGACATCATACTTATATCTATCCTGGCTGGTTGATAATTCAGACCAGCGAACTTCACCCAGGGTGGTGACCGGCTGGGTTTGACCAGGAATGGTAATCTCTAATAAAATGGTATTCCGCTTTAAGGGATCCTGGTCAAAAGCCATATGAAAATTATCAATGGTCATTGTTTCAACCCCGGCGCATAATCCGCTGAGGGAAAGGTTACGGGTCATGCCCCCCCTATACCGGGACTCCTTGCCATCTTTACCACTTATGATTTTGTAACGCATCGGCAATACTGCCACTCCGTATTTTGATGCCGGCACTTGAGCAATTTTATCTGCCAGCGCTTTTTTTTCGTCGTCTTCCTGCTTTTTTTGAGCGTAGACGGAGAGTTTCTCTTTATCCCCGTGACGGTCAATGGAGTTTTTTAACCGGAGCAAATCTTCCTTTCGGGCGCGCATATACCTGACTCCAACCTGGTAGTCAAAGGACTCAGACAAGTCTGCCTCACTCCACCATCGGGGCATACCATATACAATAAACGGCTCTTCTTCTCCGGGGAAAAAGAATTTTATCAGTAAGAAGTTAGGTTTAAAATCCGGGTCCTGGCCCTTTTCAAATTCATTGAAAATGAATAAACTTGCATGGTGTAAGGTGTCGGTTACGAATTGAAGGCCTTCTAAAGAGACGTCCTTCACCACCCCCTTAAGGGGAGGCGACACTTCCTCCGGATTTTTCCCCTTGATGATCTTGAAGGCGCAAGGGACTTCGATGCTCAGACGATAATATTTTCTTTTTCCCGGGAACATTTCCTAAACATCAAAGAGTGAGGAGCATGGCGATTTCATCACAATCCGGGAACTTCACGCATTTCAGGCAGTCAGCCCAGATCTTGTGAGGTAAGATTGCTTTGTCAATACGCTTAAATCCAAATTTTTCAAAAAAATTAAGTTGATACGTTAAAACAAAAATTTTATAAATCCCCAGGGTGATTGCTTCTGATAAACAGGCATCCACAAGCTTAGCCCCGATCCCCCTCCTTTGATATTCCGGATAAACTGCCAGCGATCTGATTTCGGCGACATCTTCCCAGCAGATATGCATGGCACAGGTTCCCAGAAGTTTGGAGTTATCTTTTTCGTCCAGACAGACAAAGAAGTCACGGAGCTGATCATACAGTTCACTCAAGGAACGAGGGAGGATTTGACCTTGATCGGTGAACGTTTTTATCAGAGAATGGATTTCTTTGACATCCCCGATTCGGGCCTTACGGATTAACATGCTCATAACGTGATTCTCTCAATACGTTGATACTACGGTTATCTTGCATTGGCATTACGACGTCCTTTTTTTCTTTCCAGCATTTCCTGTGCCAGGGTACGGGTTTTAGGGGTTATCTCAGTTCCCCCCAGCATGCGCGAAATTTCCTTTACTCGTTCCTCAGGATTGAGGAGTTTTACCCTCGTCTTTGTCCGGTCATCCTCAACTGTTTTGGTAATGGAGTAATGACAGTCTCCATAGCAGGCGATTTGAGGAAGGTGAGTTATACAGATAGCCTGATAATATTTGGAAATTTCTGATAATTTTTGCCCCACTACTTCGGCGGTAGCCCCACCAATCCCGGAATCTACTTCATCGAAAATGAGCGTAGATACTCCTTCTTCCTGGGCAAGAATGTGCTTAAACGATAGGATAACCCGAGAGAGCTCTCCACCAGAAGCAATTCGTGTCAAAGGCCGTAAGGCTTCGCCCGGATTAGGGGAAAAGAAAAATTCCACCTGGTCTATGCCTTTTTCATCCAGGTTTTTTTCCTCCGATCCTATGATATTAACAACAAATTTTGGGCTTTGCATGCCGAGAGAGGCCAACTCTTTTTCCATTTTTTGACCGAGATCGTTTGCGGTTTCTTTCCGTTTTCGGGAAAGTTCCTCTGCTTTAACCTCTGTCTCTCGACTCAATACTTCGTATTTTTCGGTCAGTGCGGATAGATACTCGTTACTTTGGGAAATTTGTTCTCTTTCCCACTGGATTTTTTTTTGGTAGTCGAGGATGTCCTTTATGCTCCCTCCATACTTCATTTTCAGCCGATGAATAGTGTCCAGCCGGCCTTCGATCTCCTCCAGCCTTTGAGGGTCGAAATGAATTTTCTGAAGATAATCCCGGAGAGAAATGGCCACATCTTCTAACTGAACAAGAGTCGCCTCTAAGGTTTCCACGTAAGGGGTAACACTGGGGTCTATACCGGTGATTTCCTTTAGATCCCGTACCCTTCGGCTCAATTGGGAAAGAATCGCCTCATCTCCGGCATAAATGCCTTCATAGACCTGCTCAGCAGTTTTTATCAGTTCTTCCGCATTTTGAAGAATTTTCCTTTCATTCCTCAGCTCTTCTTCTTCCCCGGGAATAAGCGAGGCTTCTTGAATTTCCCGCCATTGGAAATTAAGGAGTTCTTGCCGTTCGGCTTCGCGGGTTTTTTTGGCTTTTATTGTTTCTAATTCCTGTTGCAGGTGCTGCAGCAGGTGGAAAATCCCTTGGTACTGCCCACGTAACGTGAGGAGGCCACTATAATTATCTAAGATGTCAATGTGGTTCTGAGGGCGGAGGAGTTCTTGATGTTCATGCTGGCCGGAGATCGTAAGTAACGACTCGGTTATTTCGGTGAGCATCCCAAGGGTAGCCAGGTTTCCGTTGAGGAAAACCTTGTTTTTCCCCTCCCGGGAAATGATTCGCTTGAGTAACAGTACCGGGGTATCCTTGGTGGATACACCTTTTTCAATCAAGGACTGGTTAAAGATTTCATCGCCCGTAATCGTAAAGAGAGCCTCCACGATTGCTTCCTGTTCTCCGGTTCTAATAAGGTCTCCGGTGGCCCGCCCTCCCAAAACCATATTGAGTGCTCCAACGATTATTGATTTTCCGGCTCCAGTCTCTCCGGAGAGGATAGTCAACCCCGGGGAGAAGGATAGGTGAAGGTCGTCAATGATGGCAAAATTTTTTATTTGCAGGTCAGTTAACATCCTCTAACGTTCGCCCCAGCGAAGTTTTGTCCTAAGCACTTCGAAGTAATCTTTGAAAGGTGATTTGACCAGATGGATAACCTGGCTTGACTTTTTTATCTTTACCAGGTCACCAGCAAAGAGACTTTGTCCCACCTGGCCATCAAAGGATAAGAACATATTTTCATTTTCAGACTTGATGGTGACTTTTATTTCTGCTGTGTCAGGTAATAAAAGTGGCCGGTTAGTTAAGGTGTGGGGGCAAATCGGAGTTAAAATGATGCCTTGAAGGGACGGGAAAACTATCGGACCCCCGGCAGCCATAGAGTAAGCGGTAGAACCAGTAGGAGTGGAAATTATCAGACCATCGGCATTGAAGGTGGTGAGGTAGTAGTCATCAATGCTGGTTTCCAAATCCACGATTCTCGCTATGGCTGCCTTGGTGATAACCACATCATTCAATACCGAATATTCAGCCAGAATTTCATTGTTTCGGACTATGGTGCTGTTGAGCATCATTCTTTGTTCGGTTTCATACGTTCCGGACAGGATTTTTTCAAGTACCGGATAGAGTTCGTCCAAGCTGAAGGCAGTGAGGAAGCCTAATCCTCCTAAATTTACTCCCAGGATAGGAATTCCATCATTTCCCATTACCCGGGCAGCACTGAGTAATGTTCCGTCACCTCCCAGCACAACTACCAGGTCAATCTGCGACCGGAAGACTACGGAAAGAGGCTTTCCTCCTTTTTCAACCCTGCTTGTTAGGCCATTATCAGAAACCACCTCTACTCCTCGGGACTGAAGCCAGTCCCGTAAGTTGTGGCTGGCCTCAAGGGCTTCAATTTTATTTTGTTTTGCCACTATTACCACTTTTTTTACCATTACCCAGCCGTCTCCACTTTATCCAGAGATTATCTTATTCCAGCACAATAGGTTCTCTTGTCCGGTTGTAAAGCATTCATTATTTGGCACAAGCATTCCCGAAGATTAAAGGCATTCTATGAAGCTAAAAACAGTAAGGGAGGAGAGAAAAATACCTTCAAGTAATTATAAAATATCATTACGCATGTTTAGCACGGAAAGGGCTTGCTGTCCACTGAAAAAGTGCTATAGTGGAAGGGTGCCATTCCCTTTGTTTGCCTCAGGGTATGGTGGGCGCTCGTGCCATTTTAAAATGAGTATTAGGAACCATAGAAACTCTTGAAAATAAAAATAGTCGCCATTGTAGGACCCACTGGGGTAGGTAAGTCTCAATTTGCATTAGAGTTGGCCCAAAGGATTGATGGTGAAATCGTGGTAGCTGATTCGGTGCAAGTTTACCGCTATTTAAATATTGGTACGGCAAAGCCCACCCCGCAAGAAAGGGCCCTTATTCCTCACCACCTCATTGATATAATAGACCCGGATAAAAACTTTAGTGCCGGTCAATTCAGGGTGATGGCTGAAAAGGTCATCACCTCAATTCATGAAAAAAAGAAAAAGATTCTGGTGTGTGGCGGAACCGGACTTTATGTTAAGCTCTTAATCCGGGGACTTTTTTCAGACTCAGAAGGAAGTGAAACCCTACGCCAAAGACTGCGGGATCAGGAAGCCCAAGAGGGAGAAGGGTATCTCTATGAGCAATTGAAAAAAGTTGATCCCGCCTCAGCCGCCCGTATCCACCCCCATGATATGTTCCGGATTATCCGGGCCCTGGAAATTTCCTATTTAACCGGGGTACCCATTTTTCGTCATCACTCGCACCATGCTTTTCAGGATGTTAGGTATGAATATGTACAAATTGGTATCTCCATGGACCGCGCCCTTCTTTACGATCGGATTGATCAGCGCTGTGATCAAATGATGGAAGAAGGGTTTCTCGACGAGGTAAGATCATTACTTGCCCGAGGTTATCATGCGGGGCTAAAGTCCATGCAGTCATTAGGGTACCGGCATTTGTGCGCCTATTTAGCTGGTCAAACAACCCTGGAAGAAGCGGTGAAAACCATGAAGCGTGACACGAGGCGTTTTGCCAAGCGGCAACTCACCTGGTTTAGGGCTGATCCGGGTATAGTATGGATAAACGAACCGATTAAGAACTTTCGTGAGGTAGAAGCGCTTCTCAAGGTCTTTTTCGCTTGAAGAGCGGGGGGATTGTTTTTCCCTTGTAAAAAAAACGGGAGTCATGATATGGTAGAAATAAATTTAATAAAGTCTCGTTGTTTGTACAAATGTCATAGGACGCTTTAAGGTAATGGAAATTTTGCCGGGAAAAACGATTGTTGTGGGGGTGAGCGGGGGGATTGCAGCATACAAAGTTCCGGAATTAGTGCGTCAGCTTCGAAAAGCCGGAGCCCACGTACAGGTCATCATGACCAGAAATGCTCAGGAATTTGTAACTCCCCTCACGTTCCAGACCGTGTCCAACGCCCCGGTTATTACCGAAATGTTTGCTCCTCTCATGACGACCGAGGTTGCCCACATCTCCCTTGCCGATAAAGCAGATCTGATGGTTATTGCTCCTGCCACCGCCAATGTGATCGCTAAGCTTGCTTCCGGTTTGGCTGATGATTTTCTTTCCACCACCGTGCTTGCCACCCGCTCCCCAGTTCTTGTTGCGCCAGCCATGCACGTTAATATGTATATGAATTTAGCCACCCAGGAGAATATTCACACGCTGGAAAAACGGGGATTTACTTTGGTAGGACCGGAAAAAGGAGAGTTAGCCTGTGGGTGGGAGGGGGTTGGCCGGATGGCAGAGGTGGATACCATTTTCCACTCCATTACAACTATTCTTGCCCCCAAGGATTTGAAGGGGGAAAAAATCCTGGTTACGGCTGGTTCTACCCGGGAGCCCATTGACCCGGTTCGTTTCATCAGTAACCGTTCTTCGGGGAAAATGGGCTACGCGCTTGCTCAGGCTGCCCAATTGAGAGGTGCGGAAGTTACCCTTATCACCGGACCAACCAATATCGCCCCTCCTGCGGAAGTAGTGACTATACCGGTGCAAACCGCTTCTCAGATGTTTGAAGAAACCATAAAACGGTATAAAGCTATGGATACCGTAATTATGGCGGCAGCAGTAAGCGATTTTCGTCCTGCCCGGATTTCCCCAAAGAAGATCAAAAAAGACCAAGGTTCCCTTACCTTATCCCTGATTAAGAACCCGGATATTTTGGAGAACATGGGTCGAGAAAAGGGGTCTACTTTTTTGGCTGGCTTTGCCGCGGAAACGGACGATGTGCTCAACAATGCCACGAAGAAGGTAAAGGCCAAAAGTCTCGATCTTATGGTGGCAAATGATGTGACCAAACCAGGGGCGGGTTTTGAGTGCGATACCAATATTGTCACTCTCCTTACCCCGGATGGTAAATCCGAAGCGTTACCGAAATTAAGCAAGACCCAAATCGCCCATAAAATTCTCGACAAAATAGTGGAAATAAAATCAAGCCGAAAGGTAAGATAACGCTCTCCTGCTCTTATGCACGAAGACTTTTTTAGTGAATTTCAGAAACTTGTTGAAGAGGTTAAGGGATTCCTGTACTATCATCTTCAGATGGGAGTGGAAATTCCCTCCACTGCCAGCGACGGGCAGGAGATGAGCAGGATCCTTGAAGTCATGATCGAAAACCTCTCCGTGAAAAATAAGCCTTCCCACCCAGACGCCATTACGTTAGAGGGGGTGCGGCGAGAACTGGGGGATTGTACCCGCTGTGAGCTTTCCACCTCGCGGAAAAACATTGTTTTCGGTAAGGGAAATCCCTATGCTTCTCTTGTCTTTGTGGGAGAGGCTCCAGGAAAAGAAGAAGATCTGGCAGGCGAACCTTTTGTGGGAGAGGCAGGTCAGTTGCTTACCCGTATTATCCACGCCATCAACCTCAGGCGAGAGGATGTGTATATCACCAATGTTATAAAATGTCGTCCTCCCAGGAACCGGGACCCTGAACCTGGAGAGGTTCAAGCGTGTTTTCCGTTTTTGCAAAAACAGCTCCAGGCTATCCGTCCCCGGATAATTTGTGCCCTGGGGAACTTTGCTGCCCAGTCGTTACTGGAAACAACCGAAAAAATATCCAGTCTCCGGGGGAAGATGTATGAATTGCCATTGTTTTGGGTTGTGCCCACATTTCATCCGGCGTCCCTGTTACGGAACCCGCAATGGAAACGAGAGGTATGGCACGATGTCCAATTAATCCAGAAATTTTTAGAGGGAAGTGATTGATGGTTAATAACATTTATAAACAAATAGCTCTATTTTCCCTGATGGGAGTTCTCTTTTTATCTGGGGTGGGGTTTTCCAAAATCAGAACCGTGAATCTCATAAAAATAGAAGGGGTTATTAATCCGGTTGCGGCTGAGTTCATTACGAATGGCATCAGGACTGCGGAAGAGGAAGCAGCTCACTGCCTGATCATTCAACTGGATACCCCCGGTGGTCTTGACACCTCCATGCGGCAAATTGTGAAAAACATTCTCAACGCCGAAGTTCCGGTTATCGTATATGTAGCTCCGGCTGGGGCAAGAGCAGCCTCGGCGGGGGTAATGATCACTATGGCTGCCCATGTGGCTGCCATGGCCCCGGCTACCAATATTGGAGCTGCCCATCCGGTTCCCCTGGGGGAAGGAAAGATGAGTCGGGAGATGGCAGAGAAAGTAGAGAATGATGCGGTCGCCTATATCCAGAGTATTGCCACCAAGCGAAACCGCAATGTTGAATGGGCGGAAAAGGCAGTTCGGGAAAGTGTTTCCATTAAAGCTAATGAGGCATTGGAACTGAAGGTTATTGACCTGATAAGCCCTGATGTGGATGATCTTCTCCATCAGCTCGATGGTCGGGAAGTGGAGGTAAATGGTAAAAAAGTTGTTCTTGCCACTAAGGGAGCAGAGCTTCGGGAAAGGGAGATGAATCTTCGGGATAAAATTTTAGATACCTTAAGCAATCCCAATATTGCCTACATTTTAATGATGCTGGGACTCGCGGGATTCTATTTTGAATTAGCCCATCCCGGGGCACTCTTCCCCGGTATAGTCGGGGCAATCTGTTTAATCCTGGCTTTTTATTCCTTTCAGACCTTGCCGGTTAATTATGCGGGGATACTTTTAATAATCCTCGGTATCGGGTTTTTTCTTGCCGAAATTAAAGTGGCCAGTTACGGCCTTTTGAGTATCGGAGGCACCATTTCGCTTCTGTTTGGTTCCCTTATGCTCTTTGATTCAACAGGTCCGTATGGGGGGTTATCGTTAACCAGGGTTATTCTTCCCACGGTGA
>JAZDOO010000073.1:0-5390 GCA_043798555.1 Pseudomonadota bacterium | reverse complement strand
GAGGGGCAAAGTAAAAGAAATGCGCAACGCTTGACCGGAAGGAGTGGGACAAATAAGGTGGTGAATTTTGAGGGGCCTTTACGTTTAAAGGGAGAACTGGTTCGGGTGAAGATTTTAGAAGCTCATTCTCACTCATTGTTCGGTCAGGTAATATAACTATTTCCGGATGTTCCTTAAAGGAGGTCATGATGTTCATAGAAATGAAAGTTGCAGGTATCACGATGGACCCTTTTAGTAATACGCCCATCGTGATCTTGAAGGATACCGAGGGTACTAACGCCCTGCCGATCTGGATCGGTATTCTGGAGGCTAGTGCTATAGTCACAGAATTGGGGGATATAAAACCTCCTCGACCGATGACTCATGACCTGATGAAAAACATCATTGATAATCTTGAGGTTATGGTGACCAGGATTGAAGTGAGTGATCTTAAGGATAATACCTTTTATGCCACCATTCACCTTACTATGGTGAATAAGCATTTAACTGTAGACGCCCGTCCCAGTGACGCTATTGCCCTTGCATTAAGAACAAATGCACCGATTTTTGTTAGCCAAAAGGTTCTTGAAAAGTCGCGGGCAATTAGTGCAGGCAAGGGAGACAAGGAAAAGAAGGATGCTACGGAAGGCACCCCACAATGGTCTGACATTTTAGAGAGTCTCTCGCCGGAGGATTTTGGGAAATATAAAATGTAAGAAGTCAATGTTTTTCCTGAGACCTGTGAGTGAAATGTTCAACAGTAAACGTTTGAGGCGTTCATGATTGATTTCCACACCCATTCCATTTTTAGCGATGGAGAATTGATTCCGTCGGAACTGGTCCGTCGAGCCCAGGCTATAGGATATACCGGGATGGCCATAACCGACCATGCTGATAGTTCGAACTTAGATTGGATTATTCCCCGGATAGTTCGTTTTTGTAAGGGATTTAAAAGTGAAGACAATTTTCAGGTGATCCCTGGCATTGAATTGACTCATATTCCCCCTGAGTCAATTTCTTTTTTGGCCCAGGAATCGAGGAAGTTGGGAGCTCAGCTCGTTTTGGTTCATGGAGAAACCATTGTAGAGCCAGTGGCCCCAGGGACAAACCGAACTGCCCTGGAGGCGGATATTGACATCTTAGCACATCCAGGCCTGATAACCGAAGAAGAAGTCGTTTTGGCAAAGCAAAAAGGAATATTTTTAGAAATTTCTTCCCGTAAAGGGCATTCGCTTACGAATGGGCATGTAGTAAAACTTGCAAAGAAAGCAGGAACTGCGCTTCTGCTCAATACTGATGCCCATAGCCCCGATGACCTGATTGATGCTTCTAAAGCCCGGCGGGTGGGATTGGGGGCTGGTCTCTCTGAAGAAGAGTGGCTGAATGTTATCAATAATGCTCGCAATCTCTTGAAAAAGCTTTCGGCAAAGCCACGGTGAGCCGTTAATCTCTTAGTGAAACAAAGGTTTGGAGATACTATGGCACTTCATCTTGATCATGATCACCATCATCACCGGTCCCCCAATCACGCTCATGAACTTCATCACCCCTCCGCTCGTCAACAAGAAAACTCCACCCTCCTTGCGTCTGTTCTCGGTTTGACGCTGATATTCTTTTTTGTGGAACTAATCGGCGGATTTTGGACAAATAGTCTGGCCCTCTTATCTGATGCTGTCCATATGCTTTCCGATATTGCTGCCCTGGGGCTAAGCCTCATTGCCATATGGCTTTCTCGGAAACCTGCCCATGGAAAAAAGACGTTTGGATACTATCGGGCTGAGATATTGGCCGCTTTTGTAAACGGAGCCGCTTTGGTGGTAATTGCGTTAATTATATTTCGTGAAGCCTTGGAACGAATGCAAACCCCGGAAATGATTAAGGGGATCCCGATGCTTATAATCGCCACCGTAGGGCTGATTGTCAATCTTATCGGGGCTTACATTCTTTCTAAGGGAGAGAAGGGAAACCTTAATATCAGAGGTGTCCTCACTCACGTACTTGCTGATGCCTTGGGTTCTGTGGGGGCGATAATTGCGGGCATTGCAGTTTGGCTGAAAGGCTGGAACTGGTTTGATCCGTTGGTGAGCTTTTTTATCGGGACTATTATCATCTATAGTGCCTGGAGACTTCTGTGGGATACGGTGCACATTTTGATGCAGGGGGTCCCTCGGCATATTAATATGGACGAGATTAAACAGTCCATGATGGGACTGGAAGGGGTGGAAAGCATTTGCGATTTGCATATTTGGACGTTAACGTCCCATGTAGATATGCTTAGTGCCCACGTGATCGTTGGCGATATGAACCAGGGCATGAATATTTTGAAAAAACTCCATAAAATGCTTCAGGAACACTACGGGTTAGAGCATATTACCCTTCAAATCGAGGATACATCATTAGGAACATGTAACCTTTTCGTTTAACTACATTTTTTACAAATAGATCCCGAAGGTAATTTTCTTAGTTGTCAGAGATATTAAATTCTGATATAGACTGAATATCAGTGGTTACGGTTTGAGGATGCAATAATTCCAAGGTATTGATTACCAACATGGACTTTCATTCCGGAGAGATGCCCGAGTTGGCTGAAGGGGCACGACTGGAAATCGTGTGTACGCCCAGAAGGTGTACCGAGGGTTCGAATCCCTCTCTCTCCGCCAGAAAATAGCCGGGTCCTGCGCAACGAAAGGTTACAAACCCCGTCAGATCCGGAAGGAAGCAGCGGTAGTAACATATTTCGTGTGCCGCAGGGGTGCCTGGCTATTACTTTTAAATAATCAATGTCGTATTTAGTATTAGCAAGAAAATGGAGACCCCAGACATTCGAAGAAGTGGTGGGACAACCATCCATTGTTCAGACCCTTCAGAATGCCATTCGAACCAATCGGGTTGCCCAGGCTTTTTTGTTTACTGGCCCCCGAGGGGTTGGTAAAACGTCAGTAGCGCGAATATTGGCCAAAGCCCTTAACTGCAAAGAAGGTCCAACTCCTACTCCGTGCAATATCTGCGATGCCTGTAGAGAAATCACCAAGAGTATTGCTCCGGATGTTTTCGAGATCGATGGGGCATCAAATACCGGGGTGGATCATGTGCGGGACTTGCAGGAAACCATCAAATATTATCCTCAGAAGTATCGGTATAAAATTTTTATTGTTGATGAAGTGCACATGCTCTCCACGCCCGCCTTTAATGCCTTTCTGAAAACCCTGGAAGAGCCACCGTCCCACGTTATTTTTATTTTTGCCACTACTGAGCCCCATAAAATACTGGATACGGTTATTGATCGTTGTCAGCGTTATGACTTTAAAAAAATTCCATCCCCGGTCATTCTGCACCACCTTCACCATATAGTCCAGCAGGAACAAATCACCATCAGTACCACCTCCCTCCAGCTTATCGCCCGGGAGGCAGAAGGCAGTCTCCGGGATGCCCAGAGCATGGTGGATCAGATCGTGACGTATGCCGGCAGTGAGGTAAAAGATGAAGATGTTACTGCAGTCTTAGGTCTGGTGGAGCGTACGATTTTTTTTGGGGTAGCTTCTGCAGTCTTGGAGGGTGATCTTAAGAAATGTTTGGAAATCAGCAGCACTCTTTTTGCTCATGGGCTTGACATGAGAGTGTTCTATCGGGGACTTTTGGAACATTTTCGTAATCTCGGGGTGGCGAAGATAAGCACGAGCGCTCAACTTTTTCCTGATTTCTCTTCAAGCGAAATTACCCAATTTGCTCTTCAGGCAAAGGAAGTGAGTTTAGAAAAACTCCAAGGCCTCCTGAAAGTCCTCATAGAGAGTGAACGGTATATTTACGGGTCTCCTCTGCCACTCATTGTTCTGGAAACCATTCTCCTTAGGATCGCTTCTCTCCCCTCGGTAGTATCATTAAAAGAAATTTTGGACAAATTGGCTGCTTTTCAGGAAAAGCTCCTCCATGGACCATGTTCCTCAAAAGCCTCAACCGCGTTTTCTGATGCGGCACCCGAGTCGTCTGGGCTTAACGAACACCCTGAAAAACCTCTCTCACTTTTACCGCTTGATCATGAAGGTTCTCAGGAAGCATCATGGAAGGCACTTCTCGATTTCGTCCGGGAGAAAAAACCCTTGCTGGCTTCCTTGCTGGAGCATGGGAACCTGGTGAAAAAAGGACCGGGTACGGTAGATATTGAGTTTATGGAGAACTCCTTTTTTCTGGAGAGCATCCAGGAGGTTAAAAAAAATGGGGAATTAGACCAGCTTTGCACGGAGTTTTTTGGAGAAAAGATAAAAGTGAATCTCCTTGACCTTCCCTTACGCACCAAGAACCCTGAAAAGCAAAAGCAAGGGTTAAGTAAGGCTCAAATCATTGAGAAACGTAAGCAGGAAGCCCGAGATCACCCTTTAATTAAAGAGGCACTTGCTCTTTTGGGAGGTGGGATTACGGAAATCAAAGTGATGGATTCATAAACCACATTAATTTTCAGGAGGTAGATATGACACCTAAAGGGATCGGTGAACTTATGCGGCAAGCCCAAAAACTTCAGGCCCAGATGGCAAAAATGCAGGAAGAGATGGCAGGAAAGACGGTTGAGGGTTCTGCCGGTGGCGGCATGGTCAGTGTGGTTGCCAATGGAAAGCAAGAAATTGCGAGCGTGAAAATAGATCCGGAAGTAATCAATGTAAATGATATTGAAATGCTTCAGGATTTAGTGCAAGCGGCGGTGAATGATGCCCTTAAGAAGGCTCAGGAAATGGTAACGAGCGAGATGAGTAAGCTTACTGGTGGGCTCGGTATCAATATCCCTGGCCTCACGTTTTAATGCCTGGAATTTTGAGGAAAACACCATGTTTTCAGACTCCATTAACCGCCTTATCCGGGAACTGGCCAAACTCCCCAGCATTGGGGAGAAAACTGCCACGAGAATGGCCTGCCACCTTATTTCACTTCCCAAGGCTGACGTTGAGGCACTGGCCCGGAGTATCTTAGAGGTGAAAGATACCGTAACCCTCTGTTCGGTTTGTTTTAACGTCACTGACCGCAATCCGTGCTCGTTATGTCGGAGTGACCGAAGCAATGCCGAAACTCTTTGCGTGGTTGAAACCCCTGTCCATCTCGTGGCACTGGAGCGGACCGGCTATTTCAAAGGCTCCTATCATGTACTTCATGGAGTCATTTCTCCACTTCGCAATACGTCACCGGATGATTTAAGGATACAAGAGTTAATGAATCGGCTCCAGCAGGGGAGCATAAAAGAAGTTATCCTGGCTACGAATCCCTCCCGCGAGGGTGAGGCCACTGCCATTTTTTTGGCGAAACTCATAAAACCCCTTTCCATTAAAGTAACCCGTATCGCTCAAGGTATCCCTCGGGGGGGAGAAATTGAATACTGTGATGCTTCAACCTTACAATCGTCTCTTGAAGGCCGAAGGGAGTTATAA
>JAZDOO010000060.1:0-2141 GCA_043798555.1 Pseudomonadota bacterium | reverse complement strand
CCTGTTAAGTTATAAGATTGTTTTTTTTCTTTCACTTAAATCTTAACAGGAGGTTTCTTTTTTGGTAGTCTGCAAAATAAATTTTTTCTATGCCATCATTAAAGATTTCCCTGGGGATACTCTAATATATAACGTTGTTCAATTATTTCACTTTTTATTGATATTTCAAGAAGCTGACAAGCCTGCAAGCGGGCAAGCTGGCAGGATAAACAGCTATGAAAATATATGGGACGTTCGTGCAGAACTTGCAACACTTTTCTTACCTATAGTTTTAAGGCGGAATCTTTCAGTGAACGATGAAAGCCTGAAATTGAAAGCTGAAGGCGAGAGAGTATGTTACTCTCCAGCAAGCCGCCTGGCCACATCCATTACCTCGTCAGAAAGCCAGTACCCATTGTTTCTCAATTCTCTAATGAGTGCTCCGACATTTTCCACCAATCCTTTTTCTTTCGCCAGCAGTAAGAGTCCGATCAGCCCTATGGTGGGGATATTTAATTTTTCAGCAACCTGTCTTCCGGCACGATCATCAAGTAACAACAGGGCGTCTCCTTCAATAGTAGAGGCAAGGCCAATAGCTTGTTTCTCCCCTTCATCCAGGTCAGCGATAGCCCTTTTGGTTGTTGATTCTAAAGGCATAATATCTGCAATACGTATAAAATCATTCAGAGCTCGGTCAATCTGTTCTGATTCGCTTCCAACTTTGCCAAGTAGTTCTCTGTGAACCAAAGGAGGAATCAGCACTTCTTCAGCCATACTTTTGAGGAGGAAAATTCGCCCGATTTTGGCTAAACCAATGATCGGACCTGTGTTCGACACAACCTTCATTGGTCACTCAATCCTCTCGCAGTTTCTAGATCCTTTTTAATCTCCTGTTCAAGCTCTTCAGGTGGGTAATTAAAAATACTAACACGATACCTACCGCAAGTCTCAAAAAATTCGACCCGGGACATTCCCGCCAGTTGAGCAGCTTTACCGGATGACACTTTACCAAGTTCAAACATTTTCAAGGCAGCCATTAAGCGTATATGCTGCTCCATCTCCTCCTTTGTCATATGGACAGCATGCTCAAACCCACTGGGATATTTTATCTTTAGCTCTTCGATCTCCATACAATTACCTCCTTACGACAAAATTGACGGCTTCATAAAAAGTCCATTTTCTGTTCGGTAATCGGGGTCACATCTTCAGATGTCAGATTTTCCTTAGCTATCAAGCTAACAAGCAAATGGTTGGAAGTCAAACCTAAAAAAGGGGGGGTAGAGGGGGTCACATCTTCATTTGTCATTTGATGGTCTGTTTGGTTTACAAAAAGCACCGAGCTGAGAGCGTGGGGCTGAGAGCATAGCGTAAGGAGCAAGGTGTTTATTTGGTTTCTCCGGTTTCTTTGGTTTATCTTGTTGTCATATACCATTCGTATGTTTTCTTTATTCCCTCGTTCAGGCTCACCTTTGGCTCCCAGCCGAAGGTCTTTATTCTGCTCACATCGAGGAATTTGCGTGGCGCACCATCCGGTTTTGTTGTGTCCCATCTTAGTTCCCCCGGAAATCCAACAATATCCTTTACCATCTGTGCATGTGGTTTGGGGACGTTGGCCAAAATTATCACTTTCTGGGTGGGGTGGTTGGTTTAGTCTGTTTCGCCGTAAGGCGTTAGGCGTAAGGTGTCTCGTAAAGACCGTAAGACGTGAGGCGTTAGACGGAACGTGTTACTTTTTAAGGGATTTTATGGGTCACAGTTCTCCTTCATCTCGCAGCACCCGTTCATAGATAAGTTCGCTCACCCGAAAGCCGGCTATATCGCGCAGAGCATCCAGAGAGGGTTTAAGGGAAGGGATGAGCCCCCGGCGTTTGGCTTCGGTAAGAAGCCCAATTAGCCCTAAGCAGCGCAAGCCAAAATGATGGGCGCTCTCTCGGCCAAGGTGCTCGTCCATCAAAATTCCCTCACCTTCTAACTCCACTGCGAGGGCAATGGCTTCGGCCTCCCCGGCATCCAGTTCTTGATGCAAGGCACTCACAAGGTGTCTGTTCGTGACCGCTTGAGTCTTGATCCACGGTGCTGACTTGACTTCACCCGAACCAGGCTGCCCCTTTCCTTGGACCACAACTTCCTGCCATACAGCCTCGGGAATAATGATTTCGCCA
>JAZDOO010000032.1:0-25399 GCA_043798555.1 Pseudomonadota bacterium | reverse complement strand
CGACGGAAAAATTCTGGTAAAGATGTAAGGAAAACCAACTTTTTCGTAAGACCAATAAACTTTTTTAGTTGTCAAGGAGAATGATGGATGAAACTGAATGACCATTTATACTTTTATCAAGAAGGGGGAATGTTGGACTGTAACACCTATCTCATTAAAGCGGAAAAGACCATGATTGTGGATGTTGGTTTGGATCAAAACCTCCCTCTGTTAATTGCGGCTCTCCAGCAGGATGGTATAGACCCCCATGACGTTGATGTTATTGCTAATACCCATCTTCATATTGACCATATGTGGGCTAATGAAATGTTTAAAAATAAGTTCAATGCCCGAATTGAAATTGCTCCGGTTCAGAAAGAGTACTACGAGATCAGTGTCCGCCAGGCAACCCGGTTTTTCGGGCTCGAACCAGTAGAATTTCAGGAGGATGGCTTTTTAGATTCCACAATCACCTTAGGAACGATAGAAATTGAATTAATACCTACCCCTGGGCATTCCCCGGAAAGCATTTGTTTTTACTGTAGAGAAAGTAAGGCGCTCATCTGTGGAGACCTTATTTTTTACCGTAATATTGGCCGTTCTGATCTTCCGGGGGGAAACTCAAAACAACTGAAACAGTCGATTGAAAAAGTTTCGGAACTGGAGATCGAGTTTTTGTTGCCTGGACACATGGGTATCCTTACTGATGCAAAGGAAGTAAAGAAAAATTTTGATTACGTGAGGAATCAAGTCTTCCGTTGGTTGTAGAGAGTATGGAGTTTTTTTCTTTTGAGCAGGGACCAATTCGTCCTCCCAGCGAGGCCAAGAGCCTTCTCCTGAGGGTTACCCGGAACTGCCCCTGGAATAAGTGTGCGTTTTGCAGAACGTATAAAGGGGAGCGCTTTAGCATCCGTTCTGTAGAAGAGGTGAAGGAAGACATAGCTACTATTAAAAAGATTTATGACGAGATTAAGCTCCTCTCCTGGCGGATTGGCTGCAGGGGCGAAGTGACTGGCGAAGTAGTCGAACATCTCTACCGCGATCCGCAAGGGTACTCTTCCAGGATGAACGTGGCGATGTGGCTCTGCTTTGGAGAAGGGTCGGTTTTCCTCCAGGATGGGAATAACCTGGCGGCCAAGACCAGCGATCTGGTAGAAATTTTGACCATACTAAAGCAAACCTTTCCGGAGGTAATCCGGGTTACTACCTATGCTCGGTCAAAAACGATTGCCAAGCGAAAGAGCGTGGAAGAATTAAAAGCCCTTCGTGACGCTGGACTTTCCCGGATTCATATTGGGCTGGAGAGTGGATGTAATGCAGTGCTGGAGTTGGTCCAGAAAGGGGTAACTGCTGCTGAACACATCGAAGCTGGACAAAAGGTAAAGGAAGCGGGGATTTCTCTCTCTGAATATGTTATTCCCGGATTGGGAGGTAAAAAGCTTTGGCAGGAGCATGCTATTGAGACCGCCCGGGTGCTCAACCAGATCAATCCTGATTACATTCGGCTTCGAACCCTCCGTATCTTAGATGGCACCGGGCTGGACGAAAAAGTGGCCTCAGGAGAATTTGAACCGTTAAGCGACGAAGAGATAGTGCAGGAAATACAGTGCATGATCGAACACCTTGATGGAATCAGTAGCTATGTGGTGAGTGATCATATCCTTAACCTCCTTGAGGAAGTGGAGGGGAAACTCCCGGAAGCGAAGCCGAAGATGCTGGCAGTTATTGATCGGTTTCTCACGTTACCCCCAGGGGAAAGAAGTAATTTCCGGTTTGGACGCCGGGCAAATGTTTATCACACCCTTGATGATATGAACAACCCAAGATTATACCAACAGGTGGACAGAGCATTGAAGCAGATTATGCAATCTCCTGAGGAAGACCTGGAAGAAGTAATCGCTGAGCTCACCAAGCAATATATTTAAATGAGGTGTGCCTTTTCTCCTTTTCGAAAAAACCCTTGCCTTCTTCAGAAAAAAAGTGTTATATGACAGGGTGTCAACGGGCTTTTAGGACCGTGAAACCCCAACAATAAGGAGCCGTTATAAAAAATATTTTGAACGGTAATGCGCCCCGGAAAGGGCATTTATTTTTTTAACCTCGGAAAGGAGCATTTGAATGAAGATAAAACAAGTTAAACAGTTTTGGACGCTCATAGCCACATTGGCTCTGGTGTTGGCTGTTTTGCCCGCATTCGCAGGCGAAAGCCAGCCTTCAGGGGATAAAGTTGCAGTAGTTAATGGAGCAGTGATCACGCGGGCAGATTTTGATCGGGAGTTGAGCATTGTGCAGGAACAGTTTTTGAGCATGGGAAAGCAGCCCAACGATTCCCAGCTTGCAGAAATAAAGAAGGATTTACTGGAAAGTCTTATTGACCGTGAAGTGCTTTATCAGGAAAGTCAAAAAAATGGAATTAAAATTGGAGACGAGGCAATCAATAAAAAATTAAACGAGTTAAAAAAACAATTTTCCAGTGAAGCAGAATTCAAAAACGCATTGGATAAGACGGGACTGTCTGAGACGGCTATAATAGCTCAACTTAACCGGGCTATGGGCATTCAGCAATTCATTGATAAGCAGCAGTTTGATAAGAAGGTTACGATTTCCGAGAAAGAAACCAGGGATTATTATGATAGCCAACCAGATCTTTTCAAAAAACCTGAAGAGCTTCGGGCCAGCCACATTCTGATCAAGGTTGATCCTAAGGCAGACAAAGCTCAAAAAGCTGAAGCGCGGAAAAAACTCGAAACGATTCAGCAGAGGCTTAAAAAAGGAGAGGATTTTGCTGCTCTTGCCAAAGAGTTTTCTCAATGCCCCAGCAATACCAAGGGGGGAGACCTCGGTTACTTTAGACGAGGACAAATGGCAAAATCTTTTGACGAGGCGGCCTTTGCTTTAAAGACAGCAGAGGTGAGTGACATCGTGGATACCGAACACGGGTACCACTTGATTAAAGTGACCGACAAAAAACCAGCGTCCACAATTGCATACCAGGACATTAAAGGTAAAATTGGCGACCATCTAAAAAAGACGAAAGTGCAGCAAGAAATCAATCAATATGTTGAGCAACTGAAAGCAAAAGCCAAGGTGGAGCGGTATTTGTCGGAAGGTACGTAACACGGAATGTTCATCTATCCCAACGCTTTAATTCGATGCGCCCTTTTTTTCCGCTTGACATTTAATAGAACGCTGTCATATGGTGAAGGAAAAAGGAATATAGTGCGGAGGGTCGGTTTTCACTCTGAGGCAGTGTATCCTTTGCCAGAGTGGTGGCCTGACCATCGGGACTATAAAGGAAAGATTTTGAAAGGAGGTTAGTACGTTGGCAAAAGGGGTTGTTAAGTGGTTTAGTGACAAAAAGGGATATGGCTTCATTGAGCAGGAAGATGGGCGGGATATATTTGTGCACTTTTCTTCCATCACCATGTCCGGATTTAAGACCCTCGCAGAGGGTGACCGGGTAAGTTTTGACGTGGAAGAAAGCGACCGAGGACCGGTGGCCAAGAACGTCAATAAGGCTTAGGAGCGTCGATATGGTATCAACACGGGGCATCTCCTCGAAATGAGGCGAGTTTGCCCTATTATTGAAAATGGGGAGATAAGGAAGGATTTAAGAGGTTTTCAGTCTAATTTTCATAAATAATTTCGAAAATACGATCCTCTTGCAATCCCAGGTCTTGAATCGCGAGACTTCTTAGTTCATTTCGATCAACATTTCTACCCTTTTTACCAGGTAGCTCTTCAAGTATTTTTACCCATCGGGGTATCAAATTACGGGAAATTTTATTCCGGAAAAAGTCCCGAAGGGTTTGATGATTGCCAAGGGTTCCGTTATTTGTGGTAACAAAAGCGTATACTTCTTCACCCAGTCGGTGACTGGGGACTCCGACAACTCGGACATCAGATATATCTGGATAAGTAAGAAGCAATCTTTCAACTTCTAAGGGATAAATATTTTCTCCTCCCCTGATAATTATATTCCGTTTTCGGCCGGTTATCTGGTAGTACCCCTCTTCATCCCTCACACCCAAATCCCCAGTGTGAAACCATCCGTCCTTATCCATGATTTCAAATGTTTCTCGGGGCATATTATAATACCCTTTCATAAGGACTGGACTTCGGACGCAAATTTCCCCTTTTTCTCCGGCGGGCAAGGTCTCCCCATTTCCAGGGCTGATGACTTTTAGCTCCATCCCATCTAATGGTTGACCCACCGTGTGGGTTGCCTTTCCAGGAGATTCATTCCACCCTGTCTGCGTTAGGAGCCCCACTTCGGTTATGCCATAGGCGACCGTGAGTTCTGGGACTGGGATTTCCCTGATGGTTTTTTTAACCAACTCGGGTGAACAATAATCTCCAGACATAACCCCAGTCCTTAAGCTGCTTAAGTCAAACTGCGAAAATGAAGGATGGTTGAGAAGGTCAGAAAAGGTGGTAGGGACCCCATACAAGGCAGTGCAGTGTTTTTGTTCTATATTTTTTAGGATCTCAAGAGCGTTATATTTTGGTGTGATTACGACGGGTGTATGGCTGGTAAAGGTAACCATGAGACCAACCCAGAAACCGAAAATATAATAAAACGGGAGAGGCAGACAGAGAATATCTGAAGGACCAAGATTGAGTTTTTTTACGATGGGCTGGGCATTATTGATAAGCCCAAAATGGGTAAGCATTGCCCCTCGGGGATAACCGGTCAACCCGCAAGTAAATTTTATGATACACGTGTCTGAGGATGAGACTGCTTCCCTACAACGGATATAATCCGATTCATTTACCCTACGAGCCCTCTCTAACACGTCATAACCATTAAGGAGTCCTTGGCGGTGTTCTTTTCCTACCGTGATGATTCTTCTTAAGTAAGGGAGTTCCTTAGAATGAACTTCCCCGGAGGATAAAACCTGAAGGTCAGGAATAGCGTCATGGAGGATTTCCAAGAAATCCGTACCGTTAAAACTGTTCATCAGGAACAAAAACTTCACGTCCGCTTTTTCCAATGTATAATGAAGGTCACGAGCCCGGGCATTGAAACTTAGGGGAACCATTACCGCTCCGACCTTACTAAGACTTAGGAAAAGGAACACCCATTCAGGAGTGTTGTTGGTCCAAACCGCAACCTTATCTCCTTTCCTAATCCCCAGGTTGATCAGTCCACGGGCCAGAAAGTCGGAAACCTCCTTTAGTTCCTTAAAGGTAAAATCACCCTCAGGGGTGATTAAGGCCTTCTGGTATGGCATTTCACTTACCTGGCGATCAAAGAAGGCTCCTATCGTAATATGTTCCATCCACTTCATGGGTATCTCAGTTCATTTAAAGTGATCTTTTGTCACGGGAAATTCCTTCGGCCATCTTTTTTAAAAGTTGGGAGAGGTGTTTCAGTTCTTCTTGAGAAAGGCAGCTCATTAAAGGCACAAACTCTTTTTCGTAAGCGGACACGATCTCTCCGAAAATCTGTTCTCCTTTTGAGGTAAGCCGGACCCATATTTTTCGGCGATCTTTTGGATCAAGCACTCTCATTACCAGCCCATCTCTTTCCAGGTGATTCACAATCGGGGTAATATTTCCTTTGGTCACCAGCAATTCTCTTCCCAATTTCCCAAGAGGCATGTCCCCCTGCAATCCAAGAGTTGTTAAAACATAAAGTTGAGGAAGGGTTAAGCCTTTCTCGCTTACTTTCCTCCGAATTTCGGTAGAAATAACAGTATATACTCGTAAAATCCTTACCCAAACACCAATTGAAAGCTCTTTTTTTAATAAGAGCCGTCTTGACCGGGCCCCCGAAGATGACGGGGTACGTTCGTCTGGTGTTTTCGTCATTACTGAAAAGGGGTATGGTTATAATAAAAAAAAATTTATTACCATAACTCTCCTTACAAGTCAATGTATTTTCCTTGATAGGCATTCGCCATAAGTATTACCCGAAGATTTTGAAGGAATTTTTAACAAGTATTTTTATTGACAGGACCATTTTTTTTTTGCTATCAAAACTAAATTATCATAGAAAGATAGATTGATACTTAATCAATACAGCGTTTTCTCGCATGGGTACAGAAAATCTTAAGATTCTTTACACCAAAGAGGTAATCCATCAACGGGTAGCTGACTTAGCTGATCAAATTTCCCGGGATTATCCTTCTGGAAGCGTTTTATTGGTGGGGGTTTTAAAAGGGGCGGTTGTATTTCTGGCTGATCTTATCCGGGCACTGAAAATCCCGGCTACGATTGATTTTGTTCGTCTCTCCAGTTATGGGTCCTCAACCACTTCTTCTGGAAAAGTGGAAATCATCAAAGACTTAGAAATGCCGGTAGCTGGGAAGGACGTGATTATAGTAGAGGATATTATTGATACCGGATTAACCATAAAATTTCTGAAGGAAGAGCTTACGAAAAGGCAACCTCGCTCGCTAAGAATTTGTACTCTTCTAAATAAAGAGTTTCGCCGTAAGGTTGAGATTACAGCTGATTACGTGGGAATTACGATGGATAAAGATTACTTTGTGGTAGGATACGGACTTGATTTTTCAGAAAGTTATCGCTATCTCTCCGACATCCACTACTTTGAACCATAGTCTTTCCTCACCAGCTCAATATTTTATTGCTGAATTGTCTTGCTCCCTATGGAAGTGAAAAGAATAAAATGGGCTTTCATTTTCCTGATCTCAATTTTTATAATTGGGGTCAGCGGCTATATGCTCATCGAAAAATGGAATTTTTTTGATGCGCTCTATATGGTAGTCATTACCCTTGCCACGGTAGGGTTTTCCGAAACTCATCCTTTATCTTTTGAAGGCCGCATTTTTACCATAGTTTTTATACTTGTCTGGGTGGGTATCGGCGTTTATGCCGTGGGTAGTATAATCCAGCCTATAATTGAAGGAGAGATCAGAAAGGTTCTCGGGAGGAGAAAATTGGAAAAAGAAATCAAGAAATTAAAGGACCACTATATCGTTTGTGGGTTCGGGAGGATGGGAGGTTATATTAGCAGGGAGTTAAGAAACAAGTCAGTTCCTTACATCGTTATTGAAAAAGATGAGGTTCTCCGGGAGAGGTTGGAACGGGAAAAACATTACTACCTTTATGGAGATGCCACTGAGGATGAGGTGCTCATTGAGGCAGGTGTGGAAAGGGCGCGTGGTTTAGTGGCGGTGGTGGCTTCTGATGCTGACAATGTTTATATAACTCTCACTGCGCGCGAGCTCAATCCGAATATTTTCATTCTGGCTCGAAGCACGGATGAGAGCTCGGAGAGTAAACTGAAGCGAGCCGGAGCAGATAAAGTCATTTCTCCCTATCAGATGGGGGCGATTAGAATGTTGCATGCTATTCTTCGCCCGGCGGTGATGGATTTTATTGAAATTGCTTTCCATGGGCAGAGTATGGAGCTGCAATTAGAAGAATTTATCGTAAGGTCTGATTCGGGCTTGGTGGGGAGCAGTTTGAAGGAAGCGGAAATTCGAAAAAATTTAGGAGTGATTATTGTTGCTATTAAAGACTCCTCGGGAAAGATGGTATTCAACCCTTCTTCCGAAACCAAGATTAATGCGGGAGATACGTTAATCACCCTGGGAAAAGCTAATGACCTGCTCAGGTTAGAAAAGATTCTTAAGGAAGTTAAGCTATCCTTTTAGCCTTTTCCTTTTGATTCCACGAGGATGCCTTTGATGAAAATTTCACTTATCTGTTGGGATGAATCTAAGGGGGTGTATTTTTTTGTCTGCGAGAGGACCCAGTAACGGGCCATCTCATCAAGCGCTCCAAAGAATGCCCGTTTTACAATGCCAGGGGCAAGATCATTCCGGAAAATGCCCTTTTCCTGCCCTTCGGTGATAACGGCCCTGGCTAAGTTAATGTATTCCATAAAAATCTTGTTTACGTATTTCCGCATGAACTTTGCGCTCTGGCGTAGCTCCACTTGAATGACCTCGGCGAGATTACGATTTTTAAGGATCATATTGAGGTGTCGGGAGGCAAAAATCCGCAATTTTTCAACTGGATCATCAGTTTTTGCGAGTTCTTCGCGCATGATTTTAGAAATTTTCCCGATTTCTTCCTCGAAAAGTGATATGAGAATATCGTCTTTGTTCTTGAAATAGAGATAAATCGTCCCGTCCGCTACGTTTGCCTCTTTAGCAATCTCTGAGATCCGGGTATTGTAGAAGCCCTTTTCCGCAAAGAGTTTGAGTGCGGCATTGATAATCCGGATGTGTTTATCAATATTTCGCGATACTTTTTCTTTTCCTCCTTCAATCTCCATCTTTTTGCCCACTCCTAATATGATAAACAACGTTTATATCAATGAATGAGTATTCATTCAACAAAATTACCATTAATACTATGTTCTGTCAAGGTTTTTTGAACATTTAACTAAGGAATATCAAAAGCTATGATGAAAAAATTCATAAGTGTTTAGAGAGAGGCTGAACGAAAAATATCGAAAGAGATAGAGATTATAGAAGAAATGATTTTAACCTAAGGCCTCTTCCGTGAAGTGAATGAGGTGGGTTAAGGCCTGGTTGATGGGGGTTTTAATCCCTCGCTGGTTTCCTTCCCGAGTGACTATCCCATTTATGTAATCAATTTCCGTTCTTTTTTTATGAAGGAGATCCTGCAACAGGGAAGAAAAATTGCGGGCGGTAGCTCTGCAGACAGAATCAACTTTGCTATGGGGATCTTCATAACCAAGTCGAATCCTTTTTCGGGATACAATTTCCTTAGCCTCGTCCACGGCTCTGTGCATTATTTCGCGAGTTTCCTCATAATCGAGTAATTCTCCATTGCGTAACCCAGTAATACCGGTTAAGGGGTTAATGCCTACATTGATGAGTAACTTGCTCCAGAGCAAACCGGTGACGTCTTGGGTAATGTGGACGGCAATGCCGGCAGAGTGAAAAAAGGCTCGTATTCTCTCCAGGCGTTCAGTTCTTTGTCCGGTTAGTTCCCCGATAATTGTTTCTCCTGTCCCAGCATGGCGAATATGGCCAAGGCCAAGAACAGTAGCTCCGTGGGCAGTGGTTCCGGCAATCGTTCTTTCCTCGCCCACTAATGTTGCAATCGCCTCCACATTTCCGATTCCATTTTGAAGAGTAATGACTAAAGAGTCCTGCTCAATGAGTGGTTTTGCATCCAAGACTGCCTGAGTGGTATCATAGGCCTTTACAAAAATAATAATGAGGTCTGCCCATTCTATTTCTTCAACCTTTGTGGTTATGGGAATTGAAACCTGATGTTCCCCGCTTACCCCTTCCACCCGGAGTCCGTTTTTCTGAATATGGTTGGTTAATTTAGGATGCTTATCTAAGAGCCAGACATCCTTACCGGCTTGGTGAAGAAAGAAACCAAAAAGGCTTCCCATTGCTCCGGCCCCTACAATCGCTACCCGCATGCGCTCCTCACTCCCTTGATGTTAGATATTGGTTTCTGGATTCTGGATAAAAAGATTAAAAATCCATTATCAAGAATCCAGCATCAAGTATCCAGTATCAAGTATTTGTTCCCTTATCTTTTTTACCTCTGCGTAAGTGTTTCCACAGTGTTCCCAGAGAAGATAATTCTTCTGGTCTGCCTCAACTACTCTCTCATCGTAGGAAAGGTAGCCTAAAATCTGAAAATCAGGAAGGTGTCTGCGGATAAAATCTTTTTCATCTTCATTTCGCACGCGGTTTCCTACAGCAAAAACTTTAGAGATTCCGATTTCTTCAGCTAATTCACGAATCCGAAAAGCCGTTTCAAAACTCCGTCTTCCTGGTTCAACCACCGTAATAAAAGCATTCACTGCTTTTGCAGTGGCCCTGCCCAGATGTTCTATTCCTGCTTCCATGTCCATGACGATCACGTCTTTTCGGTGCAACATGAGATGCTGGATGAGCGTTTTTAAGAGAACGCTCTCAGGGCAGACACAACCGCCTCCTCCCTTTTTAACTCCTCCCATTACCATCAATCGAATGCCATAATGCTCAACCCATAACTTTTCCGGAAGGTCATCCACAGTGGGGTTCATTTTAAACATTGCCCCATACGACCCGGGTTTAGCACCAGTTCTTTCCTCAATGAGTTCACTCATCTGAGAGATGGGGGTTATCGTATCTGGACCAGGAAATCTCAACGTGGCCGCCAAGTTAGCATCGGGATCAGCATCCACAGCCAAGACCTTATATCCGGAATCATAATACGCTCGACAAAGAAGGGCAGAAAAAGTGGTTTTCCCTACCCCCCCTTTTCCGGTAACTGCGATTTTCACGATAACAGCCCCCTTTTTTAGATAAAGACGTTAACCCACGCCCACCCAAGGAAGAGAGAGAAGTCAGGAGACAGCCGTCAGAAGCGAAAAAGGAAATTATTCTGTCTTCTGACTCCTGACTTCTTAAATCAAGCCACCTTTTCGATCTTCACCGCGCACACCTTATATTCGGGGATTTTGGAAATCGGGTCAAGGGCATCAATAGTGAGAAAGTTAGCTTGAGCCTCAGGGAAATGGAAGGACATAAAGATTACCCCGGGAGCAGCCTTTTCAGTAACCTTCACCTTACTTACTACCTTACCCCGGCGTGATTCCACCATTACGGTGTCACCATCACTACAGTTTATTGACCCAGCATCGTGGGGGTGAATCTCAACTAATCCCTCGGGATATATTTCCTTTAGACCTTGGGAATGGCGGCTCATGTTGCCTCCGTGCCAGTGATAAAGCACCCGACCTGTGGTAAGAAGATAAGGATAGGCCGCATCGGGAAGTTCCCTCGGATTGATAAACTGAATGGGGAAAAACTTCCCTTTTCCCCGACTGAACTTATCTTTATGGAGATACCTGGTACCCGGGTGGCTGCGATCCGGACAGGGCCACTGAAGCCCTTCCTTTTCGATCCGCTCGTAGGTGATCCCCCCGTACTGCGGCGTGAGCTTTGCAATCTCGTCCATAATTTTTTCCGTGGAACTATAATCCGCCTTTACCCCCATGCGGTTAAATAATTCGAGAATAATCTTCCCATCCGGAACTGCTTCCCCCAGAGGCTTAATGGCCTGCCGGACCCGCTGTACCCTTCGTTCCGTATTGGTGAAGGTGCCTTCTTTTTCCGCAAAGCTTACGCCCGGGAGAATGACGTCCGCGTGTTTTCCCGTCTCGGAGAGGAAAATATCCTGAACCACTAAAAACTCAAGCTTTTCAATCCCTTCCTTGACATGGGTGGTATTGGGGTCGCTCGTAAGCGGGTCTTCCCCAAGGATGTAAAGGGCCTTCAGCTTTCCTTCAACCGCCGCAGTCATCATTTCCATAAGGGTCAAACCCGGCTGGGCAGGAAGCTTTACTCCCCAGGCCTCTTCAAACTTTTTCCGGGCAGCTTCATCGGTAACCAACTGATACCCGGGGAAAACATTGGGAAGGGCGCCCATATCGCAGGCCCCCTGGACATTATTTTGCCCGCGCAGGGGATTTAGCCCGGTATTTTCCCTGCCTACGTTTCCCGTAAGCAGGGCCAGGTTAGCCAGGCACTTCACGTTGTCCGTGCCGGTGGTATGCTGGGTGATGCCCATGGCATAGAAGATTGCTCCGGTTTCCGCCGTAGCGAAAAGGCGGGCCGCGGCTTCAATATCTTCCGCCGGTACTCCGGTAATCTTTTCCACCTGTTCCGGAGTATAGTCTTTCACCACCTCGCTTAGTTGTTCAAAATCCTCGGTGCGCCCGGCAATAAACTCCTGATCCTGGAGTCCGTCCCGGATGATGACCTGCATCATACCGTTTATGAGGGCCACGTCCGTACCCGGCTTGTGCCGGAGCCAGACATCGGCGTAGTCCACCAAACCGATTCTTCGGGGGTCCGCCACGATCATTTTGGCTCCGTTCGCCCGGACCGCCTCTTTCATCTCCAGGCTTATGACCGGATGATTTTCCGTGGTATTGGAACCGATTATGAACAGGCAGCCCACGTTTTTAATTTCCGCAATGGAGTTCGTCATGGCGCCGCTGCCAAAGGAGGCCGCCAGCCCGGCGACCGTTGAGGAGTGTCAGAGCCTTGCGCAGTGATCCACGTTGTTGGTCCCTACCACCGCCCGGGCAAATTTCTGAAACAGGTAGTTTTCCTCGTTAGTACACTTGGCGGAAGCGAGAAAGCCGATGCTCTCCGGTCCATGCTGGGCTTTAATCTCATTTAGCTTTTCTGCAACGCGGTTAAGCGCGGTATCCCAGTCCGTGGCCTTGAACTCCCCATTTTCCCGAATCAGAGGTTGGCTAAGCCGGTCCGGGTGGTGCACATAGTCAGAGCCAAACCGGCCTTTGACACAGAGCCGGCCATTATTGACCGGGCTTTTGCGATTGGCGGTAACTTTAACGATTGCGTTATCCTTGACGTTAAGCTCCAGATTACAGCCCACCCCGCAGTAGCTGCACACCGTATCCACCTTCTTTAGCTCCCATTCTCTTCCCTTCCGGAGCCTCTGTTTTTCCACCAGGGCCCCTACCGGGCAAACCTCCACGCACTGGCCACAGAAGACACAGGGGCTCGTCTCCAGCCCCCGGTCGAAGGCGGTTCCTACTTTGGTGGCAAAACCTCGTCCCATGTAGTCAATAGCCTCCCACCGCTGCACTTCATTACAGGCAGTGACACAACGGCCACAGAGGATACATTTGTTATAATCCCTTCCTATAAAAGGGTTTGAAATATCGATTGGAAGCTGGTGCCGCTCTCCCTCAAATCGACTGGATTTAATGCCCATCTGGTAAGCATATTTTTCCAGCTTACAGGAGCCGCTCTTCTCACAGGTCATACAGTCGAAAGGATGATCAGAAAGAATCAATTCCAGTACCATCTTTCGGGCATTCATTACTCGAGGGGTATCAGTGCGAACTACCATCCCTTCGCTCACCGGAAAGGAACAGGAAGGAACCAGGGTGCGGGCCCCCTCTACTTCCACCACGCAAATCCGGCAGGCGCTATTCGGATGGAGGTCTTCCCGGTAACAGAGATGGGGGATTGAGATTCCTGCAGCTTTTGCCGCCTGAAATACGGTAGCCCCCTTGGCTACGGCTACCTGTTTACCATCAATTGTTAAGGTTACTTTATCCATTTTGCCTCCTCACATTAATAGAATTTCCTAAGAGACTGGAAGTATAGGTGCCTAACGAGCGTAACGTAAAATCCACTAAACAACATAAATTGACCCAAATTTGCATTCACTCCTACAAATGCCACACTGGATACAAAGTTCTTGTGCTATTTGATGAGCTGCTTTCTTTTCCCCGGAAACTGCATCCTGATGGCAGACAATCTTGCATCGACCACAACCATTACACTTTTCAGGGTCAATATGAAAACTAATCAGGGCTCTACATACCCCGGCTGGACAGCGCTTGTTATCAATATGCTCTTGATATTCGTGCAGAAAATGGGTTAGGGTGGTAAGCACGGGGTTAGGTGCGGTTTGACCAAGACCACAGAGCGAAGTGTCCTTGATCATTAGCGCCAGTTCCTGTAAGGTTTCAATATCTTCACTTTTACCTTCTCCTTCGCAAATTCTGGTTAATATTTCGAGCATCCGTTTTGTCCCCATCCGGCAGGGAACACACTTCCCACAGGATTCATTTTGAGTAAAAGTCAAAAAGTATTTAGCCATATCCACCATACAGGTCTCTTCGTCCACAACGATTAATCCGCCTGATCCCATGATGGCGCCTGCTTTAGCGAGCGATTCATAGTCAATGGGTAAATCCAAGAGGTTTGCTGGAATGCACCCTCCGGAGGGCCCACCCGTTTGGGCAGCTTTAAATTTCTTATTCTCTTGGACTCCTCCTCCCACCTCAAAAATGAGTTCCTTTAAAGTAATCCCCATGGGGACTTCCACCAGTCCCGTGTTCCTTACCTTCCCTGCCAAAGCAAATACCTTGGTTCCCTTGCTGGTTTCAGTCCCCATGCTGGCAAACCAACTGGGGCCTTTTAACACGGTAACAGGAACATTAGCCCACGTCTCCACATTGTTAATATTGGTGGGTTTCCCCCAGAGGCCAGATATTGCTGGGAATGGCGGTCGAGTACGGGGCATTCCTCTTCTCCCTTCAATGGAGGCAATCAATGCAGTTTCTTCTCCGCAGACAAATGCGCCTGCTCCCTCTTTCAGTTTGATTTGAAAATCAAAACCAGTACCCAAAATATTTTCGCCCAAGAAACCCATCTCTTGAGCCTTTTCTAAGGCTATTTTGAGATGCTGTACAGCTATTGGGTATTCGGCGCGCACATAAATGTAGCCGGTTTTTGCTCCAATTGCATAAGCGCCTATCAGCATCCCTTCTATGACCGAATGTGGATCACCTTCTAAGATGGCCCGATCCATAAACGCACCGGGGTCACCTTCATCAGCATTGCAGATGATGTATTTTTCATCCCCAGGAGCAGATCGGGTAAAAGCCCACTTCTTAGCGGTTGGAAACCCTGCTCCTCCTCTCCCCCGGAGGCCAGATTGTTCTATCATATTGATGACTTGTTCGGGTTTCATCTGAGAGAGAACCTGAGAAATAGCCTGGTACCCGTCATTTTCTATGTACGCTTCGATGGAGGTGGGGTCAATAAAACCACAATTCCTGAGTACTACCCGAAGCTGGGTTTTATAAAAAGGTATTTCTTTCTCATGGGGATACTTAGTCCCGTTTTCACCTTCGTAAACATAGTCCTCTACGATGGTGCCTTGATTAATGGTTTTCTCCACTATTTCTGGAATCACATCAGGGTTGAGACCGTGATAGAACACTCCCATTGGTTCAATAACACATACGGGGGCATTGGCACAAAAGCCATGGCAACCGGTCTCTACGATGTCCACCGGTTTTCCCAGATGTTGATCCTTTAACGTTTCCTTGAACGCATCTCGTATCTCTACGGCTCCGTAGGCTCTGCAACCAGTCATGCAAATTCTGACTTTAATCCGGTTCGGGTCTTTCCGATTTTTTAAACTAAGACGAAACGTTTCTAATGCGGTTCTGTTAGTAAATCTCATGATTTCACCTCAGCTTTTTTAATTTTTTCCAAAACTTTTACTGCGGACCGCGGAGTTAACTTCCCATGGTATTGATCGTTGACCATTTTCACCGGAGCCAAAAAGCAGGTGCCCAGACAGGCTACTGTTTCCAGGGTGAACAACCGATCATCCGTGGTTTCGCCTGCCTTAACCCCCAATTTTCTTTCCACTTCTTCGAGGATCCCTTTTCCGCCTTTAACATAGCAGGCAGTACCTTGGCACAATTTTATAATATATTTCCCTCTCGGTTTTTGGTAAAACTGAGCATAAAATGTTATCACTCCGTAAATGCGGCTGAGGGGCACCTTGATTTTAGTGCTAATGTACTTCAAGACTTCTTCCGGGAGATAGCCATATAGTTCCTGGGCCATCTGCAGCAGCGGGATTAAGGCACCTTTCTCTCTTTTCTTTTTTTCAAGGATCGGGTCTAATAAGGCTAAGTTTATCTCTGGTCTTGCAATTTCATTCTCCATGGTGGTTACCTTCCATATAAGACATTAATGCTATTGGCTTAAATACTTCTCAATTGCCCGGGCAGCTTTTCTGCCGGCGCCCATAGCCAATATTACGGTGGCAGATCCGGTTACAATGTCACCACCAGCATATACTCCTTTCAAACTGGTGGCTCCAGTTTCCTCATCAGCCTTTATATAGCCCCACTTATTTAACTCCAGACCAGGGGTGGATCGGGGGAGAAGGGGATTTGCATTTGTTCCTAAGGACATGATGATGGCATCCACGTCAATAATGAACTCCGACCCTTTCAGCGGCACTGGTCTCCGCCTTCCCGAATCGTCCGGTTCTCCCAGTTCCATCTTAATACATTCCATGGCCTTGACCCTTCCCTTATCATCCCCAAGGATTCTCACCGGAGTGGTAAGGAGTTTAAAAATCAACCCTTCCTCTTTGGCATGATGCACCTCTTCAACCCGGGCCGGCATCTCCGCTTCCGAACGGCGATACACTAAGTATACTTCATCAGCCCCCAGACGAATTGCCGTCCGGGCAGCATCCATCGCTACATTCCCCCCCCCTACCACGGCCACCGTTTTGCTCCTTTTAATCGGGGTATCATATTCGGGAAAGAGATATGCTTTCATAAGATTCGAGCGGGTCAGAAACTCATTGGCAGAATAAACGCCGCTTAAGTTTTCTCCGGGAATATTCATGAACATTGGACCGCCTGCCCCGATCCCGATAAAGACTGCATCATATCCATTCTGTAACAACTCTGGGATGGTATAGAGATACCCAATTACTGCATTTAATGTAAACTCTACTCCTAAGCTCTTTATGTAATCAACTTCTGCTTGGACTATGGCTTTTGGTAACCTGAACTCTGGGATACCGTATACCAAAACACCTCCAGCCTTATGAAGAGCTTCAAAAACCGTTACTCCATACCCAAATTTCACTAAATCGGCTGCCACGGTAAGACCAGCCGGGCCAGACCCGATGACCGCTACTCTCTTACCTTTCGGTTCGGGGCGTGGCGGAGGTTCTGTGGTTCCTTCCCCTCTCTCCCAGTCAGCGATAAACCGCTCTAATCGTCCGATCGCCACCGGTTCATGCTTTTTACCTAAAGTGCAGATCATCTCACACTGAACTTCCTGGGGGCACACTCTTCCACAGACAGCAGGGAGTGCATTTTTTTCCTTCATCTTCCAAATCGCTTCAATAAATTTCCCTTGGGCAATGAGTTCAATAAATCCGGGAATATCGATCTCTACCGGACAACCCTCGGTACATGGTCTGTTTTTACACTGAATGCATCTTTTCGCCTCCTCCACAGCCTGTGCTATTGAATACCCTAAAGGAACTTCATTGAAATTCTTGATCCGCTCCTCGTGAGGCTGCTCGGGCATCTTAACCTTGAAGGGTACTATTTTTTTCTTCGGTTTTTTCTCCTGCTCTTCCATTGTTGCTTCCCCTTTATTTATAATGTTTTTAATGCCCGTTCTTCTTCCTCTTTATATTGATTCAACCGGTTCATAAGGAGATCAAAGTCGACCTGATGCCCATCAAATTCAGGACCATGCACACAGGCGAATTTGGTCTCTCCTCCCACATTCACTCTGCATACCCCACACATGCCGGTAGCGTCTATCATGATCGGGTTGAGACTTACAATGGTTTTAACCCCATATCGTTCGGTTGTTTTACAGACAAACTTCATCATGATGGTGGGGCCAATGGCAATGACGCGATCTACTTTTTCATTTTCTTCCAGAACCTGTTTCAACACATCAGTCACTAACCCGTGATGTCCTTTACTCCCGTCATCAGTGGTAACGAGAAGGCGATGACAAACAGCTTTCATTTCCTCTTCGAAAATTATTAAATCTTTCGTTCGAGCCCCGACTATTCCGATGACGTGATTTCCTACCTGATAGAGTGCACGGGTAATGGGATAGATTACTGCTGTCCCGACTCCTCCTCCAACACAGACTACCCGGCCAAAGTTCTCAATTTCAGTGGGTTTCCCCAGAGGCCCCACCAGATCTTCGATGCCGTCCCCCTCGTTTAACCGACCGAGCATTATGGTAGATTTTCCCACCTCCTGGAAAACGATAGTGATAGTTCCTTGTTGCGAATCAAAATCGTTTATTGTAAGAGGCACTCTTTCCCCTTGTTCATTGATTTTCACTATAACAAATTGTCCTGATTTTGCTTTTTTGGAAATATCAGGCGCTTCAAGCCTAAATAATTTTACCTGCGGGCCTAAGATTTTCTTTTCTACAATTTTAAACATTATAGACGCTCCTTTCTGAGGCCTTCGCTTTTAAGCTCGGACTGTCTCATTAAAAAATAGCAATCGATCCTTGGTATGATAACGTGGGTTACACAGCGACAAATGAATGAATAATCATTCAACGGGTACGCTACCATACCCTATACCTATTGTCAAGCAAGGAAATATAAGTTTCGATAGGGCAGGAGGAAGGTAAGCTTTCAAGGAAGGGGGTCATTTCTGGACAATGGTCTCAACCGCCCTGATGAAGGCCTCGATGTCCTCCTGAGTGTTGAAATAGCCTGGACTTACCCGGATTGTCCCTGCAGGGAAAGTACCAATAGACTCATGGGCACTTGGAGCGCAATGGAGGCCAGTACGGACTTCAATATTATAGACATGATCTAAAATGGTACCTGCCACTTCGCAATGAATCCCCTCAATAGTGAAGGAAACAACACTTGTTCGGGGTAGTGATGGTTCTGGGCCGTAGAGTTTCACTTTTTTAAGGTTTTCTAAACCTTCCCACAATTGGATGGTGAGGGCTTTTTCTTTTTGAGCAATTTTTTCTTGACCCTCGTGCAAAATGAATTCTGCCCCCGCTCCTAAACCGGCTATTCCGGGCCCATTTAAGGTACCACTCTCAAAGCGATCGGGCAAAAAATCGGGCTGTAATGATGATTCGGATAAACTCCCGGTGCCACCTTCCCGGATAGTTTCCAGTTCCATCCCCTCCCGGATATAGATGAACCCTGTCCCCTGAGGACCAAACAGGCCTTTATGGCCAGAACAGGCCAGTAAGTCAATACCCATCGCTGCCACATCAATGGGTAGCTTCCCTGCAGACTGGGCTCCGTCTACCAGAAAGATAATTCCCCGATCTCTTGCCAATGCACCCACCTGGGCTATGGGTAAGATGGTGCCCAGCACATTGGAGCTGTGGGTGAGAACAATCATACGGGTATTATCCCGCATGTTTCCCATTAGCTTATTCACGTCCAACCCGTATCGGGGGTCACCGGGTATTCGGGTTACTTCAACCCCCTGGGTTGCGAGCTTATGCAAGGGACGATTAACGGAGTTATGTTCTAAGGAGGAGGTAATGACATGGTCCCCTGGCTTCAACGCCCCTTTTAACCCTAAGTTGAGCGCTTCGGTACCATTGACCGTAAAGATAATCCTTGCAGGATCAGGGATGTTACAGAGCTTCGCAAGGGCTTTTCTGGTCAAGAAAACTTTTTCATTAGCGCTGCGAGCCCTCCGGTGATCTGAACGACCGGGGTTAGCACCGATCTCTCGTTGAAAATGATCTGCTGCCAGATAAACTGATTCCGGCTTGGGAAATGAAGTGGCAGCATTGTCGAGGTATATCGTCATTGATCAATAATCATTTATCATTTTAAATTTTTCATTTTTCATTTTACATTTTGCTACCGTACCCTCTCAGGGTGCGTATACACGATAAGCTTGTTACCCCGGACGTCACCGATCAACGTAATCCCAATATCTTGAGCCAAGGTTATGGCATGGTGAGTAGCCACATTAGGGGAGATAAGAAACGGTGTCCTCATTTTGGCAGCTTTTAAAAGCACCTCTGAAGTAATCCTTCCGGTAGTAAGAAGAATCTTGTCCTCAAGCGGGATATTGTCTAAGAAACAGGTACCACAAATCATATCCACAGCGTTATGACGTCCAATATCTGACCGAAAGAGCACAATAGTTTCCGGGGTTGCCAGGGCGGCATTGTGGACCCCTCGAGTTTTTTTGTAAAGGGTTGCTTGCTGGTTAAGCTGAGACATTAAAAGGAAAATTTTATCTGCAGTGAGAATAAGGGGAGATTCGATTTTCTGGGTGAGTAAAGAGTCAATGGCTTGGTAAAAAATCGTTCCTTTTCCACATCCCGAAGTGATTACCCGCTTAAAAAGGAGTTTTTCCTCCATGACCGGATCATTAGCCAGGGTTATCGAAAGCGTCCCTTTTGCCTCATCCACGATAACATCACGAATATGTTCCCGTTTATCAATCAACCCCTCAGATTTTAGAAATCCAATTGCCAGGGCCTCAAGATGGGTTCCGGTACAAAGAAGGGTTACGATCTCTTTTTCATTCAGGAATATGGTGAGCGGCATTTCCTGGACTACAGAAATTGTCTGACTAATCCAGTTACCCTGGAGCATTTTTTGGACTTCTACATTTTTTGAAAGATTTTCAACCGGTTGTTCTTTATCATTGTTCATAACTCAACAGTTTCACTCCAACTCGATAAGCGTTTTTAGATTTTCTGAGAGAATCCCTTCATCAGCGATCGCGGTGGAAAGAAAGAGAACGTATCGTACAAAAATTACATCATATATCCTTGACAGACTTTCCTTGCGCTCGTATGATTTCGAAAAAATTGGAATCTGAAGCTCTTATTATACGTTAGGCTCTTCTCCTAAGAAGAACAAAACGGGGCCACCGGGATAACGGAGGTTTTAGAGGCTTTGGGCGCCCTTTAATTGAGTGAGGTGACGTATTACGATCATTGAAGCTATTTTTTTAGGAATCTTGCAGGGTATTACCGAATTTTTACCCATCAGCAGTTCCGGTCATCTTGTTTTAATGAAAAACCTATTCGGTATCTCAGACCCGGACCTTTTTTTTGATGTTATGGTCCATTTTGGGACGTTGATCCCGGTGGTGTGGATATTTCGGGAAGACCTGCTTAAGATTATTCGAAGCTTTTTTGCTCTCATTTCCCACGGAGCATCAATAAGTCAGTTAAAGAATTCCCTGGCTTCTGACGCTCAGGTAAGGCTCATTGGCCTCATAGTGGCCGCCAGCGTGCCGACCGCTCTCATTGGTTTTTTTTTCAAGGATTTATTCGAACACCTTTTTTCTTCCGTGTTGGCGGTAGGTGTGAGTCTTCTCATAACCGGCACTTTGTTACAATTAACGAAATACGTTTCCTCTACTCAGAAAACGATAAAGAATATGACCTTTTTTGATGCTGCAGTGATCGGTTTTTTTCAGGCCTTGGCCATAACTCCAGGGATATCGCGATCAGGAACCACCATTTCTACCGCTCTCTTTCTGGGAATTGATCGGGAGTTGGCAGGACGCTTTTCCTTCCTTATCCTTATCCCAGCTCTTTTGGGAGCAATGCTGCTTAATTGTAAGCTTCCCGAGTTGCATAACCGACAGTACTTCTCGACTATTTTAGTAGCTACCGCCGCCGCCGCCTTTACCGGCTACTTCGCCCTCAAGGTATTGCTTCGCTTTCTCCGCCGGGGGAAGCTTTATCTGTTCTCTCCTTATTGTTACGGAGTTGGTCTGCTCGGGATTATCTTGGCTTTTCTACGATAGATTTTTCCTTTCTGCCCTTTTATTTTTTTTTGCTCTGACCCATCCTTTTAAATATGTCCAGCCCAAACCCACTTCCAACTCCCAAAACATTTGCTATTTCGTCATAAAATGAAGCAGTTCGTCCGGAAACAAAGTGTTGGAGCAGCTCTATCATCCCTCCATAGAGGGAACCTAAGCACATGACCATGAAAAAATTAATCGGAAACGATGGGGAGATGCTAAGGGAACTCAAAAAGAACCCTAACGGGATATACATGATAAAATGAACTACCTTGTCCCAGCCAGAGACCATGGTGGTTTTGAAGGGAAGCGGGGTCAATGATCCGAGGGCGATAATTCCCATATAGTTTGCAATGAGGAAATAAGAAATTTTTTTATTAGGAAACATAAGGTTATGAAAAGAGGGTCCCGGTTCGGAGGGTTATTTTGACGGTTGATACTGTTGAATGGCTATTTTTGACTCTTTCAGCATCCGCTCGGCTAAGTAGTCAGGATAACCTTCCTTATAAATGATTTTACTAATACCAGCGCTGATAATCATCTTCATGCAGATGCTGCAGGGGAGGTTAGTACAGTAAAGGATCGATCCCTTGATGCTCACTCCATGAGAGGCAGCTTGAATGATAGTATTTTGTTCGGCATGGAGTCCGCGACAGAGTTCGTGCCGCTCACCCGAGGGGATGTGCTCTTGTTCTCTGAGACAGTCTATGTCCAAACAGTGGGGGAGGCCTGGAGGCGCTCCGTTATAGCCGGTGGCGAGAATTCGTTTATTCTTCACCAGAAGGGCACCCACCTGGCGACGCTTGCAGGTTGACCGTTTAGCCACCAGATTGGTGATTTCCATAAAATATTCATCCCACGTTGGTCGCGGCATATCCTCAATCCATCATCTTTTTAATTCGTTATCGGTTCTCCTTTCTCGTCCTTACCTACGCCCCTTTGGCAAGATGCTCTTCAATGTGGCGAATTTTTTCAATGCGGCGTAGATGCCTGCCCCCTTCAAAGTCGGTCTTTATCCAGATCTTCACAATATCCTGAGCCAACGCATCACTAACAAGGTCAGCACCCAAGACCAATATATTACTATCATTATGTTTCCTGCTCATCTCGGCGGTGTAAACATCCCGAACAAGTGCAGCTCTGACGCGGGGGAATTTATTGGCTACGATACACATCCCTATACCTGAGCCACACAGTAAAATGCCCCGATCATATTCACCCTTGGAAACTTTCTCCGCCGCGGGAATGGCAAAATCAGGATAATCCACTGAATCGGTAGAGAACGTCCCCAGGTCAAGGGTTTCAATCTTCATGTCATCGAGGAGCTCCTTGAGGTTTCGTTTCAGGAGGTATCCTCGATGGTCGCTGGCGAACACAACTTTCATTACGTGAACCCGAGGTTATTCAAATCTCTTAAAAGCCAAGCAGGCGTTTGTCCCCCCAAACCCAAAAGAATTGGAAAGAGCATAGGCAACTCTTTTTTCTCGCGCTTTATTGGGCACGTAGTCCAGGTCACACTCGGGGTCGGGAGTTTCGTAGTTAATTGTGGGAGGGATGACCCCGGTTTTTATGGTGAGCGCGGTAAAAATGGCCTCAAGCCCACCGGCTGCGCCAAGAAGGTGACCGGTCATGGATTTGGTTGAGCTTACCATCAAGCGCCGACTATGTTCTTGGAAAAGTTTTTTTATGGCAATGGATTCGCACAGGTCATTGAAAGGAGTGGAGGTTCCATGAGCATTGATATAATCAACCTCATGCGGAGCAATCTTAGCGTCCCCTAAAGCCATCTTCATGCACTCCACCGCTCCTTCGGCGTCAGGAGAGGGAGCCGTGATGTGATAAGCATCTCCGTTGAGACCATACCCCACGATTTCACAATATATTTTTGCCCCCCTCTTTTTAGCCAGCTCCAGCTCTTCCAGAATGACGATGCCCGCACCCTCAGAAAGGACAAATCCATCCCGGTTCTTATCAAAGGGCCGACTGGCTTTTTTTGGGTCATCATTGAAGGCAGTCGTTGCCTTCATATTACAAAAACCGCTGAGCGTAAGGGGGGTGATGGTGGCTTCGGTGCCGCCAGTGATCATGGCATCCGCACACCCCTGCTGGATAATTTTGAATGCCTCTCCAATGGCATGGGTCCCCGAAGCACATGCAGTTACCACACACATATTTGGTCCTTTAGCCCCGGCAAAGATAGCGATTTGACCGGGGGCCATGTTCGCTATCATCATGGGGATCATAAAAGGAGAAACTTTATGGTGCCCTTTTTCCAGAAGAATTTTATGGTTTTTTTCCAGCGTCACTAAGCCGCCAAGCCCGGTTCCGATAACAACCCCCACCCTATGGGCATTGCCATTATTCACTGAAAAATGAGCATCCTCAAGGGCCATTTTGGTGGCTGCTAACGCATACTGGGCAAAAAGATCCGTCCTTTTGACCTCTTTGGGTTCAATATACTCTTCAGGGTCAAACCCTCTTACTTCACCAGCTATCCGTGACCGATAGCCAGTAGCATCAAATCTAGTAATGTAGTCTATTCCCGACTTCCCCCCGGTTACTGCTTTCCAGGTTTCTTCTGTTCCAATAGCGAGGGGATTAAGCGTGCCAACTCCGGTTATGACAACTCGTCGCATAGTTACCTTTTACTCCAGGATAATACGTTGCTTCGAATAAGGGGAAGCAGCGTTATAACCGTTCATGGATATAATTGATAGCGTCCTGAACCGTAACGATTTTTTCGGCATCCTCGTCCGGGATCTCTTGACCAAACTCTTCCTCCAAGGCCATAACCAGCTCCACCAGATCCAAAGAATCAGCACCAAGATCATCCACGAATGAGGCTTCTGGTTTAACCTCCTCTTCACTCACCCCAAGTTGTTCCATAATAATTGCCTTCACTTTTTGCTCAATATCTGTTGCCATTCTGCACCTCCTTTAGGTTTAGAAATTCGTTATTACCAATTACATATATAAGCCACCGTTAACATTGATGACCTGGCCGGTAATATAATTCGAAGCATCAGTGGCCAGGAAGAGAACCACCTCAGCCACATCCTCCGGCGTTCCCATCCGAGCTAAAGGAATACTTTTTAAAAACTCGCCTCTGGTTTTTTCAGCCAGTGAACGGGTCATTTCCGTATCAATAAACCCGGGAGCTACTGCATTTACACATATTCCCCGGGAACCAAACTCACGTGCTAAGGTTTTGGTAAAACCAATAACCCCGGCTTTTGAGGCGGCATAATTTGCCTGCCCAGCATTTCCCATCTGCCCGACTACCGACGCAATGTTGATAATTTTTCCTGATCTCTGTTTGCTCATGTGCCGTATCACTGCCTTTGAACAATTAAAAACGCTTTTCAGGTTGACCGCTAAAACGGAATCCCACTCCTCTTCCTTCATCCTCAAAAAAAGTCCATCCCTGGCTATCCCCGCATTGTTGACCAACACATCGATCCGCCCAAAAGCATTGATGGTGGTCTCTCCAAGATGTTCTGCCTCGGTAAACTGGGAGACATCAGCCTGAATGGCTAAGGATTTTTGCCCCGATGACTCCATTTCTTTAGCAGTGGCATGGGCTTGGTCGCCATTAATGTCGGCAATTGCCACATCAGCTCCGTTTTGGGCAAGAAGCAGTGCAATTGCGCGACCGATCCCCTGGGCCCCACCAGTAACAATGGCTACTTTGTCTTTCAGCCTCATGGTAGCTCCTTCCACGATTTCTCCAATTCCATCAAACTCTTAGAGTCCTCTACATTAAAGATTTTTACCGACCGTTCTATCTTTCTCACTAAGCCACTCAAAACTTTTCCCGGACCGATTTCAATAAAGGTGTCCACTCCGTTTGTTAACATGGTGTGCACGGAATCTTCCCACAGAACGGGATGGCTTACCTGTCGCACCAGAAGTTCCTTTACCCGGTCTGTTGCCTGGTTTTCCTTGGCCTCCACATTTGTAACGACGGGGTAAGCAAGTTGGTTGATGAGTATACCATCCAGATATTCCTGAAGCTTTTCCCCGGCTGGTACCATGAGTGCACAATGGAAGGGAGCGCTCACTGGTAGGGTAACGGTTCTCCGGGCGCCCATTTCGCTGGCTAATGTCATGGCGCGCTTAAGCGCATTGGTATGGCCGGAAATCACGAGCTGGCCGGGACAATTAAAATGTGCCGGTGTTACTACTTCTCCCTGAGCAGCCTTTTGGCAAAGTTCTTCTACCGCTTCCCTTTTTAGTCCCAAAAGGGCTACCATTCCTCCTTCTCCTTCTGGAACCGTTTCTTGCATGTACTGCCCGCGTTTCTGAACCGTCTTTACCCCCTCGTGGAACTGAAGCGCTCTTGCAGCAATC
>JAZDOO010000020.1:0-16724 GCA_043798555.1 Pseudomonadota bacterium | reverse complement strand
GGTATTCTAAGTTCTGCCCGGTTTCGGAATCGTACCGGAAAATCCTCCAAATCTTTGGATCATACGGCCCTAAATCGTCTCCAAAAACCTCGAGAACATCGCTCGCCTCCAATGGTATTGATATCATCTGATAGTGACCAGCAGGTTGAGAAGAACTGGTGAGGGTGACTTCGTCTGATCTCGTGGTAGGTGGCCAAAAAATAGTGAAAAGGCAGGTAAATAAAACAAGAAAAATAACCCGTTGGGATAGGCTTTTATTCATGTTTGCTCTCCTCTTCCGATTCTTGTCATAGACATTACATAGTCTTACTACCAATGGACTTCTTTCTCACCCTAACTCAACCCCTGTTTTTACCGCACTGATAAAAAAATTTCTAATCTACATGAGGTGCTTGTGGCAATCCAGGCGGCTCAGGTAATACTGGCTGCCTTTCCGGCCTTTCACCCGGATCCTGAGGGAAGGGAGGAAGACTGGGGGCCCGCTCTCCTTCCGCGGCAATTCTCTCCATGGCGCCAAGCATTGGAGAAGGGCCAGCAGCAGCCTGGGCTTCTTCCTTCGCCTTTTTTGTAGCCCCCGGTTCACCCTTCTTTGCCATCTCGGGATTCGCTGAAGAAGGCGCTATTTTATATGCTGCAGTATCTATTTCCAGTTGATGTCGAAGTTCTTCCGGCACGATGGTAGAGGGTAACGGGGGAACTCCCACTCCTATTTTGGTCATTTGGTTGGGCTGGAGTATCACTTCCCCAGGGACTTTCTCGTCTAAGTTCCGTACAAAAACTTCATCCTCTAAGCAAATTACCGTAGTCAATTCATTGCTCACTACCCATACGATGAATTCGGTCCCTCTGATTCCAATGACTGCCGTAGGAGTCTCCACCTGAAACCGGGAACCCCGCCCGGCAAACTTCTGGCAAAAAACTCTCATTTTTCCTTTTAACATGGCAAGAAGCGATGACCTTCGCGTTTCCTCAGGAGCATAAATGTGTTCTCTAATCTCAAGTTGAGTACTTTCACCCAGATTAAATAAGCTTCCGTCTTCAAAGGTAATTCGGACCTTGCTTTTTTCTTCGGTCTTGACAGTATCGTACTGAAAAACACCTAATCCCAATGTTGCCGGGTTCCATTGGGTATCACCCCGGTGTTGAAAGTTCACGTCACCGTAATATGAGGAGACCGTTCCAATAGACTTCCCCTCCACGCCAAGCGCTGATCCCACCAAAGTGAAAGCTAATAGCAAGGGAAGCATTAATGCTACTGTAAGCCTCTTACTCGTCATTTCTTTTCCCTCCCACTCTTAGGTTAAAAATAAGCAGTTAGGGTTAACATATAGACATTACGATCGTATTCATAAAATTCGATATTAGAATCATGCTGGCGGCCCAGATACTGCAAAGCCAAATTCAGGTTAGAACGGAAATCACGGTTGAATGAAACTGACCAGGTATATTCCCTATCTGACCTTTCTTGGTTATATACGCTGTCACTATTCTTATAGTCCTGATAAAAGTACTCTCCGTCGAGTTTGAGCTTGATCGCTTTCCAAAGGGGTAAGGAGTAGCCCATCAGGAAGCGATATCCATCGTAGTCCCAATCGCTTCCGTTGGTGGAATCATGGTCATAGAGAAATCCCCACCGAAAGTAACGAGCATTATTGCAGTGGAACCAGAAATGATTGAACCCTACCAGGTTGTTTACTCCGTCTCGATCTGCTTGGGAATTAAAGATGGAATAATGAAAATCTTTGGTCTGAATCTTCCACTGCCACTGGAGAAAGTTATTTTGTTTGAGATTCATTCCCCAGGTGGTTCGAAAATGAATGGTGTCAAGGTAAGACCTGGCATCGAGAAGGTTATGACTGTAATCAACATCGAACCCTAAGGTAGTGGACAGCCCTCCCAGTGTAGCCATGCGCGTGAGATTAAGGTTAACTTGGTTTTTGATGAGGTCAAAGTCATGAAGGGAGGAATGCAAGCTTTCGTAATACGTATACCGTCCCACTGAGGACCAGCAGTCATTTTTAAAAAAACGATATTCTCCAATAAGGTGGAATACAGTCCGGAAATCTTCTTCATCCGAGACTCTCACTGCAGTCGGCAATTCATCCGGTTCGAGGGTCACGTTGTCATCAAATTGCATGCTTATGCTGGGAATAATACTCCAGCGCTTCTCTTGTTTTCTTAATTCAGCAACCCGGACCTTTAATGACTTTGCCGCTTCTGCCAATTCCGTTTCCGGAGCAGTATCAATAGTTGCCTGAAATTCTTTCTCTGCATCATTATAGTTCTTGCTTTTCATCAGGCTCATGGCCCGGTAAAACTGGCAACTCTGGGTGAGTGAGGGGTCAAGTTCCTGGGCTTTGTTCAAAGGAGAAGCAACCATATCAAACTTTTCTATTAGGTAGTTAATATATCCCTGATAGAAATACAGCATCGCCCGATCAGGTTGAGCTTTTTCAGCATCCATGAAATTACTTAAGGCCTTAGCATAATCCCCTGCCCGAAAGTAACCCACTCCTAAGTTATAGTGGATCTCTTTTATGGTGGGATCCAAGCTCAGGGCCTTTTCCAGACTTGCGATGGCAAGGTCATATTTCCCTAACTGGGTCAAAGTCATCCCCAGATAATGCTGGGTTTCCGCATCCTCAGGATGCAATTGGGAGGCTTTCTCAAAAAATCCCAATGCCTCCTCAAATTTACCTTCACTGTACGCTACTACCCCTTTTGAGAAAAAGAATTCAGGAGATTCAAGGGCCTCACAAAGACTTAAGAAGAAAAACATTCCGCATACCATTCCAATAAAAATAAAGAAAATTCGTTTCCCTATTTTCATGGGTAGTTCCTCCGTTATCGGGTTTTATAATATAAAAACTTGACGGCTTCGTAAAAAGTCGAAATATTGGAGATCCGTCATTCTGAGCAAAGCGAAGAATCTCATCAAATCAACCTGTCTGCGTGCAACGCACAGGCAGGCAAGTTAGAGATCCTTCACTTCGTTCAGGATGACAAATGGGGACTTTTTACGAGTTTATTAACCATGGAGAGCACACAAAAAAAGTTTAATCAATAAGCTATGTTATAAATGAGGAAGTGAGGGATTGTCAAGAAAAAACATTATATTTTTATATCTTTTTTAAAATGATTTCTTAGGTTGCAGCCATGCAGCTTTTATTCGATGCCATTCTTCCCGTATAGCCTCCGGCTTTTCTACGGAAAAGACGCGATCTTCGACTCCTCCAACCGGACAAATTTCTAAAATGGCGGAAGTGATAAAAGCTGCATCAATCTTTCTTAGATCGTTCTCAGTCAGGTAATCCTCCATTACAAGATAATTCCCTATAGCCCCTTGGGAAAGGAGAAGTTGTCTCATAATCCCATTGAGTAGAGGAAGTTCCTGAGGAGGGGTGATGATTTTCTGATCTACAATAACAAAGAGGTTCGCAGTAGAAGTTTCACAAACCAACTTTTCCCAATTAAGGATAATGCAATCATCAAAACCTCGTTCCCGTGCGATAGTCTTATAATAGAGGTTTTGAAGATAACTCGTCGTCTTATGGTGATAGATTACTTCATTTCCCCTCAACTCCTTGGATATACATAGCTTTATGGGGTGGGAGGGAGAGGGGTCCAAAGGATACATTATTACTGCGACGGTGGGAGATTTTGCCTGATAATTATAGATCAAGTTGTTAAAATCAACCCCCCTATTGATAATAATTTTGACGCGTGCATTCCTTAACCCATTTCTTTTGAGCAATTGGGCAATTATCCCCTGGAAGTCAGGATCAACCAACTCGATCCCAAAAAAATGACAGGATGAGCGAAGTCGCTTAATGTGGTGGCTTAAAAAAAGAGGAACGGAATTTTCTACCCTAATGGTAGTAAAAATCCCGTCTCCAAAGAGAAACCCCCGATCAAAGACGCTTATCGAGGACTCGCTTGCCGGATAATAATTTCCATTTAAAAATAGTTCCATTAAGCTCCACCAGTTTTATTAAATAATTTTCATTATGCTTTGGGCCTTCTCGAGAGTTTCTGCATACTCTCTTTCAGGGATGGAATCATAAACCACTGCCCCTCCCGCACTAAAATAAAGGAATTCTTTTTTAGCGATGATGGTTCGGATAACGATACTGGAATCCAAACGAACATTACTGGCAATAAAAATCATCCCGGTATAGAGGTTCCGGGCATACGTTTCCAGTTCGTCAATGATCTCCATACTCCGTATCTTCGGGCACCCAGTTATTGAACCGCCGGGGAAACAACCTCTAATAAGGGAGGAATAGTCTTCCTCGGCCCTTATTTTTCCCTCCACGATGGAAATGAGATGCCAGACATTGGAAAACCCCTCGATTCTTTTATGCTCTTGAACCCGTACGCTTCCATAGTCACATACTTTTCCCAGGTCGTTTCTTAGCAAATCTACGATCATTGATAACTCAGCGTCATCCTTCTCCGAACTGGCCAAAAGCAACCTATTTTTCACGTCCTCATCTTTATTTTCACTCCGGGCAATTGTTCCTTTTATCGGGCGGGTTTCTACCCAATTGCCTTCCGCCTTTAAAAATCGCTCCGGCGAATTAGAAATAATAACATTTTCGCCAAAATTGAGATACGCTGAAAAGGGGGCCGGGTTTAACCGATAGAGATTGAGGAATATCCCGTAGTGGTCTCCCTGGTACTTTGCCGCAAACCGGTGGGAGAGGTTAACCTCATACACATCCCCTTTTTTAATATAATCAATTATTCTTTTTACCAAAGCAACGTACTCTTTCTGCGTGCAACAGGATTGTGGCGGTTCCACAGAATAGTGACCAGTTTCCCCTACCCCCCTCCTGAATAAATCCAATAATTCCTGTTGGTTATTAAAACCATCGCCCAAGTCTGCCTGAATTAAGAAAGCATTTTTTTCTTGATAGTCAAAGACCAGAAAATCTCGGTAATACACCATTTCCATTACCGGCATGTTCAGATCATCAATAGTGTTCCTGGGGAGCTTTTCAATGTAATGGGCAGCATCATAAGAAAAATATCCAATACCTCCCCAAAGAGACGTAGGGAATGGGTGGGGTTTTATGGGGTAATAATTGATTGCTGCTTTGAAGAATTCAAATGGGTCAATGGGAAGTCTTATCTCTTGAGTGGTTAAGGTTATAATAGCCTCTCTATTATGGTGCATTCGAAGGAAAGGGTTAATCCCTATGTAGGCAAAGCGAGAATTGTCTGCCGTTCCCCGGCCACAGAGAAGGGCCGAATACGGTTTGTCCGCTAAATGGAAAAAAATAGTTTCCGGCTCAGCAAATTCATTGATGACAATCGTTCGAAAGGACAGGACTTTCGGACAAAGGGGGGAGAGATTCATTAGACCAATAACCTTGTGAAGTTTTTTATCATTATATCCCCTTCCTCCGTCAAAAAAGACTCCGGATGAAACTGAACTCCAAACGCCGGGTATTTTTTGTGGTGAATCGCCATGGGAATAGTGCCCGGTTCAGTGAAAGCGTCTACTTCCAGGCAGGAGGGGATTTTATCAATAATGAGGGAGTGATAACGGGCTACTTTTATCGGATTGGATATACCGAAAAATAGATTACTACAGTTATGAGAAATCATGCTCGTTTTCCCATGCACCGGGGTCTCTGCCTCCCGAGTTATCCCTCCAAAGACTTCGTTAATACACTGCATCCCCAAACAAACTCCTAAGATAGGTACTTTCGGACTGAATTCTTTGATGACTTGTTTAGAAAGCCCCGCATCTTTAGGACCTTTGGGACCTGGAGAGATAACAATTCCATCGGGTGCAAGATCATAAACGTACTTGATATCAAATTCATCATTTCTTTTCACCACCATTTCTACCGCTGCATTACTCATAATAAGTTGCACCAGGTTATAGGTGAAAGAGTCATAATTATCTACCATAAAAATTCGGATCATAGGATACCCAGAGAAGTTTCTATGATTGCTTTTTCCTATCTACAGTAAAAATTTAATACCAAAAAGTCAGCCCCACGGTAAAGCAAAATCAATATATCCATGTTAAACCAGCCTAAGTTCGTAACGAATATGTTTCAATCCACGCTCCCGCGCGGTGAACAAAAACAGAGCAAATACAGGGAGAATTCCCATACTTAATTATTGACAGTACGATTGGAAAAAGATAAGAGGCCCTCTCCGCCCCGAATAGCACGAGTAGTAGCGACAGAATATTCTCACTATCTAACTCAGCGTGGCAACAATCGGGGTGATGTTTTCTACGATGATGAGGATAGGGAGTTTTACATTAAGACACTTAGACGCTATTGCCAAAAGTGGGCCGTTGAAATTTGGGCTTACTGTCTGAGGACAAATTATGTTCATCTACTTGCAGTACCAGCCAAAGGAGAATCACTTGCCTGAAGCATCGGGAGGCCGCTGAGGCAAGAAGGGTTCACAAAAAAGTTGGAGAAGAAACTATCGCGCGGTCTTTTCCCCAGGAAAACCGGCGGGCCCAAGAAGATAGATTCGTTCAGGATATCATCCCGGTCAGAATCGTAGCTCTTCTTGAGATTAAGTTCTTTCAATGTCATACTAAATTCTCACAGAAAAGTTAACGTTTCATTGACACGGTTTAAGGGGTAACATCATCAAGCTGTGGATCAATAATCGTCAACCCTTTGAAATACCTTCTGTAGAAGCCTCGGTCGCGGGTAATCAATTGATCAGCAAATGTTTTGGCGTGTGCACCAATTAAGAAATCACTAATAATATGTCTTTTCGGTTGAATAGGATGCCCGCATTGGGTACAGAATACAGAAAGCGTTTTCCCGCAGGCCGCACACACATTAGATGTTTTTCTTTTGGAGTATTCTTTCCATGCCCGACCAGCCTCCCATAAGACCTGTTCATTAGATGCCCTGAGCTGGATAGTGGTTTCAGAAAGAAATTGGTTGAGGTCACTTTGATTCAAAAATTGAGAGGATAACTCAGCAAATACGATCTCGTTCAGAATCAAGAGGCCTTCCTCTGCAGCTTGGGCAAGACAGGCAAGAGAGCGATCCACGAATTTGGCATTAGGAATGAGGAGGTCGAGGAGAACATTGGTATCAACGGCTGAAATCATCAGTTTTCCCCCCGTAGTTCCTCCACCACCTCATCCGAGTCTTTACCTTTCAAATGGCTGAGAAAGCCCACAAATTTTCGAAAGGCTTCCTCCCCGGGTTTTATTTTTTGGATGAGAACCGCTCCATCTTTGACGATAAAGGAAACATCGTCTCCCGTCTTCAGATTCAGCAGTTTTCGAAGCGGGAGGGGAATGGTTACCTGACCTTTTTGAGTCAAATGGGGCATGTCACAACCTCCGATTAAAGTATTACTAACAGTATTACCCAAAACAATGTGTTTGTCAAGTGGGAAAGCCCATTAAGTTTTCCATTAAGTTTTCCTTGACACCTTTTGGGGGGTAATATATAAATCCAAAATTCAAATCCTCAATAAATCTTCATGTCCCTTTAGGGCACTACGAAGGATGGAAATAATTCTTGAGAAGATTTGTTTTGACAAATCCCTCCTTACCTCCCTTTGCTAAAGGGAGGGATTAAGCTTTTCTTCCTTTCGTAAAGGGGGAGAGAAAGAAGAATTTTCTTTAGTGTTTAGAAGTCAAAAATCTATTTTCTGATCAAAATTCAAAAAACTTATGACCGAGAGGACCGTATGAGTGAAGTAATTGCCAGTTTTGAAAAGAATTCGTTTGAGGAAGTAAGGATTTCCCTTACTGAGTTTAAAGGGAAAGATTTGATTGACCTGAGAGTGTATTATCGGCCCGAGGACGGGGAAGAAATGCGACCCACCAAAAAAGGGGTAACCATTTCTCCAGAGAAATTTCCCGAACTTAAAAAAGCCATCCTTGAGTTAGAGAAAGCCCTCCAAAAAAAGGGGAAGTAGTTGCCGTTCTAATTCCCTGTGCACCGAACCATTCCTAAGGTTATTCATAACCTTAATCCAGCGGAAACGGAGCAGCCTTTTCTTTGAGTTCCTTGAGTTGAACTCTATCAACTCTATGAACCCTATGAACTTCTTAGGTCCATTAGGTCACGAAAATTGTTTCTCAATCGCCTTTGATTTTTCTTGAAGCTCGGCGACCAGTCGTGCCCTAAAAGCTTCTACTTCTTTCTTTATTTCTGGGTACTTATTTGCCAGGATCTGGGCGGCAAAAAGGGCAGCATTTTTAGCCCCGGATTTACCCACTGCCATTGTGGCCACCGGAACTCCGGAGGGCATTTGAACAGTGGAAAGTAACGAGTCAAGACCCTTTAGGGGAGAAGAATCAATCGGCACTCCGATAACCGGTAAATAGGTGTAGCTGGCGATCACTCCCGCAAGGTGCGCACTGTGACCGGCTCCGGCAATGATCACCTCTATTCCCCGATCTGAAGCATTGCGGGCATATTGAGAGGTACGCTCCGGAGAACGGTGAGCGGACGTTACCATAACTTCGAACCCAATCTTTAATTCCTTTAAAGTGTTAATGGACTCCTCCATAACGGATAAGTCTGAAGCACTCCCCATTACTATACTGACTAATTTCGTCTTCATCGGAGCCTCTTTCTGCAACAATCGTTTGAAATTAAAAGAGCTTTTTTACTAATGCCCCCACCCGCTCACCGAGGGCAATGCATTCTTCCTCCACCCTTTTATCTGGCGCCCCAATCGCCACTGGGCCATAATGACCTCCCTTGGTTGTTCCCTGGATAATCATCCCATGAATAAGAAGTGCTTCAATCATTGAAAAAATAGTAGTTTCATTTCCTCCTCCAATACCACCCGAAGTGGCAAAAGCTCCTCCTACCTTTCCCCCAAGCTTGCCAAAATACTTGATACTTTTATCTACAAATTGTTTCATCTCCGCAGCCATAACCCCAAAATAGGTAGGTGAACCGAGAATTACCCCCTCTACTTTCAATAACTCATCCACATTCAGTTCATTAACTTTTTTGGTTTCCACTTCTACCTCGGTTTTCTTTACCCCCTTCGCTACCAATTGGGCCATCTTCTCCGTATTGCCCGACCGAGAATAATAAACAATAAGAACTTTCGGCATTGTTTCTCCTCCTGTTGAAAAAGCGTTAGTAATTAAACCCTCCATTGTTCATTCTAACGAAGTTACGATCTGCTTAATTTCTTCAGATTCGTTTTTGATTTCCTCATTATGGGGGTTTATCTCCAGTCCTCTCTCTAAAACCAAAAGAGCCTCGTTATACCACCCCCCTCTTCGATAATTTTTACCTACCATTAAATAAGCTTCCTCTAACCCTCGGTCATACATAACTTCAAAAAGCTTTTTAAGCGCTCCTTTTCCATAGACACGGTCATAGAGATCCTCATTTTCTACTAAAAAACGTATCAATAACCCATTATCTTTAAAACGCAAAATAAGCCTCTGGAGATGTTCCATTCCACTGGAAAAGAGATACCGAAGGTTTTCCATTTCTTCGGCGGCACTTTCTTGAGCTCGGGTTATTGTAATTTTATATTCTTCTAATAACTCCTGAATATTGAAGTCCTCGGGAATGTTCGCGCCATTGGTGAAGACCCTCCCCTCTTTTTGATAAACCTCCGTTAGATAAATATCTTCTTTTAACTTCATACCCTCATGAAAAATGGAGCCCAATTTCCAGTCAAAAACTCTCTCATAAAAAAATGATTTGGAAGCATTGTCCCGGAAAAGGAGATGGGAGGTATCCTTCAAATTCCACAAAGATCCCTTATTAATCTCAGTCCCTATCCAATGTTCCAGTTTTTGAAAAGAAATCCCACCTGATTTTTGGTAATTGTCATAAATCTCGTCAAAAAAGAGCTTAGCCAGAAGCGTCTGGTGCACGATTTCTTTTTGCAAAACTGACCTTCTCTCTTCTATCCACGCCTTTTCTTTCATTGTCTGATTAACTTATCTAAGGTGAAAAGTTTTATCATTATCATTAATCTCAAAATCCAATGCCTTACTCTCAGGTTATCTTTATAAAGCTCGAAACCCAATATCTCTGCGATAATATACTCCTTCCCAGGTAATTTTGGATACTGCTTTGTAAGCCTGGCTTATCGCCTCCTTGATAGAGCCCCCCAAGGCCGTCACCCCAAGAACTCTTCCCCCACTGGTCACAATTCGTCCGTTCTCCCAGGCGGTTCCAGCGTGAAAAACCTGAATGTCTTCCATGTGTTCCACTTCTTCCAATCCGGAGATAACGTTTCCCTTGACATAGCTCCCTGGGTAACCTGATGATGCCATAACCACACAAACAGCATGCCTTTGGTCCCATTCAAGGTGTACCCCTCGAAGGGTATCCTTAGCGGTCATTTCTAATAGGAAAAACAAATCGCTCTTTAATTCCATGAGCACCGGTTGGGTTTCTGGATCTCCCAATCGAGCATTAAATTCAAGCGCCCACGGTTCTCCATGGACGATCATAAGTCCAGCATAAAGAACCCCCCGATAATCCCTCCCTTCCGCAGCCATTCCGTTTATGGCTGGAATCATTATTTTTTTCATAATTTTTTCACTCACCTCAGGAGAAACCACCGGAGCCGGAGAGTACGCTCCCATACCCCCCGTGTTAGGTCCTTTATCTCCGTCATAGATGGGTTTGTGATCCTGGGCAGAACTCATAGGAATAATGGTGCTTCCATCAGTAAATACCATAAAAGAAGCTTCTTCACCCTGGAGTAATTCCTCTACAACTACTTTATTACCAGCATCACCGAATTCTTTTTTAACCATCATCAGTTCTATGGCTTCCAAAGCAGAAGTTTCCGTCATTGCCAGGATCACCCCTTTACCCGCTGCCAAGCCATCTGCCTTGATCGCCAAGGGGGCTTTACGGGACAAAACATATCGTTTTGCTTCCTCGGGAGAAGAGAAGATTTGATAATCGGCGGTAAGGATACCATATTTTTTCATAAAATTTTTGGCGAATGCTTTGCTTCCCTCTAATGCTGCTGCCCGGGAATCCGGGCCGAAAATCGCTAACCCCCGTTGTTTAAAAATATCAACAATTCCTTTAACGAGAGGAACTTCTGGACCCACCACCGTAAGGTCAATGGATTCATTCTCCGCAAAGTTAGCCAAACCAGGGATATTCTCGGCAGCGATAGGAATGCATTCCGCCAGACGAGAAATTCCCGCATTACCCGGGGCACAGTAAATCTTGCCGGTTTCCGGGCTGGCAGATAGTTTCCAGACAAGAGCATGCTCACGGCCTCCGCTTCCCACCACAAGTACCTTTTTCATTTTCCCTCCAACATCCAAGGCAAAGGTTGCTTTCAATTAAGCCGGTAGTGCTACCAAATATTTTGAAAAAGTAGTTATACTTTTTCTAAGTACTCTGCGATCGCGTTATCATAATGAGACGTTAGCTTAAACACCTTTTTGGCTAACCGAAACCGGGTTTCCAACGATAAACAAGCTTCCTTTTTTTTCAACTCCTGGATAATCATTTCATAATCCTCCGAATCCACCACCACCGCCACATGCTTATAATTTTTAGCAGCTGACCGCAACATGGTAGGGCCTCCAATATCAATGTTTTCGATTGCTTCCTCCAAACCGCAGTCCGGTTTAGCAATGGTTTGTTCAAAAGGATAAAGGTTAACCACAACCAAATCTATTGGTTCTATCCCATGCTCTCTCATCTGAAAGAGGTGCTCTTCTTTATCCCGATCTCCCAGAAGCGCACCGTGAATTTTGGGATGGAGGGTTTTGACGCGACCATTCATAATCTCAGGAAATCCAGTATACCGTGACACCTCAGTAACCGGAATTCCTGCATCCCTCAGCGTTTGGGCGGTGCCTCCGGTGGAAAGGATTTCAATTCCCATCTCGATTAAATTTCGGCTTAGCTCTACCACCCCTTTCTTGTCAGAAACACTGATTAAAGCCCTTCTCCTTTTTCTTTCTTTCACTTTTTCCTCCTTTACGTGTTCATGGTAATCTTAAAGTAAAATTCTAAAAAAGCAAAAGGGTAATAGGCAAGATAACATCCATCACCTTGTCGCTCGTTAAGTCTCAATACACTTCCCTTGCTTTTTGTAGAGCCGGGGAACACGGGAACTTATTCCACAAAGAATCTCATAAGATATTGTATCTGCCCATGCGGCAACATCTTCCACTGAAATATTTGCTTCTCCCTGGCATCCAAACAACACCGCCTCGTCACCCACCTTAGCCTCAGGAATATCGGTGGTATCAATCATCGCCAAATCCATACAAACTGCACCTACAATCGGGGCTTCCCGACCTCGAATGAGAACTTTTCCCTTATTAGAAAGTCGGTAATGATAGCCATCCCCATACCCAATTGCAAGGATGGCGATGCGACTCTCCCGCTGGGTATGAAAAGTACGGCCGTAGCTAATGGGCGAGGATACCGGGAGCGATTTAATTTGAATTACCCTGGTTTTTAAGGTCATAACCGGCGTTAACGCAATAGTAGATTGTAAATCCTTCGAGGGATACACTCCATAGAGCATAAGCCCCGCTCTCACCATAGTGAGTTCGGGTATAATTCCCTCCATTATGGCTGAACTGTTAGCCATATGTAGCAAGGGAGGGCGGATGTTTGATGCATGTATACGTTTTAATATATGTTTAAATCGTTCAATCTGAACATCGGTAAACGAACGGCTCGCCTTATCTCTTACATGGGCAGAAGAAAAGTGCGAGAGAACCCCTTCAATTTCTAAATGCTCGAAATCACGGAGCCGGGTGAAAAAAACTTCAGCCTCTTCAGAAGGAACCCCGATGCGATTCATACCAGTATCAATTTTGACGTGTACCGGAATTTTTTTAGACTGTCGTTTTCCTTCAGCATCAAGGAGTGATGCCAATTGGATATCATAAATGACTGGGGTGAGATTAAACCTAACCACGTCTTCAATGTGAAAGGGAAAAATTCCTCCGAGAATTAACATTGGTTGCCGGATACCACATTCCCTGAGGTGAATCCCCTCTTCAAGAAAGGCGACCCCAAGGAAATCCACCCCCAGGGTCTCTAATTCGCGGACAATAGCAAGGGCACCATGACCATAGGCATTCGCTTTTACCACGGCAAGAACTTTTTTCTCTTTTCCAACTAAGTTTCGAACCTGCCTAAGGTTGAACGCCAAAGCATCTAAATCAATTTCCGCTCTGGTATGGGCATAAGCAGAAAGAGTTTTGTTCAATATTCCACCTCAAGACAACGCTATTTGATATTTGACAGTAACAAAAAAGAATTTTTATGATATTATATTTTTCTTTTTGTTACAAATATTCTGGTGCCTTAACCAATCTCCTCACCCTGGCAAAGAAACCATCTCATATCACATTTAGGCTAAAACATGAAAAAGATTCGTCATTGAAAAATAGTTTTATTTATGTCAAAAATCAGCATTACTTAAATCTATAAATTCACAACACGGCAGGGCTTGATTATGTATCGCGAAGATCACAAAAAAAATAGAAAATTTTCTTCTGGCCACAAAAGATTATCATCATTCTTTAAAGGCGTTCTTCTTCCCTTGTGTGTGATAGTAATAGCCGGAATACTTTTTTATGGTTATCTGAACTTCTTCAAGGGAGGGCCGCAACTGCATAAGGTTTTGATAAAGATTAATGAGAAAGAAAAAGAATTTAATAATGAAGGTATATTGGAGGTGGTCCCAGGAGATAAAGTAAGCCTGACGGAAGTTAATACCAATGTTTTCTTTAACCGCGGGGTTACTGCGGAGGTCGAAGGTATTCAGCCAGAAATTGGCCTTGATGTGCCCTTTGACATTAATAAAATGGTTGAAGGTGCGATGGAGACTTCCAAAAAAGGAGAAGGAAAAGAATACCGGCTCACTTTTCAAAAGGATGAAAAGGCCTTTGGATTTATTAGACTAAACGTTAGCTTAACCGCTGGTGATTGGCTAAGCAGGGCGGAAAAATTAGAGAATAAAAAAGAAAAGATCAGATGCTATCAATTTGCCAAGAACTTATCCCCTGAGAACCCGGACGTCATCCTCCAACTGGCCAAGGCCTATCAGGCGTTAAAAGATACCAAAAATGCCATTAAGGAATACGAAAATGTCTTTCAGGCTGATCCAAAGCATAAAGATACTCTTTATACCTTAGTTGACCTCTATTCGGCAGCGAAAGATGCAAATAAGCTGATCAGTACCTATCAGAGAATTTTAGCGTTCGAGCCTAAGAATGCGATAATCTACAATAACTTAGGGTACCTCTACGCAGAAAAGGGAGATACTACCCGGGCGGAAGCTGCTTATCGGAATGCTCTTAAGTATTCCCCTCAAGACGCTGATATTCAAAATAATTTAGCAAAATTATATGAGAAATCTAATAACGTCGCTAATGCCATCGAGCAATATGAGAAACTTTCTCGCCAGAAACCAAAGGATAAAAATATCCTCTATACCTTAATCAACCTTTATAATCGAAAAAAGGATACCCCAAACCTTGTCAAAACCTATGAACGATTAATCCCTTTGGAACCTAATAATGCTACGCTTTATAATAACCTCGGGTTTATTTACCAAGAGCAAAAAGAATGGAGCAAGGCAATCCGTTCTTTTGAACAGGCGGTGAAATACAGCCCTAAGGATCCGGCGCTGAGGAAAGCCTTGGCTACCTGTTATTATGAAGAGGGAAATCCGCAAGGAGCTATAAAAGCATACGAACAGGTTCTCGCTCTTAAACCAAATGACCGTGATACCCTTTATGCTTTGGTGGACATTCTCCATAAAACTGGAGGAAAAAATCAGTTAATCGGAGTGTATCAACGAATCCTCAAGCTGGAGCCCACCAATGCCCTCGTCGAGAATAATCTGGGGGCGCTTTATGAGGAACTGGGAAAAAGAGAGGAGGCACTCACCCATTATCGCAAAGCAGCCGATTTCGATCCTAAGAATCACGAGTACAGAAAAAACCTGGCCCAATTCTGTGCAAAAATGGGAAAGCTTGATGAGGCGATTAAAGAGTATGAAAAACTCGTACAGGAAAATCCGAGGGATTTAGATCCCCTTAACTCCTTAGCAGACCTTTATACAAAAAAGAACAATAGGCCCGGGCTGATAGAAACCTATCGCCGGATCTTGAAGATTAATCCCCAAAAAGCAATTATTCACGGTAAGTTAGCATCACTGCTGGCGGAGAATGAAAATTACCCTCAGGCCATAACTCACTACCAACAGGCGGTTCAACTGGAACCTCAGAATACAACCTACCGGATCAGCTTAGCCAGACTTTATGAACAGACTGGAGATCTGAATAATGCGCTTGACGAATATAAAGCTATTTATAAACTAAACCCCAACTCTCAGGAGGCAAAAGAAAAGATTCCCGCCCTCAATCTCCAAATTTTAAAACAAAAACATGCCCCTCCCTCAAACCCTTTACCCCCGGCCCCCGCTCCTTAACGCCTATGGCCTATTGGTGAGCAAAAGAAGCTTCACTTCCTGAGGTCTTTACTTCCAGCGGATAAGGGTTAACTGACTCTTTGCTTACCACAAGCTTAAAAAACTGATTTGAAGCTTCGAAGATAGCTTTACCCACATTCGTCTGAAAAGTGCTTTGCTTGAGGATGCGCTCCTCAGAGGGATTGCTAATAAACCCGATCTCAATGAGAACAGAGGGAATTTCCGGTGTCTTCAAGACCACAAAACCAGCCTGCCTGGGCGTTTCAAATTTGATGGGATGCACCTTTTTAATTTCCCGCAGCACTAATGCCCCAAAACGAAGGCCGGAATTGATCGTGTTGGTTAGGGCTAAGTCAAGAAGCGTGAAGTTGAGGTCATCATTTTCGCTGCGGGGAACACCTCCGATAAGGTCAGAAGCATTTTCCTTCTCCGCCAAGTAACGGGCGGCTTCATCACTTGCGCCTTGTAAGGAAAGACAATACACTGATGAGCCTTTAAATCCGCGAATGTTGTTACTGTCCGCATGAATGCTGATAAAGAGATCAGCAGCATAATCCTGGGCTATCTTGATCCTTTCCCTTAAAGGGATAAAATAATCCCTGTCCCGGGTGAGTACTGCCTGGTACCCCGCTTTTTCGTTAAAAAAGGTCCTTAAGGATTTAGCAAACGCCAAAACCACATTTTTCTCAAACGTCCCTCCCGGACCTATCGCTCCCGGATCCTCACCTCCATGTCCCGGATCAATGACGATAATCTTTTTATCCTTAAACTCGGTAGTGATCATGGTTCGGTTCATCTCTGTCAGATCCTTCAGATCTGGACGGAAAAGCTCAATCACCAGGCGGTCAGCTTTTCCTTCTAATTTTTCGATAGGGAAAACTTTTGTCTCGGCACGCTTAACCAGGTCGAAAACCATCCGGAGAACATTTTTTTCAAAATACCCAAAACGAATTTGGGTAATAATCCCATCGTTGACGCTAATGTAATTCCGGGGAAGGGAAGTGGTGGTATTTTTGAAGTCCACGACCAGGCGGTCAGGATTAGTCAAGGTGAAGTATTTATAGGGGATGGTCCCACCGACATCTAAAACAACGCGCGTATGGTCTGGTGCTGACCAATACCGAACCCCGGTGATCTGGTTAGCCCCGTAGGTTATTTGAGGAAATGATCCAAGAAAAGCAAAAAAAATCGCTACACTATAACCGAGAATTCTCGCCATGATTTACATTATTCCATACAACATGCTGATATTATTGTTTTTAGTAAATATTACTAAAAATAACGTGTTTGTCAAATGA
>JAZDOO010000016.1:0-5987 GCA_043798555.1 Pseudomonadota bacterium | reverse complement strand
ATATTTACCCTCTTATCTTATATAGATTATTTTTTCGTCATTTATAGATATCACCCCTGGCGCCAATAGTCTCAATAAAAACCTTCTTTGTTTCAATATCTACATTGTAAATGACCCTCATTCCTCCAACCTGATAACGATAACTTCCTTCCAGTTTCCCCTTTAGGCGTTTGATATTTGGTCCAAATAAAGGGGACTGCTCCAAATTTCTAAAACAATTGTCAAGTAATCGAGTTGTTTTGGGATGAGCTTTGAGGTAAATCTTTTCGGCCTCTCGAGAGAGATATACTTCAAACATTTTTCTTCACCTCTCTCCATAGTCTTACTTCTCCTTTTGCAATATCTGCCTTCCCTCTTCGAATACTTGCCATCAATTCTTTGTCTCGGAGGATTTCTTTGGTGGCGTCCCAGCATTCCTTCTCCTCCAGAAACTCCAGAAAGGAGACGGCGACCTTTGCCTTATCTTCGGATAGATGATCAAGTAATTTCTTTGCCCTCACCTTAACATTCTCTACTCTCATAATTGATTCCTCCTTAAAGTTTCCTTTTCATTTGGAGATTAATTTATCCAGTTTACTAAACCATTTTAACAAAAAGAGTTGGATTGTAAATTTATTTTTTTCACCCTGCCCAATATTGATGACGGTAGGGGAGTTATTAACCCACAAACCACTTTCAAAAACCTCTATTACCTTCTCAGGTTTCAAATCATGCAGCGATGCCATTTAGGCAGCTTTCCTTTTTTGAGGTGTTTCTCTCTTTAACTCCTCCTCAACTTCAAGATGACCTTTAATGGCATCTTTGATCATATCCAAAGCCTCCTCAACACTATCTCCCTGAGAAGAACATCTTGTTTTTTAATCAGTAAAAAGATCGCCTCAACTGAGCTTTATTGGGTCGATTCTTTTGATTTCATGAATGAGGTCGAAGTGAGGATCGGTGGAGATAATCTCTTTTATTCCATTGTGGATCATGGTGGCGGCATGGACAGCATCACGGGAAGTGATTCCATTAATCTTTTTTAAAATCTCAAGGGCCTTATCTGTGTCCATGACCCTTACCGGGAGAATATCTGTGCAGAATCGGACCATCGACTGATAGGCGATTTCGCCGAGTGTTCTTCTTTCTATTGAGAAATATCGATAGAGGATCTCCTGGAGAACTTCTGTATTCGTTACGCCGAGAATTTCTCGAGACTTGATTTTTTTAAGGAATTTTCTGCAGGGTTCACGAAGAGGATGAGGGCTGCCGATGGAATACATGATCAGATTGGTGTCGATAAACCAGACAGGCGGCGTATTTATCGACATGAATATTTCCCCTCAAGGTATTCGGCTTCCCATTTCTGGTAATCTTCTGGGACAGGGACTTCGGGAAGCGAAAGGAGTCTATCGACAGCTTCGGCGATCTCCCGTTTCTTCTTAGTTTTCAGGTGGTATTCTTCAATGGCTTCACGGACGAGGGTGCCGAGCTTCTTATGATTCTCGGAGGCAATCTCTTCGAGGTCTTTTAACTGTTGGTCGGTCAGTAACACTTGAACTTTCTTCAAATATTTTGCCATATAAACTCCCCATTATTATACTCTTTAAAAAGAGTATAATATAAATATCCTTTTGTCAAGAATATTTTTGGAACTAAACGCGAATAGATTTGCATTTAGTAGAACTATTTGCCAATGGACCTTACAAATAGTTCTCGAAACACATGACTATAGAACTTACATAGGTAAAAACAGAGGGACTAACAACTAAAATTTTGCATTATACATAAGTGCATTATACAGGTGAGTATAATCTCAAGAAAAAATAAGAAACGTTTTCAACAGACCTACTCACTCAACCCCGTACTGGCGGCGATAAGATAAAATGTAATCTTTCACTTCTTTCTTTGTCTTGTAAATTCCAAAGTGGCCTTCACAGAGAATATCCGCTTCGAGGTCGAGCAGCTTCCGGGTCGAACGATCCCAGTCGTTGAGATTCGAGCCAAACTCCGGAAGAAGCGGGCCGTGAAGGTCCTGAACAAAAAGAACCCGCTTTCCATCTCTATCGAGATAGATACAGATGGACCCCGGTGTATGGCCCGGTGTATGGAGACAGACTAATTTCTCTCCACCAATCCTTAAAACCTCTTCCGGAAAATTCAGTTTCACATCCACAGGGGTCGGCGGAAATGAAGTCTGATACCAGGTGGCTGCTGTTAAGACAGAATCTCCACTCTCCAGAGGAGGGGCATCCAGGTTATGAATGTAAATTTTAGAACCAAACCGTTTCTTAATCTCCGGAACGCCTCCGATATGGTCTATATGGCAGTGGGTGAGAAGAATTTTTTTAAGATTTTTAGGATCAAGTCCTAATCTCTCGATGTTTTTAACAATCTTCTCCACGCTCCAGCCCGCTCCTGCGTCAATCAATATGAGTTCTCCTAAATTAAGGAGATAGACACAACCATCCCTACTATCCGTGATCTCAGGCCCTCCCACAATAAAAATATCCCTGGCAATTTCAGAAGGTTTCATATATCAACTCCCTCCTTAACTCTTCTTTAAGCCTTCTATAATCATTTAGTGTAAAACCCTCCCACTGGCAGGGGAGTATGGTATTGTTGTGAAATAAAGGTTCGTTTTCGAGGTCAAAGGCAGAAAATTGCTTTGCCCTTTCAAATAGAGGAGTATGAGGAATGGGTGAATATTCTACGAGCATTGGCCTTGCCCCTACATCCCTTACAAAAGCGATACTTTCCTCAACCTCCCCTGCCCTTTGACCCGGCAGTCCGGCCATGATATAGACTCCTATTTCTTTCCCTGAGTACCCTGCCCTTTTTAAATTCTTAATCGCGCTTTTGAACTCCTGATTGTCAACCTTTCCGCCCGTTTCAATTTGAGTTGCTTCGTTTGATGTTTCAAGACCAAGACGGATGGTTTTAAATCCGGAACGAAATAGAAGCTCCGCTGCCTCCTGATCTATCTCCCTGATATGAAGGGCATTGGGTGTGTGGAAGTTACATTTAATCCCTCTCTTTATTATCTCTTTCAGAATGGGAATAATATGTTTAGAGGGCTCCATAATGAGGGCATCGTCGTAAAAGGCAATATTTTTGACCTGAAACCGGCTTGTCCAATATTCAATCTCCTCGACTACCTTAAGGGGATCTCTTCTTATAAAACCCTTCGATAGGATTGGCGAGACACAATAGGTGCACCGAAAAGGACATCCTCTTGAGGTAGCGATGCATACGAAATCGAGTTGTGGATAGAGGTCGAAACTTGGATAATAATCAGTTCGGAGTTCGGAGATCGGAGTTATTTCCGATTTCGGAATGCGGATTGCGGAATGCGGAATTTTAACTTGAGTCAACTCAGAAACTAATTTTAGGGCCTCGATTTCATTTCTTTCATTGTAAACAATATCGGCGCCGGAATACTGTTTTGCGTGATCGTGGCAGAGGGTGGCATAGATTCCACCCAGAATAATCGGAGTCCCCTTAAAGAATTTCTTTGCAATTTCAATTAGTTTAAAGACACCAGGATACCAGTATGTCATCCCTGAAGTAATCCCAATGAGGTCTGGCTTTTCTTCAATCAATGATAATCTTTTCAACAGTATTTCTTCAGGAATTCCATACTGGCTATATTGTCTCGGAATGAACTTGAGGGGAAGAGGTTTTTCAATCTTGGTCTTGAAAAATTTCCCATCTCCGTATCCCTTTGTTTTTCCGTAAAAGTCGAGACAATCAATCAGGGTGACTCGAAATCCATTCTCTCTTAAGAGACTGGCAACATAGAGGAGACCAAGAGGTTTTATCCAGAAATTATAAGCCGTAAAATCCGTGATCCATGGGTTGATGAGGAGGATGTGAGGGGAAGTATTTTTCATGTAAAAGGTTTTGCGTTAAGCCAGATGATAACACCTAATTTATATTCTCATTCCAAAGAATTAAAATCCGAACCCCTGTAACGAATTGAATCAATAATCTACGAGCAGACTATCCGTTAATGGATGCAGGTGTTCGATGGAAGGGGTTGATTACCTGGACTTTGTTGAATTCCTGATTTTTCTGAAGATCTTCGGTAAGGAGATATTGACAGTCGGCGACTTGTGCGGCAGATACGATTAGGGCGTCCCACCAAGAAAGCCCATAACGGTCCTGAATCAACCAAGCGCCTTCGACAACCCTCTTCTCCACAGGAATGGGATGCCAGGCGAGTAGGGCCCTTATGTCGCTGCGAGCGCTCTTTGGGTCCATCCCGGGGGTAAGTTTTTCCGTGACGGTTACATAAAATTCTTGCAATACCTGGAAGCTCAACCGGCCTGCCCTACCGTTCCACAGGTGGCTCATCCATGCCATGGCCTGTTCTTGCTTTCGGGGCTCGGAAGCATCCCTGGCGTAAACAAGAACATTGGTATCAACAAAGACCTTGACGCTCATGGAGCTCCTTACGATGAGGATACTTGGCTTTAGGCTTTTTCATTGCACGGGGGGGTTGTAAGAGATACTCCTGCATTGCTGATTGATAGCTCTCTTCCTCCAGCATTTTCTCACGAAGCAGCTCCCCCACCAGACGAGAGACACTGGTTTCTCGTTCCGCAGCCCGAATCCGTGCCCAGTGCGCCACTTTTTCATCAAGTGTAATCGTAACATTTCTCATAACATGAATATAGTGTATCACGAAGTTCGTGTCAATAGTTTTCCGAAAAACCTCTTCTCTACATCTCCTGTCTGAAGTGAAAGGTTATGAAATGTGTAGGGTAGAGATCTGTCGCCTATCTTTCGGACTACAAGAGCAGATCCCCTTTCCGTCTTTATGCTTACGCTTTAATGAAAAACCATGTTTTATGTTGAGCTCAACATAAAACATGGTTAGGAATGAGAGCCCAAACATAGACTTTCAGGGTTTCCGCCTCGCACTGCTCAGATAGGCGATCCAGGAAGTCATTCCGGTCTTTATCTGTGCGGAATATGTTTGCCCCTTCGATGCCCCGTGCCATCACATGATGCAACGCGCCCGGGGCGTCCAGTCTCGGCTGTCTTGGCATAGGGTCCCATCCTGCTCACTTTCTCACCCCTCGTCAAGTTGCATTTCCACCTACGTTCCCTAATGACGTCCCCTCCCCTAATGACTAATGATGTCATAATGATATGTCTTCTGAGCGAAGCGCTGCACCCTATGGCGTTCAGGGCGAAGCGAAGAACCTAATAATTATAGCATGTTAACAACATGAGATTCTTAGGCTGACACCTCAGAATGACATTTTGGAATAGCCTGCCGACTCCTTTCCTATCCTATATTGTCCGTCGAGGGAATAGGGAATGTTTCACGTGAAACATATCATAAATTCGGATTTCGGAATGCGGATTGCGGAATGGTTTGACAAAATCCCTCCCCGCCCTCCCTTTGCCACAGGGAGGGGATTGTTTGGGAGTTTTCATGGTTCGTGTGGGGCCAACTGACCATGACAACTTTATCTGAAGCGTTTCCTTTTAAATGTTCTTTCTTATTTCTTCGAGAGTGGCCTTCGCCTCCGGGGCGAGCATAAAATGCCTGCTCAGGTTTTCGCAGGGATATTCCGTGCAATAGGCACAATTCGGTATTTTCTTCTCCACACCACATTTCCTTATTTCACAAAACTTGCAATAAGAAGAAAACCGTCCCCCGTAATCGAGGCAACCATCACAGATAACGCCCTTGTATGTCAAATTCAACTTGAATTCTTTCGACCACTTCTCTGCCACTTCTTTTAACCCCTCAATATCATCATTTTGTGTTGCAATGAAGGCGGGAATGCCGCATAGACCAATGATTTTATCCATGGTTTTTCTCTTTTTTTTTATTTATTCGTTCATCAATGGGTAATGCCCACACTCACTGGAGCAAGGTCTGTTAGCCACTTTTGGGTCAATTTTGGAATCTGGAATTAACTGTCTGAGATTCATAATCCCTCTGGGTCTCCCTTTAAAAAGGGAGGGGTACGCTACGGGCAAGGAGATGG
>JAZDOO010000009.1:0-17852 GCA_043798555.1 Pseudomonadota bacterium | reverse complement strand
CCCTGGCTTAATCAAAGATTTTTCAAATTAGGTAAGGCAATAAGGCCGATCAGCGGTCCACTCCCTTACCGTTTGGTGTATCCAGCCTTTAAGCCCCTTGGCTAAATAAAATTTCGGGAAAAGCAAGTCATCTTCCGGAGCGATTATTCCCTCTTCAACCGCAACCTTCGCCAACTCCGTATGGGGATAGATACGGATGCCGATGGAGATTTTTAGAGCATCCAGACAGAGGGAATCGGCAAAGCCAAGGCTTTCTTCAACCGATTCCCTGGTTTCATCGGGTCCTCCCAGAAGCAAAAAGCCCAATCGCCGAATTCCGTGATCTTTAAGTCTCTCGCACGTTACGCGCACCTCCTCGGGTTTGAACCGTTTGTTCATTTTCCGCAAGATTCTTTCACTGCCACTTTCGAATCCTACAGAGGCCTCCTTGCACCCGGCTCTTGCCATTTCTTTAACCAAGTCTTTCTCAATTTCCACGGGATAGAGAATACACTGCCAGGCGATCTCAAGTCCGGCCATCGCCATTTTCGAGCAGAGTGTCCTGGCATAAGAAGAAGGCAAATTAAAAGTATTATCTACGAAATAAAACCGGCTGAAGCCAGCTTCTTTATAACGGGTGAGTTCCTGGATCACCCTATCCGGGGACCGCTTCCGGATGTGGCGTCCTTCGATAGACGCGGTAGAACAATAACTGCAATCCAAGGGACAACCCCTTCTTGTCTGAACCGGCAGCAAGATTTCTCGGTCCTTAGGAAGATACGAAGTCAATGCCTCAAGGTCGGGGAAGGGCAATTGATCAAGGTTTTCCGGAAACCGTCTGGTTCCCATAAGGCCACGGTCCGATAGGTAAAGACCTGGAATGTCAGAAAGATCGTCGCCCTTTTGGATTCGCTCTAAGAGCGCCGGGAAAGCCCCCTCTCCTTCGCCCTGGATTCCCATATCTGCACCTAAATAAGCTAAAATGCTTGCCGGGCAGATGCTGTAGCCCGCCCCACCTAAAATAATCTTCGCTTTAGAAAGCCCACGACAGGAAGAGACAACTTCCTTAATAGGAGTCAAAAGGAACTTCGTGTCATCCATACGCTGGTCATCAATGTTTCTCACTGATATACCGATGATATCAGGACGAAATCTCGTAATGGTATCCTTGAGAGCTAAATGAGGGTCTTTAACAGCCTTAAGGTCGAGCACTTCCACGGTATTATGTCCCGCTTTCTTGGTTGCCGCCACTACCCAAGCCAATCCTAAGGGAGACGTTGGCATGTTGATTTCCTCAGTAATTGCAGAAATAAAGAGCACTTTCATGATCCCGAAGCCTGTCTCTCTTTGCTCATGGGTTTCTTGTTGCAGTTACTTTCTTCCAAGCCTATGGTGGTTATGGTTTTCTTTGAAAGGAGCCAATCCGGGCAGCCTTAGGAGGAATGACGATCTTTTGTGGTATAAAGGTCTTCATTAATGATTTCAAAGGGTTAACCGACCGTCTGGTTAACCCTTTCTTTTTTCCGATATACTGTTCCCTGGAAGATCGCCACTATATCCCCACTATCATCCGTTACGGATACTTTATAGGCAGCAAGTTTGGGATTTAAAGAAACCTCTTCTGCTTCTGCAAATAACGTCCCCCCGGTAACTGCCTTCAAAAAAGTAATGCTGGCGCTGATCGCCACGGCCACGGTGCCATGAGAATTTGAAGCTACCGCAAATGCTAAATCAGCTAAGGTAAATATTGCTCCGCCGTGAGCAATGTTGACACCGTTCAAGTGTTCTTTTGTTATTTCCATTTTTGCCTTGGCTCTTCCTCTTGAAACCTCGACGATCTCAATCCCTACATACTCGGCAAATTTGTCATTCTTAAAAAACTTCTTAATGTCTTCCATGATCTAAACTCCATACTCAATTTCTAACCCATGTTTACTCTTGCCAGGCTTCCTTTCACTCAAACCACCACGACCCCTTTCGACTTAACCTCATCCCCAATAAATGTGCCATATTGTTCAGAATCATATTCTTCTTCGGTATAACCTAATGCCTCAATAGGTTCCATTACTTTTGCTCTTGCCAGCGCTAATCCGATGATTTCAAGCCTTTTAAATAAATCCATGTTTTTGAAATCTTCTGAAATAACTACAACATCAATATCACTATCTTCATCTGCTTTACCTGCCGCATAGGAGCCAAAAATTATGACCCTTTTCACCTTAATCCCCATTTCCTCCAAAGAGAACCTGAATTTTTCTATTGCTTCAGCAATTTTCCCATCCATTCAAAGACCTCCTTTGTTCTATTCAGGTAACTTCTGGTAACGCCTTCATTATAAGCCTCTACAAGTTTTTTAAAATCCTGAGGATACCTTGTGGGAATACTCACATCGCTTAGCTTGCTTAGAAACTCAAACATATCTTCGGGTATATCTTCAGGAACTTTAAGGCTTCCTAATTTCACAAGATAGCGAAGATTATGGGTTTTCGGTGGAATTTTATTTGTAACCTCTTGAACCTTGGCTTTTAATACCTTCTCAAGGGCTAAATGGCACATAAAAATAGTATAAATATACCTGCCTGCGATAAACAAGTGCTCGGCAGTCTCCAGATCATATTGAGCAGAATTTAACCAGTTTTCAACTTCCTTTTTCATTACGATAACCTATCTAACAGAGGACGTACTTCGGTTATCTTAAACTGCACTGCCGCGGCGATCATCTGACCAGCCTCTTTTCCAACTCGGTTGGTAATCTCCTCTTTTATTCTATCAAAAAGTGGCCCCTTGCTCTCGACAGTAACGGCCTCTAAGTACACCCTTACTCCTTTCCAATCGGGTACTGTGGGTCCAGGTTCTACAATAAGAAAAACCGCCTTGGGGTTTAGCTGTAAGTTCCGATAGGTGCGATTGTTCCCAATTCCCATAACCACGGTATTCTCATCGGTCATGTGCGGAGAACCGAATACCGCTACGTTCACATTGCCTTGATCATCAGCAGTACTTAATGTCCCGATGCGGGGTCTTTTATTAAACACCTCCATCAATTCCTTCCTGTCCATAGTATTTTCCTCCTCTTTTTAAGTCACTTATGGAAATATCCCTAACTACTTTGTAAATCATAACTTACCGGAGATAGTCAGTCAATTTTAATTTAAGTAAGGCTTGCTTTCCCTCTGCTGAGTTCATTAATTTTATAAAATGATCCTGACATCTACCACCTTAACCCCCTTAGGAAGAACCATAAGTGGGTTTATGTCCAGCTCCTGAATAGAAGGAAATGCCTCGGCAATTATGGAAATTTTTAGCAGGCTTTCTACAACCTCGGAACGGTCCAACGGGGGTTGACCCCGTAATCCCTGATAAAAAGAAGAGGTTCGTGTTTCTTCGATCATTTGAATGGCCTCCTTTCGAGACAGCGGAGCCAACCGAGAAGAAGCGTCCTGGAGAACATCAGTGTAAATACCCCCCATTCCGTACATCACCACCGAGCCAAACTGGGAATCTCGTTTGAGACCGAGAATAACCTCCTGACCACCTGAGATCATGGGCTGAAGAAAAAATCTGCAGTTCATTTCTGATCCCTCTAATCCAAACCTTTCCCACATTTTTTTATAAACGTGGGTCAAGGTCTCGGGGGAACCTATATGAGTAACAACCCCACCTTCGTCTGATTTGTGGATAACCCTTGGAGCCTCAATTTTCAACACTACCGGATAGGTCAAATCTTCTGCAACCTTTAAAGCCTGGGAAAGGCTTTGGACTTCCCGTGTTGGGGCTATAGGAAAATGGCATGCTTCTATGAATTCCAGAGCCCTTAACCCAAGCAGTGGTACTTTATCTCTCTCTACTTCTTGTATTATTTGATAAGCTTTTGAAGAGGGAGAGATAAGGGATTTCTTTTTTTCTGGGACTTCTTCTCGAGCCTGATAAAATTCTCTCAATACCCTGAGGGAGCCGAGTGCCCGCTCCGGAGAAGGGTAACGAGGATCAAAACCAGCCTCTTGCGCTTTTTCCGTGATTGTAGGTTCGCTATGTCCGATGACCCAAGCTACAACCGGCTTATTGGGATGCCGGGCAATGACTTCCTGAATAGACTTCAAGGTATAGATTCCACAAACAGCCAAAACTACGTCAACTCCCGGGTCATCCAAACAGGCTTCCAGGGTTGCCTGGTAAACCTTCTTGTAGCCGTATGCCATTCCGGCTGCAAGAATATCGAGGGGGTTTTTTATCTGGATCCAAGGAGGAAAGAAAGAGTGAATTTTTTTAATGGTTTCCAGAGAAAGCTCAGCCGGCTGAAAACCTTGAAATTCACAGGCATCCAGCCCGAGGATACCACCAGCCCCGGTGGGAGTTATAATAGCAACCCGATCTCCAGTAAAGGGTGGAACGTGAAGATAAGCCTTGATGATATCTCCCAGTTCTATAATTGAATTAACTGGAATGAGGTTCGTCTTACGAAACACTGCCTCATAAAATTTATTTTCAGCTACCAATGAGCCTGTGTGCGATACTGCTCCTTTCTTGCCCTCTTTGCTTTTGCCGCCTTTCAAAATTAATATTGGTTTTGATCTGGCTATCCGCTTGGCCAGGGGAATAAATTTAGACACATGGCTTATTGCCTCCATATAAATAACAATGGCCCGAATATCAGGATCTTGCTCAAAAAAAGAAAGCGCCTCGATAAAACTCAGGTCAGTGGTGTTTCCCAGGTCTATCCCCTTTCCAAAAGGACAGCGAGGAAATCCTTCAAAAAAACCTCCGGACTGGGATACCAGAGCAACTGGATAGCGGATTCGAGGAATAGGTATAAAGGCGGAGGAGAATCCAGCAAAAGCATTAATCACTCCAACAGAATTGGGACCCAGGATCCTTATTTTGGTTTCATTTACGATTCGGTCGAGTTCTTGCTGGAGTTCCTTCCCCCGTGGGTCATCAACTTCCCTGAAACCCTGAGAAATGATAATTACCCCTTTAACCTGGCGGTAGGCACATTCTTTAACCAATGCCGGGACTAAATCTCGATGGGTTGCGATGATCGCCAAATCGATACCCTCGGGCAAGGAGGAAACATCGGGATATACTCGTCGGCCGAGAAGCTCATCGGCTTTAGGGTTGACCGGATAAAGCTCCCCTCTATAACCATACTGGATCAGATTTTCCATTATGTTGAAAGCGCCTTGACCAGTTTTCCGAGAAATTCCGATCAGAGCAACCGATCGGGGTTCGAGAAAATATTTCATAATATGGTCATTATCCTTGGGCATATCTTCTTACCTGGGTTAACGTTGATGTTTTTCAGTTGCTCTTCAGCGTATCAGTAAACCCTTTCCCAAAAGAAGGCTTTGGAATTCAAAAAGCTGGTACTATTCATTCCGAAAAGGAAAAGCATAGGTCTTCCTGATCAAAGGATAAAGAATATGAAGAGAAGATAAAAGGCTTGTGATGGCAAACTATTTCTGCCTGATTGATTGATAAATCTCCATGTAAGCCCGGGCGGAGCGATCCCAGGAAAAATCCTCCTTCATTCCGTTAGTCCGGAGCCTATTCCAGAGTTTGGTATCCTGGAAGAGGTTTATCGCCTCCCGGATCGCTGTATGAAAGGCTGCTGGTTCATAGGGGCCAAACTTGAATCCATTCCCTTTTCCGGTCTGGATAGCAAAGGGGACAATAGTATCATCCAGACCCCCGGTTGCCCTCACCACGGGAACAGTACCATACTTCAAGGCATACATCTGGGTAAGCCCACAGGGTTCGTAACGAGAGGGAATTAAAAAAATATCTACTCCGGCCATGATGCGATGGGCAAACGATTCATCAAAACCGATCTTGATTCCCACTCGTCCAGGGTAACGCTCACCGGCCCCCCGGATAGCCTCCTGAATACGTTCATCCCCCGATCCTAAAATCACAAATCCCGCATTTAGGTTCAGAATATCATCGAGTACTGCTACCAGAAGGTCGAGACCCTTTTGCGTATCGAGGCGGGAAATCATCCCCAGGAGGGGACGGGTTTTTAAGGAAGGGTCAAGGCCCATCTCCGCTATTAACGATTCCTTACAACGGAGTTTGCCACCCCTACTGCTAAGAGAATACTGTGCCGGCAAATGAGGATCCCGGGCTGGATCCCAGTGTTGATAATCTACCCCATTGAGAATTCCGTGGAGATAGGCACTGCGGTGGCGAAGGATTCCCTCCATACCCATCCCGTATTCCAAAGTCTGGATCTCCTGAGCATAGGTGGGGCTCACGGTGGTGATCGCTTCAGAGTAAACGATTCCCGCCTTAAGCAGGCTTATCTTGCCCCAAAATTCCAGACCACCCAGATGAAAACATTCCTCCTTAGAGAGTCCGGTTATCGGAAGCTTCTCTGCCGGAAAGAGCCCTTGATACCCTAAATTGTGAATGGTAAAAACAGTGGGTGTTCCCCCAATGACGGAGTTCCCCTGGTAAGGTCCCTTAATGAGTGCTGGTACCAGCCCACTCTGCCAGTCATGGCAGTGGATCACATCAGGCTTAAAGGGAATAGCATCGGCTATGCAAAGCGCAGCATGGGCAAAGAAGGTAAAGCGTTCCAAATTATCGTAGTAATCACCTATAGCATTTCCGTAAAGGCTGGGCCGATCGTACAAATCTTCCCGCTCAATCAAATAAACCGGAACTCCGCTCTCGTTTTGAGATTCCCACACAGTGGCCTTGAGTGTCTCATTACCCAAGGGAACGTCCAGGGTATCAATGAATGGCCGCAGCTCAAAATTTCCTTTTCTCACCATGGAATATAACGGAAGGGTCAGCCTTACATCAGCCCCCAACCGTTTTAATGCCCCGGGAAGGGCGCCGGCCACATCCGCTAACCCGCCAGTCTTGGCAAAAGGGACTGCTTCGGGCGAAAGAAACAAAACCTTCACGTTGTCCACCATATTCCCTCCGCAACACTATGAATCAATGGTTCTCACTTATTTATACAATCTTAAGCATCTTTTTCAAAAAAAGTCAAAAGTAACGCCATTGCTATTTCAAGCCGGCAACATATTTTTTTATGAAAAAATTCTATACATGGCCTTTTGTTCCCGCTATAATTTTTTTCCTGAATAAGAGGATTAGTCCTTTTTGAGCATTAAGGTTGAGGTGCATAATATCTTAAAGGTGGCTTAATGAAATCTTTTCTCGTGGTTTCAAAAAGACAAGAAGCGTTTAGTACCATCCAGAAGTGTTTTTTTCAAAAATTTAGAGTTGATAAAGCCCCAAATAAGGATGCTGCTTTAGAAATACTCCGGAAGAAACGGTACGACTTTATTTTCATTGATGTCGAAATGCTCCGCGGAGCCGAAAAAGACGATAATTATAAAGCAGCGCTGCAGCCGTTTTGGCATTTGTATCCGGGTATCGAGATTATTGTTATGTCCTCGCAAGCAATGATCAGAGAAGCGGTAAAAGCAGTAAAAGCGGGGGCAAGTAATTACCTTACGTACCCTCTTAATCCGGATGAAGTAACCTATGTGACCGAAAGTCTTTATGACTCTCTCATTGTGCAGTCAGAGCTCGACTATCTTCGCGACCGATTCTGGCACGTTGACTTCCTGGAAATCGTTAGAACAAAAAATTCCTTGATGAAACAAGTCTTTGATAAAATCCGCTTAGTTGCGCCCACCAAGAGTACCGTCCTCTTTGTGGGTGAAACCGGGACCGGAAAAGGCGTGCTCGCTAAATTGATTCATAAACATAGCAATCGAAAAGAGGCCCCTTTTATCGGCGTGCACTGTGGGGCAATTCCCGATACCCTTTTAGAAAGTGAGCTCTTCGGGCACGAAAAAGGCGCTTTCACTGGAGCAGTCCGCCGCAAACTGGGTAAGTTCGAAATTGCCAAGGGGGGGACAATTCTTTTAGATGAAGTAGGCACGATCACCCCATCCGCTCAAATCAAGCTTTTACAGGTACTCCATGACGGGACCTTTGATCGCGTGGGAGGCGAAGAAACCATCGCAGCCAACGCGAGGGTTATTGCAGCTACCAACACGGATCTTAAGAAAATGTGCGATGAAGGTCAGTTCAGAAGCGACCTCTATTATCGCCTCAATGTGTTTCCCATTGAAATTCCTCCCTTGCGCGAGCGCGTAGAAGACATTCCATTTATTGTGGAGGGGATTTTAAAAAGGCTAAACAAATTTCATCTGAAGGATATTCATGAAGTTCATCCTCAGGTAATGGAGGCTTTTCCACAATACGCTTGGCCAGGAAATATCCGGGAAATGGAAAACCTGATGGAACGGGCATACATACTGGAACCGTCTTCCGTGTTAACCCCTGAAAGTTTTCCGGGGGAAATTTTCACCTCCGAATCCCCTACCGCAACGATAACCGTAGATTCTTCCCTCTCCTTAGCCGAGGTGAGACGCAAGGGCATAGAAGACATTGAACGACATTACCTGCAGGAAATCCTCTCCAGGAATAACGGAAGTATCAAAGCATCCGCCAAAGTTGCCGGAATAAGTACCCGGCAGTTACATAAACTGATGACCAGATACGGTATCCAAAAAGAAGCGTTTAAGGTATCAAAAAAATCGGAACTCTCAATTCCTACAAGATAAACATCGGAACTAAGAGTTCTTATTGTAAAAATTATCCGATATTTCAATATGTTATATCAAATTGTCTCCCTTCTTCGCCCCATTTTAGGGGGAAAAAATTTTCCCTTTCATCATGATCGGAATTTACAGTTCTGATAGCAGGTAGGTTTTTTATTCCATTCCCTCTTCCCTATTCACTCGTCCCTCGTCCCTCGTCACTCTTCCCTCATCACTAAATTCCTCATCCTATTGGCACGTCACTTGCTTAAAAAAATTTATATGAAAAAGAGTAAGGAAAAAAGTATTAAGAAGGTGGTGAAACCCCGGAAAGCGTATAACAAGTTAGTCACGTTACGAGGGTTGATTATCCCAGTGGCCTGGGACGAAAAGGGTAATGCGGTTGCTACTGCCATTTCAACCCATAACGAGGAGGAGTATGTGGTGGAAGGTTTTGGTAAAGGAGAAGAACTCGTCAGCCTCATCCGGGAAGAAGTGGAAGTCAGTGGCGTAGTGAAAAATGAAGGTAATAAAAAAATAATCCGGGTAAAAAAATACCAAAAACGTGGGTCAGTGAGTAAAATTTAATCTTTTTTATACGCGGGGAACTTAGAAACAATGAAAAATGCGGTCTTAAACGTTGAGGAGGTTGAACCTCCAGGTACATTCACCAGCCCAGAGCAAGATGAAGAACCTCCATCACCGTATGGAACATGCTCGGGGCTAAAAAATTTAATTCCTATCCGGAAAACCTATGGTATTCCACGTTTTCAATCCAGCGATAGAGTTTTTGCCTTCCGAAAAAGATGCTTTCCTACAATAACCAGCGCGGAGTGGAATGATTGGCACTGGCAACTGCGTAATCGAATTACTGCTCTTCACCAGTTGGAACGCATCACTCAGGTTACTGAAAATGAACGCGATGCGATCCTCTCTCATCGTGCCCTACTTCCTTTAGCCATTACCCCTTACTATGCGAGCCTCTTGGACGCGGACGATCCGCTACAACCATTGCGGCGTACGGTAGTACCAGTGCTTGATGAACAGGTTGTTTCTTCAGGTGAGGCTCCAGACCCCCTCAGGGAAGAAGAGGATAGCCCGGTGCCAGGGTTGGTCCACCGGTATCCCGACCGAGTCCTTTTCCTGGTTACTGACTTTTGTTCAACCTACTGCCGCTATTGTACCCGTTCGCGTATCGTGGGAAAAGCTCAACCCGATCAGTTCAATATTCACCAGTGGCAAAGGGCGCTTTCGTATATTGAAACAACCCCCACTGTCAGGGACGTGCTTTTGTCCGGTGGTGACCCACTGACCTTATCGGACGAAAAACTGGAGTGGCTATTATCGCGGTTGCGACGTATCCCCCATGTAGAATTCCTGCGAATCGGGACAAAGGTGCCGGTGGTGTTGCCCCATCGGATTACTCCCGCCCTCACGCGAATGTTGAAGCAGTACCATCCCCTCTGGATAAGCATTCACTTTACCCATCCCGATGAAATAACTCCGGAAGTAATCCAGGCATGCGAGCGCTTAGCTGATGCTGGAGTACCCTTGGGAAGTCAGACGGTGCTTCTGGCGGGGGTAAATGACTCGCTCGAGACCATGAAACGGCTGTTTCATAGCCTCCTTCGCATACGGGTGAGGCCATACTACCTCTATCAGTGCGATCCGATTTTTGGATCAGCCCACTTCCGTACTCCGGTGGAAAAAGGCCTGGACATTATCAAGGGTTTGCGTGGCTACACGAGTGGGTATGCAGTTCCGACCTATGTGATTGACGCTCCCGGAGGGGGCGGTAAAATTCCCCTCCTTCCGGAGTACGTGGTCGGCCACGATCACGATGATATCGTGCTTCAAAACTATCAAGGTTATCTTTATCGCTACCCCAACCCCGATGGCAGCATACGTCACCCGGACTGGTCAAAACCACGCACCATGGAAGAAAGGGAAACGGTCAATGAAAGTAGGAATTACCTATGATCTCCGGGAGGAGTACCTGTCGGAGGGATTGAGCGAAGAAGAAACGGCTGAGTTTGACAGCCAGGAGACGATTGACGCTATTGAAGATGCTTTACAACAATTAAGCTATGAAACTGATCGCATCGGAAACATCAGAAACCTCGCCTGGCGACTGGCGACTGGCGAGCGGTGGGATATGGTGTTCAATATTGCTGAGGGATTACATGGTTTTGGTCGAGAGGCCCAGGTTCCTGCCCTGCTGGAAGCCTACGAAATACCGTATACCTTTTCCGATCCCCTGGTACTCTCACTCACACTCCATAAAGGAATGACCAAACGGGTAGTCCGTGACCTTGGTGTTCCCACCCCGGATTTTGCGATCGTTGCGTCGGAGGAAGATCTTGCCGCTATCCATCTCCCGTTTCCCCTTTTTGCCAAGCCAGTAGCTGAAGGAACGGGAAAGGGAATCACTGCTTCATCCAAGATTGAAACGTGGGACCAGTTATTCACCAGGTGCACACAGCTTCTCTCCCACTATCAACAGCCGGTCCTTTTAGAGACCTTCCTTCCCGGACGAGAGTTCACCGTAGGGATCATTGGGACTGGGAAAGATGCCAGGGTACTCGGGGTGATTGAAGTGATCCTGCGAAACAGTGCGGAGCCTAATGGATATTCCTATTGGAACAAAAAGCGATATGAAGAATTTGTAGAATATCGTCTGATAAATGATACTATGGCAAAAAAGGCTGAGGAGGTGGCCTTAGCCGCCTGGAGAGGCCTCGGATGCAGAGATGGGGGACGACTGGATCTGCGGGCGGACGCTTACGGTATGCCTCATTTTTTAGAGGTAAACCCCCTTGCCGGTCTTCATCCGGTACATTCCGATCTTCCCATCCTCTGCCGGTTGGCTGGAATCACTTATAACGAGCTGATAGCATTGGTCATGCAATCAGCTCTCCGGAGAGAAGTCCGGGGTTTTACCGTACCGTACCCCTTCAAAAATTCATCAACAGCAATGGGAAACCGTATCACCGGCCCAAAGAAGTTTCATCCCTGGCACCAGACGTCACTGTTTGAGCAACAAAAAATGAAGATCGTGATCTTATACGACCGGGCAACGGAAAATGCCAGCCCCGATCAACGTGATGTTCTGGTTCAAGCGGAAGCGATTGCTGACATTCTCTCCGATTTAGGATATGAACCTATTGAGGTCAGCGTATCGCTTGATTTCAAGGCGCTTATTGATACGCTAACATCAATCCGCCCGGGGTTTGTGTTCAACTTAGTGGAATCAATTGAAGGACAGGGACAACTTAGCCACCTCGCCCCTGCCTTGCTCGACCACCTGCAAATACCCTATACTGGAGCAAGCACTGATACGTTTTTTATTAGTACCAATAAGCTCCTCGCCAAGAAGCTTCTGGGGGGATCAGGTATTCCTACCCCCTTGAGTTTTTCCTTGGAAGAAATTCAAAACAACACCCTCGAAGTGCAGGGGCGGTACATTATTAAATCGTTATGGGAACATGCTTCGTTTGGACTTGAAGAAGATTCGGTAATCTTTGCCGAACATGCTGAAGAGCTTTTGTTAGCAATGCAACACCATCAAGAAAAACTCGGAGGGGCGTGCTTTGCCGAGGCGTATATTGAAGGCAGAGAATTCAATCTTTCATTATTAGCCTCCCCTCGAGGGCCCGTGGTACTCCCCCCGGCTGAGATCCGATTTGAAAACTACCCAGCCGATAAAAAGAGGATAGTAGGCTACCGGGCGAAGTGGGATAAAACCTCCTTTGAATACCACCACACCCGTCGGTGCTTTGAGTTTCCTCCCGGAGATAAACCCCTGCTGCAGGACCTGGAGGTGATTGCTAAACAATGCTGGTATTTATTTGCCTTACGGGGATATGCCCGGGTGGATTTTCGCTGTGATGCCGTGAACCGGCCTTGGGTCTTAGAGGTGAATGCCAACCCCTGCCTCTCCCCGGACGCTGGATTTGTAGCCGCAGTTACGCAAGCGGGGTTAAGTTTTAGAAATCTTGTAGAAAGAATTATTGCCAACATCATACCCTTGGAAATCAGTGGGCTCGAGGAAAAACTATGAATTTAAAAAAGATTATCTACCGTGAAGATGCTTTTCCCTCTGACATACAAAATGTTCGGGAGATTGTCGAATCTTCCCGCTTTTTTTCAGAAGATGAGGTGGAAATTGCGGTAGAGTTGTTGAAAGAACGCCTGTTAAAGGACGTTTCCAGCGGTTACTATTTTCTGTTTGTGGAACACAGTAGGAAGGTTATTGGCTATGCCTGTTTTGGCCCAATTCCCGGCACCAAATGGAGCTACGAAATCTATTGGATTGCCGTGCATAACGATTTCCGGGGATTGGGGATGGGAAAGGAAATTCTCCAACGGGTAGAAAGAAAAATCAAAGCCATGGAGGGAAAACGAATCTACGTTGAAACCTCTTCCCGGGAACAGTATAAACCCACTCATTCATTCTACGAAAACTGTGGGTATAAAAAAGAATCTATTCTCCAGGATTTCTATGCTCCCGGGGATGACAAAGTCATTTACGTTAAAGTGTGCTCCTCTCCCTAAGCGTGCCTCCTCATACCCACTTTTTACGCCTAAAATAAATGAGCATTAAGAGACCTAACACCGCCATCATCACCAAAACGAATTGATACCCCCAATGCCATTCGAGCTCCGGCATGTAGTTGAAATTCATTCCATAAATACCAGCGATAAACGTCAGCGGGATAAAGATCGTAGCAATAATGGTTAAGACCTTCATCACTTCGTTCATTCTATTGCTGAGACTGGAAAGATAAATATCCAGCATACCCGAAACCATATCCCTGAAGGTCTCAATGGTATCAATCACCTGAATGGTATGATCGTAAACATCCCGAAGGTAGATGCGGGTAGATTCATGAATAAGCGGGGATTCCCCTCGTGCCAGGCCATTCACTAACTCTCTTAACGGCCATATTGACTTGCGTAAAAGTATCAGCTCTCGTTTTAAAGCGTGAATTTCCCTTAACGTTTCTGGTTTGGGAGTGGTTACCAGCTCTTCCTCAATCATTTCGATCCGCTCTCCCATCTTCTCAAAGATTATGAAGTAGTGGTCAACAATAGCATCCACTAATGCATACGCCAGATAATCCGCCCCCAATTTTCTAATCCGCGCTTTGTTGTTTCTAAGTCGTTCTCGGATAAAGTCAAAAACATCTCCCCCTCTCTCCTGGAAAGAAATAACAAAATACGCGCCAAAAATGATACTCACCTGTTCTACCTTGATTTCATCTTCGGTTCCGTCATAATAGATCATTTTTAATACGATAAAAATATACTCCCCGAAATCTTCCATTTTGGGCCGTTGCTCAGTATTTAAAATATCTTCCAGTAAAAGGGAATGAATCCCAAAGTGGTTTCCCATTCCCTCGACCATCTCCACCTGGTGGATACTATCCACATTTATCCAAGTTACGTTTGAGGTATACCTTAAAGGAAGAATTTCCTCGATCGTTGCTGCTTCTTGCTCCTGGAATTGCGTTTCATCATAGCTAATAACAGTTATCCTGGTCTTTTCGACTTTTTGCTCTCCGATATGGACCAGGGTCCCGGGAGGAAGCCCTGCCTTTTTTGACCTTTTCTTAACCAGACTTGGCATTGTACTTCACCTCATCCTATGGGTATAGGGTAATGGTTAATGATAGGTTCGATGGTTATCATCGTTTGTTTTTTTTCCGTGGCTCAATGACCCGGAACCGCCTTCGAAACCACATAAGCTTTATTTTATAGAGGAGGTGCGCAAAAAAGGTGAGAAAGAAATAGGGCCTAAGGTAAATAAATCCAAAAAGCATCCCCCCCAGATGAGCAATGTGGGCTATGTTTCCACCGGTTCCGGCGAAGGAAAGATAAAACGTCCAAAGCCCATAAATAATAACCAGGTATTTCATCTTAATGGGAAAAAGGAAGTTAAAATAAACAATCTGGTTGGGATAATAAAGGGCATAGGCCAGAAGAAGCCCAAAAATCGCCCCTGATGCCCCAACAGTGGGAACCGCCACCGAAGGAGTAAGACATACTGAGGATATCCCCGCGCCAATGCCGGTGATAAAAAAATACTTAAGGAAAAAGCGGGAGCCCCACACTCGTTCTAATTCACACCCAAACATATAAAGGGCAAGCAGATTAAAAAGCAGGTGAAAGGTGTCTCCGTGGAGGAACATATAGGAGACCAGTTGCCAGAGGAATAAATCCTTCCAAAAAATGAAGGGAACCAGGCCAAAGATATAGAGCATTTTTCCCCCGGCAAGCTGCTGGAGGATAAATGTAGCTCCACAGGCAATCAAAAGCGACTTTACCGCCGGAGTGAGCGGTCCGCCAAAGGAAACGCGCTGGTAGTTATAATAGTAGCTCATGTACTCCTCTATGGAACGAATGGTGATAGAAATATTAACTAATATTATCGTTAATCTATAAATGCCTTCAAAATTTTAAGGCTGGAGCTCTTTTAAAAAATACATTATAATTCAAAACTAACGGTAATGGTAGCATAAAATTTGCTTACTTTTTCCAAAGTAAATGAAACCAGTAGAACTATTTGTATCCCCTGAAATTGCGGTTAATAGAGAGATGCTCTTGCCGGAAATTGCGAAAAAATCTGGCATAGCAGTTTCCGAGATTGTTGATTTTTATATTGTCAAACGATCCGTTGACGCCCGAAGAAAACCGGTAAAAATCCGCCTGCTCATTGATATCGTTACTGACCCAAACCAAATACCATCATCTCCGTTTCAATTAATCTACAACCAGGTTCATCATTCACCTCCGGTAATCATCGTAGGAGCAGGGCCGGCCGGTTTATTTGCTGCTATCAAGCTAATTGAATTAAACTACAAACCCATCATTATTGAGCGCGGGAAAACGGTCAGGGAACGGGGGCGAGATGTGGCGGCAATTAATACACTGGGGATTGTAAATCCTGAATCCAATTATTGTTTTGGAGAGGGGGGGGCCGGGACGTTTTCCGATGGTAAGCTGTATACCCGATCCACCAGGCGCGGTAATATCAATCGCATTCTCGATCTCTTCATAGCGTTTGGGGCATTGCCTGAGATCAAAATTGATGCCCACCCCCATATCGGTACCAACAAATTATCAAAAATTATCGCTACCATCAGGAAGTATATCGTAGATGCCGGTGGTGAGATACTCCTTACTACCAAAGTGGTTGACCTGCTTATAACCTCCCCAAAAATCAAAGGGGTTAAAACCTCTGATGGAACTTCAATAAAAGCTGAGGCCGTAATTCTGGCTACTGGCCATTCCGCCCGCGATATTTTTACCTTGCTCCATAACAAAAAGCTTCAGCTCGAAGCCAAACCTTTTGCTTTAGGCGTCCGGATCGAACATCCTCAGGCACTGATTGATTCGATCCAATACCATTGTGAGACCCGAAGCACCTTCCTGCCACCAGCACGTTATAATTTAGTTACTCAGGTAGAGGGGAGAGGGGTGTACTCGTTTTGCATGTGTCCCGGGGGGAATATCGCACCCTGTGCTACCAATCCGGATGAGGTGGTTACCAATGGATGGTCGCCCGCTAAAAGAGACTCTCCCTATGCCAATGCCGGATTAGTGGTTGAGGTTAAACGGGAAGATTTAAAAGAATATGCGCAGTTTGGCCCCCTGGCAGCCATGTATTTTCAAAAGCACATTGAACATCAGGCGTTCCTGGCAGGAGGAGGGAATCAAGTAGCCCCAGCGCAACGCCTCAGGGACTTTATGGGTAGCAAACTTTCTTCTTCCCTACCCAAATGTTCCTATAAACCGGGCCTGAATTCTGTCAACCTCAAAGAAGTACTTCCGGCCTTGATTGCTGATCGCCTGAAGGCTGGGCTGAACTATTTTGGGAAACGAATGCCCGCATACCTTACCAATGAAGCGGTTTTAGTAGCGGTGGAGTCCAGAACGTCGTCCCCGGTGAGAATCCCGCGCAATCCGGATACGCTCCAGCACCTGCAAATACCTGGCCTCTTTCCTTGTGGTGAAGGTGCTGGTTATGCGGGCGGGATTGTGTCCTCAGCCCTGGACGGGGAAAACTGTGCGGAAGCAGCGGGTCGGTATTTAGAGGGAATAGAAGTCAGGTGATTAAACCGTAACGATAAAGGAGCAAAAAAAAAGACGGTTTGCGGTTCCATATCCCTCCTTATATGGCCACCCCTGATTTTCCGGCTTTTAGGTTCTGGGTTTTCTCCTCCACCCGGAGAGGAGTTATCCATCTTGTGCCATCGAAACACCATTTCCCGGGAAGTCCTCTCCTTTTCCGTAATACCGGGGTCTTGAGCCAGTTGATAACTTCCTGGTATGCCTGGTTAACCTTTCTAAATGCCCCGGACGTGCCTCCCCGGTCAGGATGGTACCTGAGCGCTTCTTTTCGGTAGGCAGATTTTACTGTTTCCCGCGCACTGCCTGAGTTTAGATCAGCATGGGTAAGCTTGAGGCACTTTAAGAACCTTCCGACCCGAAGAGGACTGTTAATCTCCAAAGGGATGACGGAATCGGAAGGAATATCATTTTTTATAGCTTTTTCAAGGACATGCTGTGAAGCCCGGTACCGTTTCCCCGTGCGTCGTTTGTTATCCCACCAGATATTTCCCAAGGCATCAGTCATATCCCGAAGATCCTGAGCCGGTTTCCTGCCATCTTGGCGCTCGTAAAGAAACCGGTAAGCTTTTTTTGAGTCACAGGTAAGGAGTTCAAGAACGAGGGATGATTCGGTAAAGAAAAAGGTAGCATACCGGGTCCTCAATGCCCGAAGCAGGCTCTTCAGGATGTCCAGCCGGCGAACGAGTTCCATTCGACATTCTGTTGAGCAGTAGCGCCTTCTGCCGATATGTTCAGTGGTTCCACAGGCCAGGCAATGGTATTCTCCTGTATCTTCCGTAGCTGATCTGGGTACGTCTTTAGTCTTTTTCATCGTAGTTCCAGTATAGCACTCTTTTAGGCAACGCAAAAGGGTTATTTGCCTCCCCAGTTACACTCAAAACTATTGCCAATTTCCATTGCCCATGCTATTTTTCTTCATGCTCATAGGATCCAATGTTACCCAAAGTGAAAGCATTAAGTAAAATGGCGTTGTAACTGCCGTTCGTATCGGCATTACCGGACTCGTACTGGAGGGCTTAAATGAAAGTAAGCACCGTTACGGAAATGAGAGAACTGGACCGGACTGCCATAGAAACCTATGGCATCAAGGAAGAGCTTTTGATGGAAAATGCTGGCGAAGCTACCTATTTCGTTATCTTAAAAGAGTTCGGGATTACCGGTAAAAGATTCATCGTT
>JAZDOO010000388.1:0-2427 GCA_043798555.1 Pseudomonadota bacterium | reverse complement strand
ACTGCATTCGGAACGCTCTTGATGAAATCAGGAGTGAATTCCGCCCAGATCGCCTTCTTAGCATCTTCATAGAGAGCACGGATTTTTTGATCCAACTCAGGATTCAAATCCCATGGGTTTTTCCCATGGCCAAAGGCCAACGGTACGCGTTGCCCGGTCTTTAGCCAGGTACCGTGAATTTCATCTACTTTCTTTTTCCCTTCTGCGTAAATTTCCTCTTTAGACCGCTTGTCACCTTTTGCCAGACAATATTGATAGTAAACCCAAATCGGATCCCCAAAGTGTTCGGTATATTTGTTATTCTGGTCGACGATCTGGATCCGTTTGAAGAAATCCCACATCGCATCATTTATCTTAAAACCGAACTTATCCCGGAGACGGACATGATCCTGGTAAGAAGTGGTAAGATAGCTCAGCATGGGGTCATTTTTGGTGGGAAGGGCCATTAAATAGGCCGGATTAGCAGGCATGATCTGGTCTAAGCACCAGTCCAAATCATCCAGGCTCACCGCCATATGCAGGGTCGAACATACGTCCAGACCCGAAACTAATCCCTGGAGTTTGCCCATCGCAATGTCTTCCAGGCAGCACCGCACCAATTGTTCCCTTGTCCGAAAAACTTCGGGTCCAATGAACCCGGCCACATCGTTGAAATGAGTCCACGCACCCTTGGGCATCACTTTGGCGAGCTCCTGCTTTAAGCCCCGGGCAAACCCGTACTTCCGGGACTCCAGAACCACCATATCAACACCTTCAGCCGCACCATTGGTAAAATCCGAACCCTGACCGGTTTCATAATAGAGTCCGTACCTCTGGCCGGCTCGGGATTTGGCATGATCTAACATTTGTTCCACCGTCACACCAAAGACCTTGTTGCAGACATCAGTTCCCGCTAAGCTCTGGAACAGTTCCGTCACCAGTCCCGGGTTTTTATCGAATATTGCTCTTTGGATATCAACGTGAGCCAGCACGCACCAGGGGAAAAAATCCTCCAGCTTGAAGGTCACCACCACATCCCGGAGCGCTTTTTCCAGATTGACGATATTAGACTCAGTGCTGTCTACGGGATTGGTTCCGAGCACAATGTCTCCAACCGCGTAAGAGAACGAGCTAAAAACCTGCCATACGATATCGTCTATATCATCAGTGGGCGAGTTGGGCTGAATGCGAGCACTCAAGTATCCCTTCGCACCAATCTGGGACCCCGGCAGGGGATTGAAAATTTTTGAGTCCAAAGCAATGAGCTCTTCGTTACTCATCAGCTTAGGTACACAACCCACCACCTCACTATTGAGGCCATACATAATCCCTTTGATTTCAGCTTCTGTTTTGGTGAGAAGAAAGGTTTTCAACTCTCCCATGGTCCAGTTCTTGACCTTCTCATACTGGGCTTTATCCGTGGTCTCCCAGATGAATTTCTGGAGACCATCCGCTAACAGAGGATGCTCGTGCAGGGCTTGAATCTTGGTATTGGCGAGCAGCTTCCGGGCATTCTCCCGGCTGGCTTCATCATCTGCAGCCACCTTAATGGCTTCGTCGCCTTCTTTAAAAGCATTGGCCGCACCAATAATCTGTTGATAAAAGGTTTGATCAAATTTCCCTTTGATCCTCTGGACATACTGAAACACATCCTCACCGGGCTTTACGTCTTTAATGGTGACCGCCCCAGCGTAAACGCTCCAGAAAAAAACTCCTAAACAAATTAAACACGCGATAATGAATTTTCCCGCTTTTTTCTTCATAGCATCCCCTCCTTGAAGAGTCTTTGGTTAATAATCCATACGCATGTACCTTTTTTTATAAAGCTGCCAGTTATCACTCCCTCCTAATCTTAGTCGGCTTGGTAAGTTAGAAGGATATATTAAGGGTGACACCCCCATAAACAAAGTCAGAGTCATTTCCATCAAAACTTGCGGCTTCGATAAAGTCCTTCGCATCACTGCTCATAGGAAATGAATAGTTGATGGAGGGAGAAAGGGAGCACCAATCATTAACCGGAATGGTGATTCCAGCCCAAATATCAGCATCATGAAAATCGCTATAATCAGCATTATCAATATCATAATAACTCAGCCAGCCACCAACATCAAAGGTCCAGCCTTTCACTTCCGGCCAATACTTACTAATATCCCAACTGTGCGACATCGCGAGTTTAATATACCATGAGTCACCCCATTCGATTCCTCTCCATGCACTGAGTTCAGGGGCAAGTAAGGTATCTAATCCAAAGATTGCGAATACTTCCTCATCTTCGCCACTGTCAACGTCATAGTAAATCCACCCCAATGTCCAGTTTAATGGGGTATCTCCAAGGAGGTTGAAACTGTTGCTATAGGTAAAGACCCAATCAGTTTCCCACCATTCGGTATCGTTATTCCCCGTATTGGCACCTTCGTAATCAGTGTCAAAATCCCCCCACACATTCAT
>JAZDOO010000358.1:0-6610 GCA_043798555.1 Pseudomonadota bacterium | reverse complement strand
TCAATGGGGTCGCGTCTTGAGAGGTGTGTCAAGAATGAGAAACCATTATTTATCTTCTTGATATCAAATGATTTTGTCATTCATTCACTTTTATCTTGACAGGAGCAATATAGGATGTCCCCTTTCATTTTCCCTAAGGTTACAACATTTTTTCTCTCACCATTCAAAAAAGCGCAGAGATTTTCGAAGGCTATCTCTATGAGCCGGCTCCGGGCCGCTTTGGATGCCCAGGCGATGTGAGGAGTGATATAGCAATTTTTCGCTTTCAGCAAAGGATAGCCCGGTAATGGTGGCTCCTGCGCAAGCACATCCACTGCTGCTCCCGCTATCTGCCCTTTATTGAGAGCATCGGCAAGTTCGGCTTCATCTACCAGGGGGCCACGGCTGGTGTTAATGAGGTAGACAGAAGGCTTCATCAAAGCAAGGACCTTCGCATTCACCATTCTTTCGGTTTGTTCGGTCAGCGGGCAGTGGAGTGTAACAATATCGCTGTCACGAAAAATTCGTTCCAATGAGCAGAATTCGATACCGGACGGTCTCTCCACAGGAACGGTTCTCGTATGTACGAGTACCTGCATTCCAAAAGCTTGAGCCAGTTTCGCTACTGCCTTTCCGATGTTGCCAAACCCGACAACTCCAATGGTTAATCCGTTTAATTCCACGATGGGAAATTCCCAATAGCAGAAATCCGGAGAAGCGCTCCACTTTCCCTGACGCACTGCGAGGGTGTGCTCTCCAACCCGGTTGGTAAGTTCCAGGATCAGAGCAAAGACCATCTGGACAACTGACTGCGTACTGTAGCCAGGAACATTCGTGACGGTTATCCCTCGTTCACGCGCACAGGCCATATCAACAACATTGTATCCGGTAGCCAAGACACCAATGTATTGGAGCGCCGGAAGAGAGGATACTATTGCCCTGTCAAGTACGGTTTTGTTAGTGAGTACCACGTTTGCATCCGCTGCCCTGCTTACCACCTCATGAGGAGCACTGCGGTCATAAACAGTACATTCTCCCAGGCTTTGAAACTTTTCCCAGCTTAAGTCTCCCGGATTAAGCGTATATCCATCAAGGACAACTATCTTTAGTAAGTTACGGAGGGTCAAGTCTTTCACATTGATTGCCCCAGCCCAGATGGGCTGCTCAGCCTGGTTGTGCAAAAGCGGAACAGGAATGTTCACAAAGTCAGGAATATGATGGCGGTTAGCAATGCCCGCACTCGCATTCGTATTTGACCCCGGTCGCAGGCCTTGAGCACGAAGAGGGCCATTTTCCCCTGCATTTTCTAAGTTTTTTATTATTACTTCTGATACCATTTCCCGCTGGGGTCCTGAATCCATTCACCGGGATCTGCCTTTTGAGCGATCTGGACAGCGCGCAGTTGCCCCACCAGTTCTTTAGTTGTTCCCTGCTCTCCGGCTATAGCGCTGTATATCTGCTTGCGATCGTGGTTTTCAGCAACAACCACATCCTCTTTTTCCTTAGTCTCAGTCCGGAATTCGAGGTATCCCCGGTTATTTTCACCCACAATGCCTTTTGCTTTCAGCTCTATAATTATGGGCAGGCGGGCCTTCATCTGCTCTTTGATGTCTTCCGCAAATGACAGACCCTGTGCAATGCATATGCTTATCACGAAGAGTGTCACTATTGTGGCGAGTTTACCGTTCATTGCATCACTCCTTCCAAAAAACGTTTATAGCGTTATTTAGCGTGAGAGGACGTTTCTTTGATTTCCTGTGCGGTTTCGTCCAAATCACCGAAAAAATTATCCAGTGCCCTATCCACTTTCACGTTTACATCAATAGTAATATGGATGGGTTTGATCTCAATCGGGGCAACTTCTATTTCTATTTGGTGGCGCGTACATGCAACGGGAATGAATGAAAGGATTACCAGAAATAAAAAAGCAATTGGTAGTTTAAATGGCAGCATAGCTCTCCCCTTTCTGAGTTTTTTTTTCATTATAACATATCACCAATTTTTTTTCCATAGCGAATCAGTGTATCGATGGGAAGGCGGAAATTGACATCCAGGTGAATTCCCTGGAAATGAGACCCCTGTTCCCCTGGTTCAACCCGGGCAAAACCACCAAGCTCTTTTTTATATACAAAGGGTAGCGGGGAAGCAGGTTTACCGTCAACTTGAAGTTTCAGGAGCAGATCCTCCCCTTCAGATGTAAGATGCAGTTTTGCCCATTGGTAGTCAAAATCCTTCAGGGCCTCCCGGGCGAGTTCAATCTGTGCGAACTGGGGAGCGTCACGGGGGATACCGACGGTGAGTTTCCCGGTATCCGTGATTTGAATAGTGCCCCCATCTCCCGGGGTGGAAAACAGAAAACCGTCATCAATGCGCAGTTTACCGTTTTTCACGCTAAGCGGTATCCGTCCGTTAAGGGTTCCCTCTCCCTTGGCATATGCGGCACCAAACTGTTCAAGAAGTTTGGTCAGCTTTAATCGGTCGCAGTACAGCATAACGTCATATTCGTCAACGCCCGGCGATATTCTCATTGCCTGTGCGTAGACCTTGCCGTCACACCACCCAAAGCTGCATTTTTCAATCAAGAGCGATTCAAGTGATTCAATCTGATAATCAATGGAGACATCCTGTAAGGAAATTTCCCCAATGGAAGCCTTGGTAACAGTGAGCGGCTGTTTGGGGGCACTTTCCAGGGCCAGTAGATCTGGGAGAAAGAGACCTGCATTTATACCCTCAACCGAAATACCCTTTTCCTTAATGCGGAGAGTACCGTCCTTTAGCGTTGATTTGAGAGTGCATGTTATGCCACCGGCACCATACAAGAAATCACCGGCTGCCTCGAGAGACCCGTTCACTGCTATTCCGGCAAATTTCGACACGATCTTCCCAACATCCACATCCGCGCCGCCTGCTGGCTTTTTGATGTTGTAGGCGGCTTCAGCGGTGAGCCCGTCGGTCCCTGTGAACGTAGCTGCTCCTGAAAAATCAAGGGTAAGGCCAGGCAAAAGGACACCCCTTCCGGTTCCCTGAATAAAAAGGCCCATGCCTTTTTGCCTCACCGTCGCCTGTGTCGAGACAAGGTTACACCCCGCCCACTTGAGCGAATACAGAGAAATGAAACCTGCTTTGCCGGGTTCTTTGCATGGCCACGCCAGAGGGATGGATGCGTTTATTCCTTCTGCCTTTATTTCCGATGATGCGTCCGAGAGTTTAACATTCCGCACATTCACTTCGCCGTCAACCTGCACACTTTTGTCCGAACCAACTATGGTTCCGGTGAGAGAAAACTCGGGCAGCGTTACATGAACAGTGTCTATACTTATGTCGGCCATATTTGCCCGGAGGATACCGGAACCTTTCCAGTCACTGTTATTAGCATATGCAGCCGTGAACTGGGCCGCAGCATGAATCGGTGCCAATACATTAATCGGCAGTTGAGTATCCCCGTCTGTTTTTTGTACGGTCGCGGCACATCGTCCTGTTATGGTAACCCCGGTGTCAGTAATCCGTACATCACCTGAGGTGTCAGAAACGGTTACCGGTAGGGGTGTAAAAAGTGAAAAGGGAGAGACCGTCATCTTCCAGTTAGTTTCACCAGTGCCGGTAATAGCTATGCTCAATTCCGGTTCGCTGGCAGATACGCTTGCCCCTCCATAGGTTATCCGGGCGTCCTGAAGCGTCAAGGAAGCATTGGAAGATAAAACCGTAAACGGAGAAAGTAAGCAAGAAGCATGAGCCCGCAAAGCTCCCTTACCTGATACCATAAGGCCGGGAACAAAAGCTGCAATCTCGCCAAAGCGCTCAAGTTGAATATTGTCTGTGCACACATCAAGTTTCAGTGCCTTTGTTAGGACATCCAGTTCCGCATTTACGACAATTATTTCGCGGTGGAGATCGACGCAGATTTTAGCACCAAAGACATGGGGTCTCCGTTTTGCACTGTTCACCGAGACGTCAAGCGGTATGATGATCCGTTTGCCGTTGACAACAAGATCACAAAGGACATTTCTGATGCTTATTTCATCTATTGAGATGGGAAGGGCACTATCCGGTGATCCCTGTAGTGCTTTCCTTTCAGGGTGCTGGGTGGCGAAAAAGGATTGCAGGCCAAGTCCGGGCATGGTGAATTTCCCGTCTGCGTATTGTCCCCGGATGGTGACTCCGGAAACCAGTATCCACCGTATACGTTTTGCCATCAGGTCTATAGGAGAATACCTGACCGCCAAGTCGCCGATAAAAAGAGCAGGTTGTCCGGGAGTACCTAGGTACAGGGGGCCGATATCGATTCCTGTCAAACCGATGTTCTTAACACGACACCTGATATTATGAACACCTGCATTGCGGGCATATTTTTCAACGAGAAGAGAAACCGCATAGGGAAGCGTATAGACATACAAACAGTCAAGGATGACGAAAAGGATCAGCGCCAGTAAAAACGTGATGATAATAGTACGCTTTCCGGACATATCTGTCTGAGCATAGTAGCAATGGTTTTCAGGGAAATTCTAAAAAATTTTAAGTTTTTCCGTGGTTTTAACGGAGGCTCTGTATATCCCTTACTCCCCTTATTACCATCTTTTCTTTTGCCTTTATCTTTTCAAAAAGAGTTTTCTGTTTCCCGGTCATGTCGCTCATATACTTTACTTCTATCAGCGTCTTATCGCCGGTCATGAAATCAATCTCTATGTGTACCCGGGGGACGTTGTTGAAAACCTTCACTTTATGCTTTCTGGGTATATCTGGACTATTTGGTTGCTTTCGTTTATCTGGTTGGTTTGGTTGGTCTGGTTTATCGGTAGTTATGAGAGGCATTTCATCTTGTTCTAATCTACCACAAACGACATGTAGAGGTCTACCCTTACCTGTAATTTTATACATCACCAAGCCACCTTACCCAGTTTAAGTCCTTTTTTACGGCATTATATAACCCTTTATCCGCGGTAATCAAAACTACGCCTTCCTGGTCGGCCAATGCCAAATAACTGGCGTCATAAGCAGAACGATTATAGGATTTGCAATAATACCAGACCTTTGGATAGAGGGGGGCAAGATTTTTTAGCATAATTTCCAGATTCACAAATCCGTCTATTGCAGACAGGATTCTTCTCTCTTCAATCCTCCCTCTTCTCTGGGCTATGACCAGTCCATTAATCACTTCATATTCTAATAAAGATGGAGCAAGAAAATCTAGTTTATTTGATATGTATTCCCCCAATAACGTCACTGCCTTACCACCAAGATTTTCATCAACAAGATACCATTTAAGAACTACACTTGCGTCAATCACGACCCTGTTCACGGTCTTTTCTCCAACAGTTTCCGGGATTCTTTAAAAACCTCATCTGCCACTACACCTGCTTTCAGAAAAATTTCCCTTGACTCCATAATTTTTTGGTAGCCTTCTTTACGCTTAGATTGTTGATATTCCTCATACGGAACAATCACCGCTACGGGTTTCCCCCGCCTGGTCACGATGATTTCTTCCTTCTTTTTTTGGCTATCGTGAATCAGGCGACTGAAACCCTTTTTCCCCTCAGCAATACTTACAGTGGTAGTTTTCATGTGACCTCCTAATTAGTCATTAATAATGACTAATTAATATATACCGAGAATAATTTCTTGTCAATAAGGAATTCGGGAAAGGGACGTCTGAGAAAAAGTAAAGAGTCACATTTTAAATATTAAAAAAAAGAGAGAATAGAGGGTCACATCTCCAAAGAGAAGAAACCAGCGTTTGGGGGTAAAGGAAGGAATCATGGTTTTTAGGCCTCGTGCCCAGTGAAACAAAATTAAAAGAATCAATCACCAGGCAAGGAAAGAGCATTGCGGAACTTTTACAGAAAAATCAAAATCTTTATGCTACCGCTTTCTCTTTTACTATGACCAGATCGAGTAAATCAAGCGGGCCCTTTGTTGTCCGCTTCCCAGCGTCAAGGATTTCTATGGCTACAATTCTACCATCATTTGCATAATCAATGATGACCCCATCCAGTTCTACCGAATCAACAATAGGCGCTTGGGAGATAAACTCAATATTCAGCACGTCATGTTTCGGGTCATATTCAATCCTCATCGTTTTCCTCCTTCCAGTAACGCTCTACCTGGGAAGTCAGGTAAGAAGTTACCACTACCTTGAGTTCCCTTTCTTCCTCATAAACCACCCTCAGAAGATATTCTTTATCCTCAACCATGTATTTTCTCTGGGCAACCTTCCGCCCTCCGTATTATCCCTCAACAACCTGCTCAGGAAAAGTTACCGTTTCATTTATCCATTCTTCAGAGATTCCCCTTCGCTTTGACTTCTTCCTGGCAATAGGTATTATTTCAATCTTCTTCATTAATACTCTCTCTTCTTGAGTAAAGCCACCATTCTTTTAGGATATTTACTATTTTTTCAGATGCTTTTCCATTGCCATAGGGGAGCTCTTGGGGTCAATCTTAAAGGAGTCAATGGGGCGAACTTTGGGGTTCTTAAATAATTCAACGAAAAGCAAAGGGGACATCCTATATTGTTCCTGTCAAGAAGAAAGTGAATGAGTGACAAAGTTCTTTACTATCAATAAGATACATATTGGCTTCCCATGCTTGACACACCTATCCCCTGAGTTCTGATAGAACTTTTAGAAAGGTTTCG
>JAZDOO010000356.1:0-5443 GCA_043798555.1 Pseudomonadota bacterium | reverse complement strand
ATCACCGGTGCTGGAAAGGCGTTTCAAGCTGGGGCCGACATTGCTGAACTGAGCGTTATGAGGCCAATGGACTTATTGCGCTGGAATGAAGGGATTGTGCGTATTAATGCGGCCCTTGAAAAACTGCGGCAGCCAGTTATTGCCGCCATTAATGGGGCAGCAATGGGCGGGGGATTGGAGCTTGCTATTTCTTGTACGCTCCGCATCATAGCTGAATCAGCCAAAATGGCTCTTCCGGAAGTAAAACTGGGTATAATTCCCGGGACAGGAGGAACCCAGCGTTTGCCTCGCCTCGTTGGAAAAACGCGGGCAGCCGAGTTGCTTCTCACAGGAGAGCCGATTGATGCACTGGAAGCTTATCGAATCGGGCTGGTCAATAAGGTTGTTTCTGATGACGAGTTAGTTAGGGCTGCGGAGGAATTAGCGCGGAAAATCATGGCAAACGCACCGATCGCAGTAGAATTGGCAAAAGATGCACTTGAAATTGGCAAAGACCTTCCCTTAGAGCATGCTGTTCAGTATTCTCAGAAAAACTGTGTCACCTGCTTTAGCACAGAAGATATGAAGGAAGGTATGACTGCGTTTTTAGAGAAACGTAAGCCTAATTTTAAAGGAAAATAAAAGGGGAGGCAGTTACCTATTCTAAAAAGAGGGGATCATTCTTCCTTTCTAATTATCTGTCAAGAGGAATACTATGGATTTTGGATATACCGAAGAAGAGGAACAATTCAGGGAAAGGCTCTGTAAGTTTTTGCACAAAGAATTGACCGAAGAGATTGCTCGGCAAAATTGGGAAGATAAGGGAGTTGGCCCCGAGGCGCGGGAGTTCAGCCGTAAACTGGCAGCTAACGGATTCTTGGGACTGAGTTGGCCTAAGGAGTATGGCGGGCAGGGCTTGCCACCAACATACGATTTTATTCTTCTTGATGAGTTGGGCAAACGGTGGGGGGCCCATGTTCCCCTTGATGTAGGCTACACGATGGTAGGTCATACCATTTTAAGGCGCGGCAGTGAAGAAATGAAAAAGGAGTTTTTGCCCAAGATCATCCATGGAGAGATAGAATTTTGCTTAGGTTACACTGAGCCAAACGCAGGGTCTGATCTGGCCTCCATGCAGATGCGAGCGGTAAAGGAGGAAGACTACTACATCATTAATGGACAAAAGACCTTTAACACCGAGTGCCACTACGCCGAGTACCATTGGCTGGCAGTAAGAACTGACTTTAATCCCGATATCCCAAAACATAAGGGAATAAGTTTATTTATAGTAGATATGGACAGCCCCGGTATTATCGTTCGCCCTTTATGGACAATGTCCGGCGAGAGAACAAATGAGGTATACTACGACAATGTAAGGGTCCCCAAAAGCAGGTTAGTGGGAGAGGAGAATAAAGGGTTTTATTATATGATGGAAGCGATTGACTCCGAGCGCAACCAGGTGTTTGTCCCTGCACGTCTCTACCCGATTCTCGAAGATTTAATCCATTACGTTAAAGAGACGAAATATAGTGGGGTACTTTTATCAGAAGATCCCTTGATTAGGGACCGAATTGCCCAGGCTGCAATAGAGATCGAGGTGGCAGTGGTACTTGCGGACCACTCCAGATGGCTCGAGAGCAACGCATTAGCAATGACGTATGAACCTGAAGTCACAAAAATATTCACTTCTGAACTGGAGCAGCGGTTAGTGGACACGGCAACTCATATACTTGGTTTTTTTAGTACACTGACGGAGGAATCTAAATGGGTGCCCTTGAGAGGAAGAATAGCCTGGTATTATCTTCATTCTTTCATGACCACCATTGGTGGCGGCACAAGTGAAATCGGTAGAAATGTTATTGCTCAGCGTGGGTTAGGTTTGCCGCGTGCCTATTAGACACGGATTCATTCAGTTCTTATTAGGTGGTAAGGGCAGTTGTTATGGATTTTAACTTTACTGAAGAGCAGAAGATTTTAAAGAAAACAGCTCGCAACTTTTTGAAAACCAAGTGTCCAAGCTCATTTGTACTGGATATGGAAAAGGACGAAAAAGGTTACACGGAAGAACTCTGGCGTGAGATGGCAGAACTCGGGTGGATGGGACTAATTATCCCTACGGGCTATGATGGTGTGGGCGGAAGCTTTTTGGATCTGGTGGTGATGTTAGAGGAGATGGGGAGGGTCTGCCTCCCTGGTCCCTTCTTTTCTACAGTTGTTCTCGGCTGCCAAAGTGTCCTGGAGGCCGGAAACGAAACTCAGTTGCGGAAGTTTCTACCGAGAATAGCACGGGGAGACGTAATTTTAACATTGGCCCTCATTGAACCCGAAACCACCAAGTACGATCCCTATCTAATTACGTTCAAAGCCACTGCCCAACAGAATGCTTATGTTCTTAAAGGTACCAAACTTTTTGTTCCCGACGCCCATGTCGCGGATTATATCATCTGCGTTACCAGGACCTCAGGAGAAACAAGATCAAAGGATGGCATAACACTCTTTTTGGTGGATGCCAAAAACCCGGGTATCGAGCACACTCCAATAAAAACAATCGCGGGAGAAAAACAGTATGAGATAGTCTTTAACGAAGTTACTGTTCCTAAGGAGCATATTCTTGGTAGATTGAACGAAGGAGGCAAGCATTTAGACAAAATCCTCCAGAAGGCGGCTGTTGCTAAGTGCGCTGAAATGGTTGGCGGTGCACAAATGGTTTTAGAAATGGCCACAAATTATGCAAAAGAGAGGGAGCAATTCGGAAGGTCGATCGGCAGTTTTCAGGCAATACAACATCATTGTGCCAACATGCTTATCGATATCGAAGGGAGCAAATATATCACCTACAAAGCCGCCTGGATGCTGGGCAGGGGCATTCCCTGTGCAAAGATAGCGGCAGCAGCCAAAGCCTGGGTGGGAGATGCCTATAAGAGAGTCGTTAGCTTGGGTCATCAAGTCCTGGGGGCAACAGCCTACATTGTTGAGCATGATATGCCTCTTTACTCGAGGAGAGCGAAGTCGGCAGAGTTCATTTTCGGTGACGTTGGCTTTTACCGTGGCGTGGTTGCTCAGGAGTTGGGCCTATGATAGCGGCGATTGGAACTATGGGCGACCTAATTTTTTTGCGGCAGGTCCATCCTTAACGGATAAAGATTGGAGAGTACTTCTGAGTCATATTTCGAGGAAGGTCACAAGTCAATGATGAAACAAGGAGAAAGCCATGAAAGAAACTGTCGCCGAATCGCTGTCTTAATACCAATGTAAAGAAGCAGGAAAATCCTAAATCATTGATCATAGGTGAAGATTATTCTGTCCCGTTCGATAATCAAATCCCGGCTAACCGGCTAATGTATTGTACGTCAGAGATCTCCTCATTCTAAACACCGAGAGGATACCTGCAGGAGAGAGTCAGACCATGAATTGGAGCTGTATTTTGAAAATAAATGCGCAAAAATATCCTAACAAGGAGTGCCTCATCGGCCTGGGAAAACGATACACTTATCTTCAACTTGAAGATAGAGTCAACAGCTTGGCTCAGGGATTTATAAACCTCGGTTTGGGCAAGGGTGATATTATTGCTATTCTCCTTCATAACTGCTCTGAATTCCTGGAGGTTACTTTTGCGGCAAACCAGATTGGTGCTATTTGGTTACCCTTAAACTTTCGCTTAGCAGGCGAGGAGTTTCATTATATACTGGAGAATGCTGGGGCAAAAGCTTTGATCACTGAGCCGGAATTTTTTCCGGTCATCTCCTCTATCCGGGAGCGCTTGCAAGATCTCAAATTCTATCTTTTATTAGGTTTCCCTATTCCCGAAGGCTGGTTCAGTTATGATGAGCTCATAGAACATAACCGTGGTGCACGACCTTCTCATGCTGAGGTGGAACTTGATGACCTCCATAGACTGATGTATACCTCCGGCACGACGGCTCACCCCAAAGGCGTAATGATTACCTATGGAAATTTATACTGGAAAAATATTGGCCATCTCCTCACCTTCGGCATAACGGAAGCAGACCGGACTCTCGTGGTAGGCCCGCTTTACCACGTTGGGGGAATGGATCTTCCGGCTACAGGAACACTTTATGCAGGCGGAAGTTTAGTTATTCTGAGGCGTTATGATCCTGTTGAAGTTCTCAAAGCAATTCACCACGAGAAAGTGACGAACCTTTGGTTGTCTCCCGCAATGACGAATATGTTATTCCAGGAGTCTACATTTGAAAAGTACGACGTTTCTTCGGTACGTTTTATTATCGACGGTGGGGAAAAGATGCCTCTCCCCTTGATAAGACAGTTCAAGGAGAAGTTCCCGAGTGCTTGGTTCGCTGATGCTTATGGGCTGACGGAAACAGTCTCTGGTGACACCTTTTTGGCGAAGGACAAGATGCTCGAAAAGATCGGTTCGGTGGGAAAACCAGTGCCACACCTTCAGGTCCGTATAGTGGATGATACTGGCAAGGATATGGCACCTCATGAACTGGGAGAAATATGCCTCAAGGGGCCCAAGGTCTTTAAAGGCTACTGGAGAAATCCTGAAGCCACAGCAGAGTCGCTGAAAAATGGGTGGTTTCACACCGGGGATATTGGCACCTTAGATGAGGAGGGTTACCTCTATATTGTGGACCGGAAGAAAGACATGATTATCAGTGGCGGGGAGAATATTGCTTCGCCAGAAGTTGAGCGTGTCATCTATGAACTTCCGGCCGTCCTGGAGGCTGCTGTCGTTGGAATTCCCCATCCAAAGTGGCTGGAGGTGCCGAAGGCCTATGTTGTTTTAAAGCCCGGTACCACTCTTACTGCTCAAGAAATTATTCAACACTGCACCAAGAAATTGGCCAAGTTCAAGGTCCCTAAGGAAATAGAGTTTATTAACCAGCTTCCTCGGACTCCATCGGGAAAAGTCCTAAAGCGAGAGCTGCGTGACTTTCACCGAGCAAAGGACAGGGAAGGGTAGCAGGGAGATAAAAGTTACTCCCCTTTCCGAAGGAAGAGGAGAGGGTTTTTTTGAAAAGGTAAGCGAAAAGCAAGCGTCAATGGAGGGTTTAACCTTGGTCCCGATAATTCACCTCCATGCTGATAAGCCGCCTTTAGAGGCAATAGCTCCTGCCATTGAAGTTATTGAGGCTGGAGGTGTGGTAGCGTATCCTACCGAAACATTTTATGGGTTAGGGGTTGATGCGCTCAACGGGGAGGCGATAAAAAAAATATATACGCTTAAAAAGCGGAGTTTTTCTCAGCCGCTTTTAATGCTTATTTCCCATCGGGAGGTTCTTCCCACTTATGTAAGGGAAGTCCCTGAAGTTGCCAGGAGATTGATACATAAGTTTTGGCTTGGGCCTCTGACCCTGATTTTTTTTGCTGCCCCCCATTTACCCCCACTTCTTTGCGCCCATACCGGAAAAGTGGCAGTGCGGATTTCCTCGCACCCCATTGCGCAGGTACTGGTTGAAGCGGTTAATTTTCCTATTACCTC
>JAZDOO010000339.1:0-2928 GCA_043798555.1 Pseudomonadota bacterium | reverse complement strand
TCCAGCGATCACTTTAACATACACCTTTCGATTTCGTGGCCCATCAAATTCGCAGAAAAAAATTCCCTGCCAGGTTCCCAGAACTAAGGTATTGTTCTGAATAAAAATGGTCTCCGAGCACCCCACCAGGGCAGATTTGATGTGGGCATCAGCATTTCCCTCGGTATGGGTGTATCGCTCACCGAAAGGGATGAGTTTGTTTAGATGGTTCTTTATATCAGTAACCACACTGGGGTCGGCATGTTCATTGATGATTATTCCAGCGGTAGTATGGGGAGTATAAAGGTAACAAATTCCTTCTTTCACTCCGGTTTTTTTTACTGCATTCCGCACTTCCGAAGTGATATCAATTAACTCTACCCTGCTTTTGGTTTGGACACTCATTTCCTCCATGGCCTTCTCCCTACCCCCCGGCTCCTTCCTCAGTTTTTAGTAGAAGATTTTTAAAAGCTTGAAGATGATCATTGTCATAAGAGCTGCACCAGGAATGATGATGAGCCAGGAGGTGATAATATTTCGGATCACTCCGAAGTTTAAGACTGCTATTCCACGGGCAAAACCGACTCCAATCACTGCTCCTACTAACGTATGGGTAGTAGAGATGGGGAGTCCCATTTTGGAACAGACCAAGACGGTGGTGGCAGTGGCAAACTCCGCCGAAAATCCCCGGGAAGGGGTGATTTCGGTAATTTTTCTCCCTACGGTTTCAATAACCTTGTAGCCATAAGTTGCTAACCCCAAAACAATCCCCGCTCCTCCCAACAAAAGCAAACCAATTGGTACCTGAACCTGCATACATATTGCATTGGTAAAGGCAATGTTGATTATGGTGGCTAACGGTCCAATGGCATTGGCTACATCATTTGCTCCATGGGCAAAAGCGACGTAACAGGCGGTGATAACCTGAAGAACAGAAAAGATTTTTTCCACTCTCCGGTATTCATCTTCCAGCCCCCTACTTTCCCGGCGATCCCGGAAAAAAAATCTGGTTACTAAAAACGCAAGCGAGCCCAACAAAAAAGCACATAAGAAAGATTCACGAAAAGAGAAGTCTGCGTACCGCTGGAGCAAACCCTTGTAGACAATTGAAAGGGTAAGAATAAAGACTACCGAAGATACCAGATATGGGGAGGCTTTCACTGCCTTGGCATAAGGAAGGTCACTGCTCAAGATGTGATGAGCAATAAACTTAAACATCACAAATGCCATAATCCCCCCTACCAAAGGAGAGGTAACCCAACTAATGAAGATGAAAACCAGCTTTTTCCAAAAGATGGCCTGGATTCCCATTTGGAGGAGCCCAAAACCTGTCACTGCCCCCACAATAGCATGGGTGGTTGAGGCTGGCATTCCCAAAATGCTGAGAAGGTGAAGTAACAGGGCAGATGATATGAGCGCTGCCAGCATCCCCAAGGCTAAGGTTTCCGGGTTGCTTGCAAACATCATGGGATCAATGATCCCTTTGCGGATTGTATCAGTAACATGGGAGCCCAGCAGCGCTGCGCCTAAGAATTCGCAAATTCCGGCGCAAATGATCGCTCTTCTCAAGGTAAGTGCCCGGGATCCAACCGATGTTCCCATGGCATTGGCTAAATCGTTTGCCCCGATATTCCACGCTGAATAGAGACCAACAACCAAAGCCACCATCAATAAAGTAGAGGGCATGGGTCTTAAGTCTCCTTTATCTTCGGGAAATGATCATATGGTAGAGATTATCACCGGAGTTTTCTGCATGGTTACAAAGACGGCTTAAGGTTTGGATGATGTTCATACAGAAGATAATGTCTATCGTTGATATTTTCCCCTCCAGAAGGAGCAATTTTTTCACGATCGCATGCGTTTGCAGATCCACTTCCCACTCCATCCTTCCGATTTCATCCACCGCTACCATAACCTTTTCAGCCTCGGGCCCGGAAAAAGAGGCCTCAAGGAGTATGTCTAATTCCTCAGTGGCAAAAAGGGCTTTTTGACAGGTTTTAATAACGTTCTGAACAAAACTTAGAAAATCTGATCGCAGTGAATCTGGCAAAATAGTTTTTCTCAGGGTTAACATGATGGCGAAATCCTCAGCCATGTCCGCCATATCATCCTGGTTCTGCAATACTCGCAGTAGTCCTCCCCGGGGTACCGGGTAAAAATGGCCCTTGGGGAGAATATGACGGATTTTCACTTTTATGTCGTCAGCCTGATGTTCGGTTTCACTCATAATTTTTTGAAATCGTTCCAATTCTGGCCAATCCTCCTTTAGCCACGCTTGGGTAGCGGGCATTATGAGTTCGAAGCATTCGTTTACTTTTTTGGCATGTTCAATGAGCGGCCCAAAAGGCGACTTAGCAAAGAGTTTTTCGAGAATATGCATTTATAAAACCTCCTCTCCTAATTGTTCCATCATTTTCTATTTATCATCCCCTTGAGGATGCCTATAAGCTTCTCTAAGTGTCCTTCCTCATTATGAATGTAAAAGCCTTGCCTTGATGGTATCCAGTTTTTTCTTAAATACTGGCTCAAACATTTCTTTTGCTTCTTGCCACGCTGATGATGATTCCACTTTGGCAAGTACAGCAGAACCAGAAATTCCTCGTCGAGTCAAGTCATTTTTTATCTCATTGGCGATGCGGTTATAATGAGCCTCCCGGGTTTGTAAGAATTCCTTTTCCAACGCTTCCATCTCCTTGATTATTTCTTTCTCTTTTACGAGAGGGTGTAATGCCACGTAGGCCCGATCATTATGGTGATCAAGGGAGATACTATCCGCGAGAAAGCGTTTTATCACCCTTTGCATGCTTACTTGGTCTTCAGTTTTTTCTTTGGTTATTTCCGCCCATAATTGGGAGGCAGTAATTTCTTCATTATAGTAGCGGCGAGCGAAAGCTTCTCCTCGGCGAGTAATCTCATCTTGTCGCAGACGTTTTTTTTCTTCTTCCGTGA
>JAZDOO010000323.1:0-2563 GCA_043798555.1 Pseudomonadota bacterium | reverse complement strand
CAGAGCAATCACCTTTGGAACCCTGTCAATATTTTTGAAAATTATCACTACCGATGCCCCGACGTAAAAGACGATCATAAAAGGAACCAGCTTGTCAGTGACCTTCCCAATTCGGGAAAGGATAAGGGGTCACATCTTCATATGTCATTTACCTGACTTTTCCATAAGTTTTATACACTACCCATTATCATTGGGTAAACTCTAGCTTTTCTGTTCGGACAACAGGGATGTAGTGTACATTTCATACACTACCAAGAAATCTATGTTACATTCCTTTTGATAAATTGCCTTGATCACATTATGCATTTCATATTCACGACCTGTAGTGTACATAATTTGGGGTAAAGTCAGGTCATTTAATATTTCCTCAACCCATTCGAATTGGTCTTGCCATAGCCTCATCATATAAAAGGTAGTCTCTTGTCAAGGAATTAATGACATATGAAGATGTGACCCCCTATCCCCCCCTATCCCCCCTTTTGAAATATGGCGGAGAGCCTGCGACTTGGGGTTTATGGGCATCCATTTTCCTTTGGAGTATGGAGGCCAGGGGTACGGGTTATTCGAGAACGTGCTGGTTATTGAGGAGTTTTGCCGCCAGGATTCGGGAATTGGCTCCTGCCTCATGATGGTCAATACCCTTCCGGAATTAATTGTGGACTTTGGTAATGAAACCCAAAAAAAGGAAGTATGTAATCCCGGCAGTAAAAGGTGAGATGGTCTTGGCCTCTGCTTTTACTGAACCCGATGGCGGAAGTGACATCACCAGGTTAACTACCCGGGCCGAGAAAAAGGGGAAGTACTACCGGATAAATGGAAGTAAAACGTTTATTAGTCATGGCTCTATGCTGGATGCGGTTTTGGTTCTCTGTCAGACCAATCCCCATGCTGATCCCCTGTACCGGGGGCAAAGTATCATTCTGGTGGAAAAAGAAAGGAAAGGTTTTGAAACCATAGAATTGAAAGAAAAGATGGGCCTTAAGATGACCTCTACCGCCCAGCTCTTTTTTAATGAGGTAGAAGTACCGGAAGAAAATCTGATTGGTGAGGAAAACCGGGGTTTTTATCACGCCATGGAGTTTTTTAATAAAAGTCGCATCGGAGTGGCTGCCCAGGCCTTGGGGATTGCTCAGGGAGCGTTTGACCGGGCCCTGAAATACGCGAACGAGCGAAAAGCATTTGGACAAAAAATTTTTCAGTTTCAGGCTATTCAGCATAAATTGGCTGACATGCTTATCCATATCGAAACCGCCCGTTTGCTTACTTATAAAGCGGCCTGGAATTTTGACCGCGGCAAGATAGACGCTCAGCTTATTTCCATGGCCAAATATTGGGCAGGACGAGCAGCCACCACGGTCGCTGACGAGGCTATTGAAATATTTGGGGGTTATGGGTATTTTACGGAGAATGAAGTGGAACGGTTTTACCGGGACGCAAGGATAACCGAAATCTACGAAGGGACCAGAGAGATTCAGAAAAACCTCATTGCCCGCTCGCTCCTGAGGTGACTCATTTTTCAAACCAATTTTGATGCTTCTCGCAATCTCTCCATTACCTCAGGTAATCCTAAGGTTTCAAGGGTTTCTTTTATTTGCCAGCTTGTTTTCTTATCCCAGCCATTTGTCTCATAGTATTCATCCAGCATCGTATCGAGACCTTCTTGAGTTATAAGTTCACCCTTATATGGCCCATGCTTAATTGGCTCTTTCATATAGATGAGTGGGGGAACATCATCTTTTCTTGTGAATCCGGCATGCAAGGTATTGAAAGCTTTTTCTACATTGTGGATTCGTTGTCCGATCCTCATTAATTCGTCTCCTGAAATCTCCCGGCCAGTGGCTGCGGAGAGTGCGTCGGCGTAATCTTCGGGACCGCAAAATTCCGGGGTTAACCACCAACTGGTAAAGTAACAGACCCCCAGTGAATCAATGGCTGCTTTAAAACGGCTAAACCACGACACAAGTCTCCCTTTTCCTTCATACGTGGTAGGGGTAAAAGCGGTTGGGACTCCGAATAATTTCTCTCCCAATTCAGGAGGAGTGCCAGGGAAGAATTCGGTGGTAGGGCAACCGTCAAGATGCCTCCCCCCGCGCAGTGAAACAAGTTCGCCTAAACTCCATCCCTTGCATGACCTGATGGCATCGAGGTTATCCTGGCCCTTCAACGCAGTACAATAATAGTCCGATCCTTTACCTGTCACCTCCGAGGCTTTCCTGGTGCCTTCACCAAGGAGCCTTCCAAATCCGTTCCGAGTGGCTATCTTACGAATAAGCGCTATGACCGCAGCATCATTCCCCCAGGTTAAATTCAGCCCGTCAGTATCTGCTTTGGTGAGTATTCCCTTTTCGTAACATTCAAAAGCCCACGCAATAGCTACTGCAGTCTGATCATTATCTAATCCATAGCGACTGATCAACTCGTACGCCTTTATAATATTTGAAGGGCTCCTCATATCCACTCTGCACCCAAATGCATACTGGGTATTGCTATGAGGAAGGGGAACGTTAACCCCTTTATACGGTCCCTCATCCGCTTCCACAACCAACCGGTCGCACTGGATGGG
>JAZDOO010000316.1:0-7588 GCA_043798555.1 Pseudomonadota bacterium | reverse complement strand
CTACGACAAAGGGTGCATCGATAAGCCAGTTCGGCCAGCCGGGCCACGGTCTTCCAGTTGAGTTCAATGTCATTGCCGGTAAACTTAGCAAGGGCCTTACCTCTTTTTTTAATGTATTTATTCACGATCTTCCGGAGTGCGTCGGACCGGAACGTGGGCCGGTAGATCTCTTCTTTGCCGCTCGCTACATAGATGGGGCAGGCATCATTACAGGTCTGGCACTTGGCACAGTATTCTAAGGTGAGCATCAACGGCATAAAAAAGGTCCAGTTGTTTTCTTTGGAGAGAAGCTTATTTAATCCCGCTAAAAACTTATTAACCAGCTCCTGCTCTTCTTCCTTGCTTTTCGGTTTTGGCATTTTAAGAGCCATGAAGCCGTCAAGGTCACATTCGTATTTTGCTTTTTGGTCCTCAGTCAATTGTTTTAATGGAGGCTGGGATTCCGGAGTATCATAAGGATATGGGAGCTTCATAAATTCTTCCGGATTAATCTCCGCCAACTGACCAGACTTTGTACTAATATCCTCTACTTTTATCCTCTTAGCTTTCATTGTTATTCTACCCCCTTCGTAGCTGTTTCGCTCCACTTTGTTCCCTTGTGGATATGCGGAGCTGACCAGTGTTGCGTAAAGTTTAAAGCGATCGCTACCTTTGATTCAATGGCACTTCCTCTCCGGTTCGGTTCATCATCAAACCGGATTTTGTCCCACATGAAATATTTCATAAAGAAATGGGTCATATGGGTAAAAGGAAGATAGATCAAAAAAAGAGAAAAAAGGGTGATGAACAATGTTAGGCTGGCACTCGGCATTACCACTGGTTTGATGGTGATCAGACCCTTTAGATAATCTCTCATTGACAGAAAACCTGGGTCAGAAGAACCCCAGGCCACCAAACCGCTCACCAGGACTGCCAAGATAAAAAAGAGGTTAAAGTAGTCAATAGGAGCAGTATAGCCCTTTAACTCCTCAGCAGTTGCTCTCCTGATTATCAGACCAAGACACCCGAGAATCCCCAAAATAAGCCCAACTCCCCCGAAGGCCACAGCCAGGGTCTGGATCAAATCAACGAGACTGCTCGCCAAACCAAAGGCATTTAGGATAGCTCCCATGAGGAGAAGGACCAGCCATCCGATAATAAGATAGAGGCCGAAATGAAACGGGAACGATGCATACCACATCTTTCGATTATGATGGTACAGTGCCCGGATAAGGATGATTTCCTGAGCCATAAACAGGATTTGATTGAGAAAGTCTTTTTCCCTGGGTTTAGTCCACCACTCTAATTCCTCCATATATGAGCCGCCGTAGGAACTCTTTTTTTCGTGGGGAACAGGGTACAACTCCCACCTAAGATGGATGGGCATTGTCAAATACTTTATCACCGTTGCCAATACGCCAACCACCAGAACAATAAAAGCCAAATAAGACAAGTACTGTAACCAACTAACGCTATCCATGAATTCATTCCTCCTTAGCTTAAATGTTTCATCACCTTCTCAACCAAGGCTAATTGTTATATTATTTTCTTTTTTCACCATTTCTTTTCCCTTCCCTTTTCCTATCCCTGCACTCATTTTTTCTGGTACAAACGTTGCCGATAACTCACTTAATAGGGAGTTCATGGGCTCAAGGACCTTACATTTTCTACAGAATTTCATTTTTTCATCCCAATCTCGATGCACTTTTCCCTGGCAAATCGTTCCGTTTATAAACCAGCATAAATGCCCAGTGTGAAATTCCCAAGCAGGACAGTGCTTCCTTTTATCGGGGGGACAATTTTCCAGCTTCCAGCAAGGGGTTAGAGTTTTTCCCTTAGTGTGCTTCATAAATACTAAGTAGAAGATCTGACGCTCGATATTGGTGGGGATTCTTCGCCAGCCCTGTTCAAAACTTTGTACTGACCGTAACGATATTCCCAAAAGCCCGGATATCTCTTTCTGGGTTTTCTTAAAGTGCATCCGGATAGAGGTAAACTCCTTGCTGTCCATATCGTGAGACTCAGGATGATGGTGAAGTTATATCACAATGTGATAAACAAGACGCAAATTAAAACCATTTTATGATATATCTGTCAAGAAAAAATTATTTGTTTTTTTAAAATTCGAAAAAGTGATTTAATGAGTTATAGGAGCCATTCTGGAATGCACTTTTGCTCTCCGAGGGAGGGGATGATACGATGAAATTTGAAAGAAACGTAGGAAAGAAAGAGGGGATAATTAGGGTGGTATTAGGACTCACCCTGTTAGTCCTCATGGTTTGTGGACCTATGGCGGGTTAAAATTGGTCACCGGACTTGCCGGGATTTCTCTTATAGTGACAGGATTTGGAGTAAGGTGACCTTAGCTCAATTTCGGATTGCTGCTGTTTAGTAAGGCTTTTTACCTTACCAAAAATTACAGCCCATTCCTTTCTTTTCCGAGAGTGAGCGTTGTCCCTACGCTGCTAAGTACAAACTGGGAAGGCATTTCTTTTGCGAACTCTATCGTTGCCTTCCAGCCAGTGCAATGCATGGGGCAGATAATAACTGGATTAAGCGTTTTTAGTTCTTCTAAGGTCTTATCAATAATTGGTTCAAACGTGGCACCGCTTAGATGAAATCCACCGATTACCGCGTAGATAGAATTAATACCGGTTATTTTTTGGGCGTAGCGAATGGTATTAATTATACCAGAATGCGCACAACCAGTGATGATAACTAAGCCTTTGCTTTTGAGGTGAATGATGAGTCCTTGGTCGTCCAAAATAATATCCCGCTCGATTCTTTCCACTCTGTCAACATACGCATTCGGGATTCCTTTTTCAAAATGGGTGATTCTCTTAATCTCTCCGGTTACCAATACCAGATCGTTTGCTAAAAGATACGGCACAGTGTTCTTTATAATCTGAGCTCCATTTTTTTGAAGAGAAGACTCATTGAGTGCGGGAAACTTTATCATTTCTCCATCAGGAAGAATAAGAAAGCGGCTTTGCAAAAAAACATCAGGATGGACGATGACCGGAGTAGGCTTAGACTTAAGCTTTAAAATGCTCTGTAACGAACCGTAGTGGTCCATGTGGCCATGACTTAATATTACTGCTTCGATTTCGTTAACATCTATTTCCAATTCCTTAAGGTTATGAAGAACTCCGCTTTCTGACCAGCCTGCATCGAGGAGCAGACTATGGGCTTTCTTATTTTCGAATGCCCTGACCAGTAACGACAATCCGTGTTCCGCCATCAGAGGAGGAGCAACCTTCCCATTTTTGTAGTGTGGACATCTCCTTACATTTTCGCTTGAAGGAATGAGGCAATCAATATAATTGTCTATCACCGTAACCACTTCTATTTTCTCAGCCTCTCTCAGGGTAATCATTGTCTTTTTTCAGTCCTTTTGGTTAAACCTTCTGCAGAATTAAAGTATTATTTTCCTAACGGGCAAAAACGATTGAGTCCCAAGAGGGACGCTGCTCCCGCCACAGTTACCCCATAAAAGAGTACCGGCTTTTTTCCGATGAATTCCTTCATTGTGTTATTCACGGCAGTACTTCCAGTTATTACCATCAGGTCACACCAGCCAATATTTTCCTGGGTCTCTTTTGGTGATTGAATCATTACCCCGAACCTTTTGGTTCCTATGTTCGCTTCATCCATATCAGTGATTCGTAATGCGAACCCTTGGGCGAGGGCTTCTGCCATCCGGGGTTGAAAGCCAACCAAAAGAACTCTCGGGTTTCCAAACTCTGAACGGATTTTTTTGACTAAAACCTGACTGCATTCCTGGGGAGCCCGATCTTTGCAGTGAACGGTGCCCTCTACCATCCCTAAATGACGCAATACCGCATTCAGGGTAGATACGAATACTGCCCGCCGGAAATTGTTTTTCATTTCCATTCCAAGGATTTCATCAATGGTCCCCCGGTAGTTTCCGAACATATCAGTAAACGCATGGCCCCGGGCTTCTCGAAAGCGAGCTTCCATTATTCGCTCCCTTCCTTTTAAAAGCGGGTAGTCATCTTCTTCCGGATTGCCGATCGCCTCTTCTGGAGAAAGTGTTTGAGCAACCACAGTGATTTCTTCAGTACTCCAGTTGTGTTCGTTTACGATGGTTCTAAACTTTTCTTTTAATATTTTATACATCTTCTAATCTCCTTAGGAGCCTTCATTCATCGCAGGTTTTTTGTAATAGCAATTGTATATTTCAAGATTCCCTGCTCTTAGCTCCCAAAAATTGTCGGTGGCATATAGGAGTGTGAGCCTTCAATCACCGCTACGCCGGCCTTCTCCTTTAGTTTTGCTAAGATCGAGTCCTTATAGGGGCAGTTTTTGATCAGGCAGGTTCCGATATGGATCGCATCAATAGTTTCTCCCATAGGGGCCATCCAGGTTTTGAGATTGGCAAGGCGGTTAACGGGTGCCATCCCCGGACATCCTCCACAGTGAAGAATTGCCCTTAGTTTGACATCGGGATTATCCTTGTACCGCTCAAACTCACCTTCCTTTTTGTCGAATGCCATAAGGCACCGATGGCATCCGAAACAACTTTCATCTTTGATGTTCTTGCATGATAGAATTGCGACATTCATTTCCGCGTCTCCTTTCTCTTTCCGCAAAGAAATTTTCTTTGGCTCACTCTTACGGTCTTTGACTCTTCACCGTATCAGCTATCATTTCCCACAACCTTTTGGTTGTAACGGCTGAACCCAAGTGATTTTAAAAAACGATCACCTCAAAACCTTCTTCCTGGTAACGAGCTATGCTGGGATGACCACTCATCTCGTCCAAGAGGGCAAGACCTTCATGCTTCACTGCCTCAAGTACCCCCATTTTAGTAGAGCAGGCCTTGCATGCGCCAGCAATAAGGCCAAGTGTTTTGGCCTTATGATAAAGATTTGCCATGGGGCTTCCTGCTTGCCCCAGCTCCGGAATTAACTTGGTGGCAGATCCCTCCATAATGATCTTCACCTCATACCCTCGCTCCCGCATGTCCAGCGCGTTCAGTAGCACATGAATAAAACACATAAGTTCGCCATTAAAGGCAAAAAGAACAATTTTTTTCATAACCAAACTCCTTTTTCGAAAGAATAATTTTCAGGTTAAAGTCTGAGGTTTACTTTTTTTATATGGCCTTTGAAAAACCTCATCCCACCCCCTTCGCTGATAATCTGGAGGATACCAGGAGGGTCAGTTATAATAACTCCGGAGAGCAAGGTCACCCCTAAAGGCTGAAAAATTTCCGGAAGAAGAAGGGTAGAGGCTCCAAGGAGCACGATCTCCCGACACTTCCCGGCTGCTTCCAGGAGTGAATCCAGGGTCCCGTTAATAAGAGAGGTAGAAGTTATCAGGGCAATATCGCAGGTGGGGAGCACTTCGGGCGCTTTTTCTGCCGGAAACACCCCCTCGGCGGTATGGCTCGTTTGTTCAAAGATGAGAAGCTCCCGCACCGTCCTTCTAAGCGTGGGAACAAGAGGTCCAAAGAATCCGACCATCCCAATCCGGTCATCCTTATTGAGTTCTACTATATCCAGGACATCTCCTTCGCTCTCGATTCCTCGCTCCCGGTTCACGAGGGCATTGGCAGTGGCTATTCCCACCGCAGACTCCACCGTTACTGGCGAGGCAACGTAGTCCAGGAGCTTATGAGATGATTTTCCGGCCAGGGGCCTATTTCCCATAAACATGGAGCACCCCTCCGGTAGTCCTCCCTTAAAGGTATACGCTACTCCGGTATTACTATCCTCAAGCAGCACTCCAGTATAACCCAAACCAATTCTCACTTCCTTAACGGGAATTTCCTGGTAATTATGTTTCAGAAAATCACAAATGTTATCAGCAATCATCGTTAGTTTACCCACGTGTTAACAATCTAATGCTCATCATGAGAGGAGAGGTAATATATGGGAAGAAGGTTTCTTCTTCTTTCAGCTTGCCTGGTAGTAACACTGATTATTAAATATTCGGTGATGGACTTTTCCTTCTTTTCTTAAAATATCGAGAAGCTTGACCAGTTCATTCTGATGAATCCCTAAAGCCTTAGAAATATCTCCCAGAGTACAGGGCCTTCTCTTTAAGAGGTTAAAGACTCTCATCTTGCCATCTCGTATAGTACCCGTGGGGCTGTCAAAAATTTGGCCGGCGATAATTTCAGCCTTCTCCCCGAATTCCTTTTGAATCTCCTCTAATTTTTCTGTGCTCACAGGAAATACAAAATCCTCTGCTGGTGGCCGATCAACACTGTTTAACTGTACTTTGTCAGGATTAATCTCCTTTATTGTCTCACGTAACGCTTTAATTTCCCCTTTGGAATCATTTACTCCGAGACAGAACAGGATCTCCAGCCAGATTTTACCCGAAAAGGCTCTTCGAAAATCCTTCAATCCCTTCACGATCTGGTGGATCTGCAGAGAAGGATGTGGCCGATTGAGATACTTAAAACATGATTGACTGACAGCATCGAGAGAGGGAAGGATTACATCAGCCCCCAGCAGTTCTTCTTTCACCTCATCTTGATAGAGCAGGGAGCCATTGGTCAAAACCGCCACCGGAATAGAGGTTATCTTCTTGATTTCGGAAATGATTATCCCGATCAGGGAATGCAACGTAGGTTCTCCCGAACCACCCAAAGTAATGTAGTCTGGAGGAATGGTTGCCGTCTTCAGGTATTCCTTTAGATTAATGATAATCTTTTCCGGAAGGATATACTCCTTCCGCTCGATGGTTTTGTTGGTGGTTCTTCCCAGTTCACAGTAAATACAGTCGAAGCTACAAGTTTTATGGGGAATTAAATCAATCCCTAATGAACGCTTCAATCTCCGTGAAGCAACCGGGCCAAATATGTATTTCAACGATAAATCCCCCCGATAAAGGATAACGGTTCCGGTTATGAAAGTTTCTTAATTAAATCACCCTTCCGCACCATCCCTCCTCGAGTAACTCTGGCAAAGCAACCTCGGGTGGGGAGTAAAGAGTGGCCTTTATAGGAATAAGTGTGAGAAAGCGAGGGGTCTTTTCCGATCGCGATAACTTCGATCTCGGCTTCGCCCACTATTAAGCGGGTTCCTAACGCAAGACTAACCAGAGGAATACCTCGCGTGGTAATATTTTCCGCAAAAGACCCAGAGGGTGCTTCTATGCCGGTTTCCAAGGAAAAAGCTTCGACATCCTCTCGGGTAACGAGAGAAACTTCCTTCTCTGTTCCAACATGGATGGTTTCGTAAAAAGTCAAAATATTGGAGATCCGTCATTCTGAGCAAAGCGAAGAATCTCATCAAATCAACCTGTCTGCGTGCAACGCACAGGCAGGCAAGTTACAGATCCTTCACGGAGCCTGCCCTGAGCGAGATTCTTCAGTCGCGGAGTTTATCCTGAGACCCACAAAATCGAGACCCTTCGCTTCGCTCAGGGTGACAACATGCCGAAGGACTCCTTCAGAATGACAGTGAGCGAAGGGTTCAGGTTGACAAATGGGGACTTCCAACGAACTCAAGTTGACGTAGCTGGTATAATTTGTTCATGTTCTTTGATAGTTATAAGTTTATAGCCAAGGTTTTTTGCTTTACGTTTTAAGTTTGCGATCACCCGATCTTTGTAGCGTTGTTCATAATATTCT
>JAZDOO010000251.1:0-5091 GCA_043798555.1 Pseudomonadota bacterium | reverse complement strand
GCGGCCTGAAGCGCATCTAAGCGGCTGTTGCAGCCAATTACCTTATGATAGTATTTCGGTTTGGAACCGTGCACCCTGAGGAGTTCCACCTTTTCGGCCAAGTCTTCCCTGTTGGTAGTAACCATGCCCCCGTCTCCGAATCCTCCCAAATTTTTTGAGGGGAAAAAGGAAAAGCACCCCAGGTCTCCCATGGAGCCGGCCTGGCGGCCATGATACTGTGCACCGATTGCCTGAGCCGCATCCTCAATTACCGGTATCCCATGTTTTTGGGCAATTGCTCCAATCGGGTCCATATCCGCGCATTGCCCATAAAGGTGCACCGGGATAAGGGCTTTAATTTTTTCCTTGGGGGTCAATGATGCAAGGCAGGCTGAGAGTTTTTCGGGAGAGAGGTTATACGTCTCCGGGTCTATATCCACAAAAACTGGTTTGGCGCCCAGGCGGGATATTGATCCGGCGGTAGCAAAAAAGGTATAAGGCGTGGTTATTACGTGATCTCCATAGCCCACATTCAGAGCCATAAGGGAAAGTAAGAGCGCATCTGTCCCCGATGCAACCCCCACGGCAAATTTTGAATCACAGTACGCTGCAATTGCCTCTTCCAGCTTTTGTACTTTCTCACCCAAAATAAACTGTTGACTCTCCAGAACTTCGTCTATTGCCTCTCTAATTTCCTTGCGGATTGTTTGGTATTGTGCCTTAAGATCTAAGAGCGGAACATTCATGCCATTACTCCGAATATATTGTTATAAATTAATACGCATGTCGGCTTATAAACCCTTTCCAAATGGTGAGCCATAGAATTTTAAAATCAAACAAAAGCGACCAGTTCTCAATATAGTAAATATCGTGTTCGATGCGTTTTTCTATGGAAGTATTTCCTCGCCAGCCATTGATCTGTGCCCAGCCAGTTATTCCTGCCTTCATTTTATGGCGAAGCATATATCGTGGAATCATCTCTTTAAATTGCTGAATAAAAAATGGCCTTTCCGGTCGAGGGCCAACGATGCTCATCTCTCCCTTCAGTACATTGATAAACTGGGGTAATTCATCGAGGCTTAATCGTCTCAAAAGAGCACCCACTCGGGTCCTCCGCTTATCCTTCTCCTTAGCCCAGACCGGCCCAGTCTCTTTTTCAGCATCTGCTTCCATGGTGCGAAATTTCAGCATCGTGAAAATCTTTCCGTCCAGCCCCATTCGCTCCTGGCGGTAAAAAATCGGGCCGGGAGAGGAGATTTTAATTAGGAGCGCTATAAGAAGCATCAAGGGAGCTGTCAATGTCAAGATAATGATCGACAAAACAATATCCGAAACCCGTTTTAGAATTCGATTCCACCCATAAAGAGGAGAATCCCGAAGGTTAATGATCGGAATGTTATCCAGTTCCTCCACTCCCCCTCTCAGGGTCATGTATTCGAAGAAATCAGGAACTATCTTAACGTCAACCATTTCATTATCTATCGTTTCCATCAATACCCGCAGTCGTGGGTGCTCTTCCAATGGCAACGCGAGGATTACTTGGTCAATGTGTTGAGACTGAACGACCTTTTGAACATCTTCATATAGCCCTAACACTGGCACCCCAAGAATGTTTTTCCCAATTTTTTCCGGCCGGCGGGTTAGGAAGCCCACTACTCGAAGACCCAATTCGGGATGGCTTTTTATGCTTTTCAGGATTCTTTGCCCAAGCTCTCCCGCCCCAACGATCAAAACAAACCGTAAATTGTAGCCTTTTTTTCGAAAGTAGCGAAGGATAGTTCGTAACGTCGTCCGAGAGCTTATCAGACCAATGGTGCTCATTACCCAGAAATAGAAAAATACTACCCGGGAAAATTTATATTCACGGAGAAAGTATACTATCGTTATAAAGATTAACGTGGCCACCGTAGAAGCCTTGATCATTTTGATTGATTCTTCAAACAATGCTACTGTCCGCATTGGGGCATAGAGGCCCATAGCGTTCAAGGTGATCGCCCCAATAACGACCGCATAGATGGTAAGGGGTAAGTAGACGTCAAAAGGCGGAATATCTTTGTAGACCGGAATTAAATTTACCTGAAAGCGAAGAAAATAAGAAAGAATCCAACTTGCAGCAATAACAAAAAAGTCACTCAGCAAAAGGAAGGTCAAAAACACCTGACTATATTTTCTCACCATGTTCCGATATCACCTTTTTTTCTTTTGGTAGAGTTGGAGATAAACCTCTTCAATTGAGGTAATCATTTTCCCCAAGCCAAACTTTTCTTCCACTGTTTTTCGGGCTGATTTCCCAATTCTTTCGGCCACATCGGGGTTCTCTAAAACCAATTTGATTTTATGAGCCAGCACTGCGGGAGACCGAGGGGGGACGAGAAACCCATTTTCTCCGTTATTGATGACATCCAATGTTCCCGTAGTTCTCGTTGCCACCACCGGTTTTGAGCACGCCATGGCTTCTAACAGGATAAAGGGCAGTCCTTCCCAAAGGGAGGTAATTACCAGAACATCGCTGATAGAAAGCAGCATTTTATAATCTCTTCGCCAGCCCAACATCTTGACGTCTTCACCCAATCCCACCTCTCGAACCAAATTGAGGCACTTATCCTTTAAAGGGCCATCCCCAATTAATAAGAAGGTTACTTTTGAATATTCCTTGTGGAGCTTTTGAGAGGAAAGGATAAAGGTAATGGGGTCCTTCTGGGGAGCCAAACGACCGATCATGGCAACCACTTTATGCCCATTCGAAATCCCAAGTTTTTCCCGATATGCCCTCCGTTCGTTTTCGCTTATCTCAGGATACTCTTGTAGGTTAATGCCAGGGGGCACGACAACGATTTTTTTTTCTTCGGCGATCTTGAATTTAAGAGCTAATGCTTTTTCTGTGAATGAATCAGTGATTATAGCATCACAGAACCACGAGGCTATTTTTTCGAAAAAGATAAACGGAAGTTTGGTTACGATACGCCCGGGTCCGTCAAACGAGAACGCATGAGGGGAGTAGATTACCACCGGTACACCTGCAATCCGAGCAGCAATCCGTGCCAAAACTCCTGCTTTAGAGCTTTGAGCGTGGACAATATCAAACCCCCTTTGCCTGATGTTTTTATAAATTCGTAAAAGTGAAAAAAAATCATTCCAAAGGCTTATTGACCTCTGCATGGGAACAACCAAATAGGGAATCCCCCTTATGCGAAAAGCTTCTGAAAAGGGAGTATCTCCATCACCACTGTCCCCATTTGATTCCATGGAGCAGCAGCCGGTGACATTGAACTGATTGGGGTTCAGATTCTGACATAACTGGATTACATATTTTTGGACACCCCCTCCCAACGATTGGGTTATCTGGAGAACCTTTATCTGTTCCATTGATATGCGTGCATTTCGATTAACTGCTCCTTGGTAACCAAGGTGAACCATTTTTTACCCAATGTCGAATATACCTGCTATTTCGTATCCGGGATTGTTGAACAAGAGAACGCTTTCTCCAGAATTTCAGGAGATTTCTGCTTACATCCCTATAAACCGTCAATAAATAAGGAGCCCGGGTACACATGTAGAGAAAAATCATCCCTTCGGTCACAACCAAGAAAGGCAGGAAGTATAACAGATTTAACAGAGTAAGGTTTTTGATTAGCATAAAGTAGCGGTTTCGTAAGGTGAGCCTTTGCATAGCTGGTCTTTTTTGAAAAAACTTGGCCCCTACTCCACTTCCTCCCCTTATATGGTAGGCAACTGCTTTTGGCGTATATCCGTTTTCATACCCTGAAAGCTGAATCCGCCAGCCTAAATCCAGGTCATCGTAATAGGCAAAAAAGTCTTCATCAAAGTATTCCCCGGCTACCTTTACCTGTTCGAGAGCCACCCTTCGAAACAACACTGCTGCTCCACAGAGTGCAAACACCATTCCTTCTTTATCGTATTGTCCCTTATCCTCCGTGAGATTCCCCCGGTCGCGGGCCCGAAAGCCTTTTCCTGGGAAAAGCCCGGTGGAATCAATAATCCGGGATTGCTTTCCCTCCTTAAAAAGTAAAAGTTTCCCCCCCACCGCACCATAATGTCTGTTTTGAGACAAGCAGTTGACTAATTCTTCTAAAAACGTTGCAATAGGAAAAACATCAGGGTTCAAAATGAGGATGAATTCCCCCTGCGAAGCCTGGATTCCCTGGTTACTCGCCTTACAAAACCCCAGATTTTTCTTATTCTGGATAACTTTTATCTGAGGATAGTGCTGGGTGATATATTCTACTGACTCATCGTGGGAATCGTTATCCACCACAATGATCTCATAATTTCTAACGGTTTGATTAGTAATGCATTGCAGACATTCTTGAATGTACTTTCCACTGTTCCATGTAACCAAAACGATCGAGACTTGAGGCTTCATGAGATTTTAGAAACTCGGTTGAGCCATTCCCACGTTTTTCGAATGCCATCACTCAACTGCACCTTAGGAGTAAAACCAAATGCTTTCTGAACCCGGGAGATGTCTAACACATTAACCGGGACATCAATGGGTCTTCCCAAGGAATAAATAACATCAATATTATGCTGGGTCACCTCCCTGATTATTTCTACCAGCTCATTCAGCGTGGTTCCCTTGCCACTCCCGAGATTAAAAATATTCCATTGGTTTTCCTTTTGCAGAGCTTTAATAAAGACGGGGATAATATCTTTAATATAAATATAATCCCGGGTAATATCCCCAGTGCCCCAGATCGCGATGGGTTTCCCCTCTTTGACCAACCCAAGAAACACCGCAATCGCCCCTTGGATCGAATGAGGGTTCTGCCTTTCACCATAGGGATTTGAGATTCTGAAACATACATACTCCAGCCCTCTGGTTCGGCGGTAAAGTTCCAGATATTTCTCAATGGTGAGTTTCGAAATTCCATAGGAACAGGTTGGATTGGTGGGATGATCCTCGGAAATTGGAATTGATTGGGGAACACCGTAAACGGTTCCCCCGGAAGAGGCAAAAATTATTTTTTTAATTTTTGCCTTTGCGGCCAGCTCAAGCATATTAAGAGTAGAAACCACATTGCTTTGAATGTCATAAACGGGGTTGTCCGTAGAGGTCTTGGGCAGGGTAGTACCTATAAAGTGAAAGATATA
>JAZDOO010000207.1:0-3962 GCA_043798555.1 Pseudomonadota bacterium | reverse complement strand
GAGGGTGACCCCCATCCAATAGGTCCATAATGAACCCAGGCAGCTTGAGCAAAATCCCATTGCACAAGCAAGATGGAGGTGACAACCATTATTCCCACTAACCACCGCTTCATAGCCCTCCTCCTTATATAAGGATCACCCATTGCTTAAGGGTGATCATGGTTAACGGTGTACCCACGTTTCTAAATCTGTAAGTGGGTGCTCTGCTTAAACACCTGCGTTCTCCTGCAAAGAAGATCAGAAAAACTTACCCGAGGTAAACTTATGGAAGTTTGCTTTAACATTATAACAAAATTAAGCTGTTAAAGTAAATAGAATATTTACTTAATAAACTTTTTATTCACCCTTGATGCGGTGAAATCAATTCAAAAATTGAGGTAACGATATCAAAAAGGATGTAAAAGAAGATTACCCGCTGTGGCTGGACCTCAGGGATCATTGGGACATACCAAACAAGGACAGATATAATGATTTCGGGGGAGTGACGGCAGCGAATTTCTTACGGAGAGGGGAATTTTTGGCGGATTTTTTCTTGTTCCCGGGGGGAGAGGCTGTCCCAGTTTTTGAGTTTTTCTCGAACTCCCTGGCGTTCTTCCGGCGAAAGTTTTTGCAATTGATGAAACCGTTCCTGATAAAGGGTGCGATCCTCAGGAGGAAGCTCCTTCCATTGATGCATCCGATGGCGTAAGGTATTTTGTGTTTCCGGGGGGAGGGACTTCCACTCCTGCATGTTTCTCTCCATCCCCGCCTGCTCTTCCTGGGATAACGTATGGTAATTTCTCATCTTCTGACCCCGGCCATTGCCAGCTACCCAAATCCTTGGCCCTATCTCCTGACAGTACCGCTGGCCCTGGATTAAACCTTTTCTCCCAGAACACTCAATGGATTTACTCCAGGAGGGAACTGAAAACATCATTGCCATTCCCAAGGCCCAAACGATCGTTATTACCCAACGAACCAAAGAGGTTAACACTCTAAGCATATTCTCCACCATACTGACTTTTAAGTTTTCGTTTGATAGAAAGGTCTCCAGGTTCTGCTGATTTGTCCAGGCGCTGAACCAGCTTTTCAATGTCGTCCATTTCTTTCAAAAGTTCCAGGTTTTTGATGACATCCATATCCTTTGGAGATACTTGCTTTTCTAAGGTGAGGTCAGAAGTTTTTGGAAAAAGGGCGGGCATTTTAAATTCTTTCAGGCTGATCCAGCTAAGGACAATGAGCAGGAAAGAAGCAGCTGCCAGGGCAGGAATGAGCCTCCCCGGGACACCAAAGAGCTGTTTTCGCCGCTCCTTCTCTGGTAGGTTACTGAGTTTCGGAATGATAGCACTGGCGAGTTCGTCGGCCTGCTTGCGAGAAAGCACTGGTTGAGGCATGGTGACTTTTACTGTTTCCAGTAGCCGGAGCAGCGCTTCTCTTTCTTTACGGCACTGCCCACAGGTCGAAAGATGTTTCTCCCAGGCAGGACGCTCAGCTTCATCCAGTTCCCCGTATACCTCCAAGTACAACGTTTCTTGGTAATCAGGACATGGTTTCATCTCCTCACCTCCTTTAAGGTATGGCCCAGTCTTTTAAGGCCTTTCGCAGAAAATGGGTTGCTCGAAAGAGATGACTTTTAATCGTTCCCTCCGCCGATCCCATCATCCGGGCAATTTCGCGGATGCTCATCTCGTGGAGTACCTTGAGCTGAAATGCCATCCGCTGTTTATCAGGGAGAGCCATCATGGCTTTTCGAACTTCGTGGGTTAATTGTTTATTCCTTACCATTGCCATTGGGTTAGTATGCTCTCCCGGGTCTGGTTGTTCTTCTAATCCATCGTCCCGGTGTTCCTCCCCCTTTACTCCTGGTTTCCAGAAGGAGAAAATTCGCTCCCACCTTCGACGGCGCCTGATTTCATCTAAACAGGTATTTACCACGATGCGGTAAAACCACGTATGGAATGATGCTTGTTCTCGAAATTTTTTTATGTTTCTAAAGGCTTTTAGAAACGCCTCCTGGGTTAAGTCCTGAGCTTCTTCGCTGTCTCCGGAACACATGTGATAAGCAATCGCGTAAGCCTTGTGCTGGTAACGATGAAAAAGCTCCTCGGTAGCACATTGATCGTCCTGCTGTGCGCGAGCGACCAATTCTTCATCCTTTAAAAACATAGGGAATCCTTCCCCTGGGGTCTCCGGTCCCTGGTCGCCTCAATGGAGCAGCTATACTGCATTATAACCCCCAAACGTGCTCTCCCGGCGTGATTATTCCCGGCTGTGGCCTCTTACCCGTGAGACTAAGCGGGGCCCCCTTTTCTCCATGGTTACGGTTTTCCCCACATCCCTGGCCGACCCGAGCTCGGGCTGATTCCTGAGGGAGGCGTCGAAGCTTTCGGAGGTGTTAAGAACGTAGGCTGCGAACTCCCCCCTCCAAGGGATTGTCCGGCTCTCGCAGTCCCTGTTTTCCCCGGCTTTTCCAATTGCCCTTTCTGCCCCTGCTGACCTACCCAAGTCTTGCCGAGTTCTTGCCGTGCCTGTTCCACCAGCTTGTTTTGGTAAGTCGGGTGGTTTTGCTGCTCAGGGCTCACGCGTAGGTTCCCATTTAGTTTGGGTAGTTGACTTTTTTGGGTCAGCCCTTGTGCTTCCGCCGGAACCGATGAAACGCTCAAGGGCTTGGCTGGCAGTACGGTCACTTCTTTTGTAATCTTGCTACGCTCTTGTCCGTAATTTTCTGTTCGGGTCCATACGTTAGTGCTTGGCCCCTTTTCTTCAAAGGTGAAACCTGGTACCGGCCCACTATTCTTGGTTACTGAGGGGGGGTGATCATTAGTGTGTTCCGTTACGTTTTGCTGCCCCTCATAGAAGGAATTCGGTTTAACCTGTTGGGTTGATTTGGCGCGAAGGGCTACAGTTGGTGTTACGAGTGGTTCATGCTGCGCAATGCCGGGGGCGAAGAACCGCGCCGACTTTTCGGCTTCATTACTCTGAGTAAAGCGGAATCCTTCCCGCATGGTAGTTGAGGATTTTATCACCGCGTCGCTAAGGACTGGTGCCACTCGATCACTCTTTATGAGGGTATTATGGGCATTCCAGATCCGCACGTTTTGGTAGTTATTGACGTGGTAAAAATTATTCCGGTTAATGACTACCGCATGGTTAACGTACCGGTACTGCTCGCGGTTGATAGTAATGTTGGTGATATTGACATTATTGACAATGACAGTGTGCGGTCCCCAACGGCGGTAACAATAGTAGGGTTCAAAAGGGGCTAACGGTATCCAACCCACATAATCATGGTGGTGTATCCAGGCTACTCTCCCCGGGTACCAGGCGAATCCGACATTAAGAAGCGACGGACACCTCCGAAAGGTAATCCGGGTGACGGGAGGAGCCCAATACCAGAATCCACCGACCACAACCCAGTTGCCATAGTGATGGGTTATGTATCCAAAGGGCTCATAAGGAATCCAGGTATGATGGCCACACCACATCGTCCACCTGCCAACGGTAAAGGGCGACCATCCCACGCCCACATACACCGGACGCCAGAAAATGCGGTAGGCCCCATCGTAGTAAACCCGTTGCCACCTTCCGTGGTCCTCCAGTACATAGGCTTCATCATAAAGCCGTGGAGGAAGGTAGGTAACCGAATCTTCCTGTAATGCTCGCCTTTTTGCCCACAGATGGTCTCTCTCCTGATTCCAGCTATTCCACGCATGGTCTCCCAGCCCTTCTCCAGCCCTCACCTGCCGACGGTCGGCACGAATGGATGAGGAGCCAGCAATTACTTCGTATTTGGTGCCCGTCGTGCGATGACAAAACGAAACCGTCCCTTTTAGAGCAATTACTTCTACTGAATGATCGTCCACGTAAACATCAAAGCTGGTTTCTTCTGGCGCCATCACATAGCCGTAGAACGTGATAGCTTTTACCACCGCACCTGAGCCTTTGTTATAGAACCGAGCTACACCCGAAGCGAGATCAACCTC
>JAZDOO010000202.1:0-2794 GCA_043798555.1 Pseudomonadota bacterium | reverse complement strand
AAGGAAATTGTTGTTTTCCCCCACAAGCGTTTGAGCCTGCAGCGGCACCGGCGCCGGTCCGAACACTGGTATATCATTGACGGACGGGCGGAGATAACTCTCGACGATGAAACGATTGTACTTGTAACGGGGCAGTCCGTGGACATCCCCAAAGGCGCCCTGCACAGAATCGCTAACCCGGGTTCTGAAAATGTGCGATTCATTGAAGTCCAAACCGGCGATTATTTCGGGGAGGATGATATTGAGCGTTTTGAGGATGATTTCGGAAGAGTCTGAAACAGCTGCCGAGCTACCGGGCTGCATAACGTAACCGTTCACCGTTGTCCGTTCACCGTTCACCGAAAAAGACGTTTTCGTCTTTTTCTGCCTGTGCGGACACGCAGACAGGTCACGGACAACGGTGGCCGAATAACGGAAAATACCTTCAGCGTTTGCCATTCGGGGTTTTTCACGTTTTTTGAGGGGCGACGGTTGCCGGAAAATACGCTTACCATTGACTGTTCACCGAAAAAAAGCTTTTCAGGTTCTTACGGACAACGGTGAACTGATAACGGTGAACGGTTACCAATAGTTGAAGCTATCGCCTGGGCAAAAGAGCATACTTTATTGATAACTATGTTAAATTCGAAGTTTACTTTTTAAAAAATTTAGTTAAAATTCAGGCATGCCTTTCGCAATCATAAAACGCGCTGTGCTTGAGGAGTTGCGTCGGGATATCCGGCGCAAGGAGATCGCTTTTCTCATCGGCCCCCGGCAGGCCGGCAAGACCACGATCATGCAGATCATCCAGGGAGAGATGGAGGCTGCAGGGGAGAAGACGCTTTTCCTCAGTCTTGACTATGACTATGACCGTGAGTATTTCGCCTCGCAGCAGAGTCTATTGAAGAAAATCGAGCTGGAACTTGGCGGCGGCCCCGGTTTTGTCTTCATTGACGAGATCCAGCGTCGGGAAGACGCCGGCGTTTTCCTCAAGGGGCTTCAGGATATGAGGCTCCCCACACCTCTAACCTTTGGGGTCGGACCACGCTATGTAGTTGACATTACACATAAAAGACCAAAAAATACCCCATTTTCAGCCTTATAACCGCTTTTTTGACCCCAAAATTGAGCTTCTAAGGAAACACAATGGGGTCATGCTTTCCTCTTGACAATTGAAGGATTAATGGCCGCCCCGGTTAAATAAAGGCAACAGAGATTTAACTGGGTAAACAAAAAGGCGCCCCAGTTAAATAAAAAACCAAAGGCCCTGGAGCAATAGAAAGCTAAAAGCATTGCACGGGGTAAAAATTTCACGGGACACGGCGGGGCAGGCGGGGTAACCAAAAGGCGCAAAATATTTGACCTTGTATTTTTTGTGTCTTTTGTGCTTTTCTGCGGCAATATAATATTCTATGAGAACTAAATATGAAAGTTGTTGAATATCTCGTACCATTAGGCCTTGATGGACGACGAAGAGTGCGTCATACGAGGCTCGAAGGTAAAGTCACTGAATTTATGGTGCAATATGAGATTTTTGTGAAAGGAAAATGGTATGAAGTTGTAAGGTATGACACATCTCACGGATATGCTCATAGAGATTTAATGCACGCAGATGGCCGAAAAGAAAAGGTTGAGATGTTCTTTAAGGATTTAAATATTTGTTTGACCTATGCAGAAAACGATTTAAGAGCAAACTGGAAGAATTATAGAGAGAGATTCTTAGAGGAGGTTGCGAGAAGATGAAGGAAGAAGAGATATTTTCAAAAAACTTGATTTTAAGCACTGAATTTGACCGATATGTTATAGAGCACCCTGAGTTCGCAGAGAAAATACCTCTAAATGCTCAGATTATTCTTCTGCCTGAAGATGATCCGGAACTTTGTCAAAAAAACATTGAAATCGCAAAGGCTCAACGTGAAGCCGGACAACCGGTAGTGTATGTACATATTGAAAAGGTCGCCAGGCAGATATCAAGATTGGTAAATCCGAGACTAGAGATAGCGGCTGCTTAACAGTGGCAGGCAAAGTAAAAGGGGTCGAATCTTTCCTCTTGACAATTGAAAGATTAATGGCCGCTCCGGTTAAATGGGTGGAAAGCGGGACGCCCTTAAGATGCTAAGTTGACAACGTATTAGGAAAGTGATGAATGCGAATGCAAGTTCAACCTCCTAGTCCCGTGGTCTATTTAGTGAGCCCCTGCAATGGCATGAATGGGCTGGATGTTTTCAATTTCTTTTTTGTAACTCTGCTCAGCCTCCCATAAATCTACAGCCCGCTGGGCATTGAGCCAGAATTCCGGGGTATTGCCGAACAACCTGGACAATCGTAAGGCCATGATAGGAGAAATCGAGCGTCTTTCGCGCAGGAGTTCATTCATTGTTTGGCGGGATACCCCCAACACTTCAGCAAGTTTTGTCACTGTCAGCCCATATTCCGGCAAAAAATCTTCACGGAGCATCTCTCCCGGATGAGTCGGTTTTGTTTTGCGTCTTTTAATGTTTAATATGCTCATTGTACCCTCCTTAATGATAATCTGTTATTTCAACATCAAAGGCATCCCCCTCGATGAATCGGAAACAAATTCTCCACTGGTCATTGATTGAGATTGAATATTGTCCCTCCCGGCGACCTTTTAGAGGGTGGAGCCGGTTGCTTGGAGGAACCTTCAAATCTTCGAGACATGTAGCAAGATCAATATATTCAAGACGCCGAATAGCTCTTTTGCAAAGGTCGGGAGTAAGACGTTTCGATTTTCCTGTGACATATAAATCACGCGTATGCTTATCCCAAAAGGTTTTTATCACTTATTAAATAT
>JAZDOO010000194.1:0-5635 GCA_043798555.1 Pseudomonadota bacterium | reverse complement strand
CAAAGGCTTTATCGCAACATCTCGACATTGTTAAATATTTTTTTTAAAGGAGGTGATGCTTATGTGCTATTTGGTTTATATAATTGAATAATTAGTTGAGTCAAGTGTTTCGTAATATATTTTTTCTGTCCAATATATGTTAGCCGCCGTATGTTAACACAGTGCGCTAGAAGCACGTTGAGTAATACATGATCGAATAAGGAGGTAATCATGAAATATGTAGGTCTTACTGACGATCCCGAAAGCAGGAAAAAAGCACATGGCAACCCATCAGATTGGTGGCAACGCACTTTCACAACTGAAAAAGAGGCCCGCCAATGGGAGAAAGAAATGCTTGCAAAACCCGGCTACAAAGGTGGGACAGGTGGAGAAGGCTGGAAATACGGCTATACTTACACCATTACATCCACGACAAAAGAATAACGATTTGTTTGGATAATTGTTCAATCAATGACAAACGTGCTAACTGTTTCTGGTACTAAGAAACCGTACAAAACAGTGTGAAAGAGGGTAACACTTTCTCTGAGCAAAGGAGGGAGTGTTATGGGTAAAAAGCGATTCAGTCAGGAACAGAAGTTGTCGGTTTTAAAGACTGCCAGCAAGTTAGGGATAAGAGAGGCTGCCAGTCTTGCAGAGGTACATTATACCACAGTTTATGAATGGAAGCATCAGTTGGAAGCTCTGAGCGAAGAGGGTTTTCTGGGCTATGAAGCATCCTATCCAGGACGTGGGGTTAAAGAGATTTCAGCCGCGCAAGAGGGGGCGGTGTTTTCGACCTGGGAGCGATATCCCGGGTTTGGACCTGGACAGGTGAGGAACCAGCTAAGGCGCCAGGGTGTGACCATATCGATGGGCACTGTCCGTAAGATCATGGTGGCCAACGGATACAAGGATCGGCGCAAGAAGCCAGATAAGGAGAAGACGTGGTCGCGGTTTGAAGCGCGCAGGCCTCTTGAGCTGGCCCAGATGGACATTCTGGAATTTTTCATCAACAAGCTCAAGGTATACCTGTTGATTCTTCTGGACGACTTTTCCCGGTTTATTCTGGGATGGCGTCTTTTGACCGAGGCATCGATTGATGCTGTCATTGGCCTGGTTCAAGAAGCCATCGACCGATACGGCAAGATGGAGGAGATCTTAACAGACCGTGGTTTCGTATTTTACTCATGGAAAGGCGCGAACCGGTTTGAACGGTATCTGGAAGTAGAGAAGATCGATCACATTCATGCCAGTGCCCACCATCCTCAAACCCTTGGAAAGATCGAGGCATTAAACGGTCATCTGAAGCGGGAGCTGATTAACCAGGAGCATTTCTCCGGGATTGAAGAAGCTGCTGAAGCGATTTCCCGATGGGTGTTTCATTATAACTATGAGCGGACTCACCAGGGGTTGGGGGGTCTTCTGGTACCCTCAGATCGGTTCCACGGGTTGACGGATCAGGTGCTTGCCGAGTTGGAGAAAGGGGTCGACCCGGGAAGATTTCATGGGTATACTGCCTGCGATATTGAACGCAGCATCATCAACCTGGCGGTAGGTCCGGGAGGCGTGACGCTTTATCTTCTGGGCCAGCCCTTGAAACTGAGATAGGGGGTGTTCATGGCAGAACATTTAGATCCACAGGAAGTGGCTTTTCTCATTAAGGCCCGACAGCTTTCAAGGGCCAAAGGCCTGGATAAGGATGCGGACATAAAGAGCATCTGTGAGGCTGCCGGGATCTCCCGCAAGACAGGATATCAGTGGGCCAGGAAACTGGAAATCAATGATGAAGATGCTGGTCTGAACGATGAACTGGACCGGCTCAAAGCGGAACACGAGGACCTGAAAAAGCGGTATGACCGGGTGGATTTTGAAAACGAGGGCCGGAAGCTTGCATGGAAAATCCATGGGGTAGACGAGCTTTTGGCCACTAAAAAAAACACCATAGCGAGGCCCAAAAAGAAGATGCGGTAACGTTTTTCAGGGACAGAGGGCCCCCGCTGCGTGAGGTGGCGTGGGTTCTGAACCTGTCTCTCAGTGTCCTGAGCCAATGGAACCAAGGCTTTGATGAACAGATGAAGCCTTATCATGTTCCGGATAAGAGGGGAAAATCGTCCAAAATCACGGTGGAGATGGTCAAAGCGATTGTCAAGGCGGCCAAAGATGTAAAAGCCGAAGGAAACCGAATCAGGCTTCAAGGCTTTACCAGGCATCTGAGTGAGGAACACGGCATTGTTCTGAGTCGTAAGAAGGTTAAGGAGGTTCTTATTGCCAATGATCTGTTTCAAGCGAGCACGAGAAGGAGACGGCCACGGTTCTATCAGAGTCTTCGAAAGGAGATTGCCAACGGTCTTATCAGTCTGGACGGCAGTGAGATGATCGTCTTTCTTGATGGTGAACCCTATGAGTTCAACGTAGAGCTGAGTGTTGACGTGAGCACGTTCCATCATACGGCTTTCAGTGTGGGTGATTCAGAGACCTCAAATGAGGTCATCAAGGTGTTGGAAGCCCACTGCAAAGACTGGGGCAGCCCTCTGGGGGTACTTTGTGATTCAGGGAGTTCCAATCTCAGCGAAAGAACCAGGAACTACCTGAAAAACCATGAGATCGATTTGATCCCCGTAGGTCCCGCAAACCCCAAGGGCAATGGAACGGATGAGGGGGCCTTCAGCCAGATGAAGCAGGTGTTGGGAACGATTCATCTCAATCTGTCATCACCAAAGGCCCTTGCCAGGAGCGTTTTGGAAAAGCTGATCTCCCTGTATATCACCATGCGAAACCGTATTCCTGTAAAGAGAAAGATTCTAACCCCTTACCAAGGTATGACCGTCCCCACTTCCGAGTCACAGCGGGATGTGGAACGACAACGCCTCAGAGATCACATGGCAGCCAAGGCAAGACCACAAGATGAGCAAGTAAAGGTGGATCGGCTTTATGGACTTATCCGCTACCATGAAATTAAGGTAGAGCCTGAAGTGCTCAAACGGGCTGAGAGATCCATCGCAGCCTTTGAAAAAGAAGCTATCACCGCCGCTGAGGAGGCCTTCATCAAGGCGGTCAACAGAAAGATTGAGAGGAAGAAACTTCCTTACTTTTTCGGAATCCTCAAACGCATTCAGCAGGAAAGGGATGATGAAGCTTACAGGCGATACTGCTACCAGAGGCACAACGAGGAGGTCATGTTGAACTTGCAGCGACAACAGCAAGAAGATCCGCAGAGCCCTTCTGTGGAAAACATCCTCAGCATGCTGGTCCAGGCCGTAAAGGCATCTTTTCAGTTTGTCAAAGAACTGGCCATCAGAAAAGCCCGTCAATGGACTTTCGAACTGATGGCATCTTATCATTCCCCAGGCGCTCTGAAGAAACGGTTCTCAGACGCCTTGGGGAATTGTAAAGATCTGAGTCATGATCAAAAAACCAGGATTTGGGAACTCGTAGAGCAGTTCATGAGCACCAAAACCACAGCAGAAAGTGTTACCCAGTTTTCATGATTTTGTTCGGATTTTTATTGCGGCCTTACAGGTAACAACATGGCAGAAGATCAGATAGTCGAACTGGTTCAAACGAAAATTTATTCAATTCGCAATCAAAAAGTAATGTTGGACAGTGACATCGCCGAACTTTATGGGGTTGAGACAAAGCGTGTCAACGAGGCGGTTAGGAATAATGCGGATAAATTTCCAGAGGATTTCTATTTTGAGCTGGATGTAAATGAGCAGGATTTTTTAAGGTCGACATTTTCGACCTTAAAGAAAGGTAGGGGGCAACACAGAAAATATCCACCAAAGGCTTTCACAGAACAGGGTGTGTATATGCTGGCAACGATTTTGAAAAGTCCAGTAGCTTCGCAGGTTACCGTAGCTATTATGCGGGCTTTCGTTGCCATGCGCCAATTTGCTCTTACTTATGGGCAAATCGTTGAAAAGCTCTCCCAACTGGATGGTAAGATAAGCGAACACGATGAAGTGCTAAAAACCATTATTCAAGCCCTATCCAAACTTGTTGAGGAATCGCAAACAAAAGAGACAAAAAGGATAGGCTTTTAAGCATCTCGAATAAGCGTAAACTAGTGAAACAAGCTACGTCCCCTATTATTTCTACCTTAGATCCGGTTTACTGCAAGAGAGTTCTCCGCCAGTTGAAATTCACGGATGAAGAGATCGAAAATCTGCTGAAATGAAGTTAAACACCGAATGGAAACTTCCTGGAGAGATTAGAGGAGTTCTTAGCGAACAAGAAACAGATTTTTACTCCAGTAGTCCGGACCACTGGCAATATATAAAGGCAATTCGCAGACACCATCGAGAGAGAATCATCAGCAAAAGACTGAAGAGAGTAAGGGAAGGTAGATGGTTCGTCAAAAGCCCGGGCTATCTAGGAAAAAACAACACGGTCTGTTCCTGCACGATGTGTGGCAACCCTCGAAAATATTTCGGAGAGGTTACAAGGCAAGAAAAGATGGCCGAAATCCGAGAGACTAACCTATGAACACTGAACCAAAGAACACAACGGAGTTAGGAACATTCGGATGTCCCCCAGGCCCCAGAGTTATTTATTTTCTTATGACCGTCCCCCAGGCCACGGCGAACGGGTCGAAATAAAACGCAAAGTCTACACCCCTCCGAAGGATTGAGTGCACTAACAATTCAGGTACCTGAATTTTAGTGCAACAACAAGAATAAAAACCGCGCCATCCGTGAAATCAGTGCCAAAAACCGAAGTTATTTACTTTTTTACCAGCGTCCCCCATTATTGAGTAATCGGAAAAAATGAGAGAAACGCATGAATGCATGGGCGTCCCCTTGCCCTCACGCGTCTTAGCGGTTTACCCCGTTCGCAAGAGGCTGCAGAGAACTGGGCGTCCCCCTACCCACCCCAGATAAAAGCAATCGGTTACTTTTGTTATCAGCGTCCATTAACACAGGCAATTCATGTGGGATTCATTCTTAGAATAGTGGAATAGTGGCAACGTCCCCCATTCCCTTCGTAAGTCCATCACAATATTCGACTACCACAGGCTTTTATCCAAAACAGGATGGAAAGTAACCCATCGAATAGAGTGCCCCCCCTGCCCAGTTGAACCGGGTTCCCTTCCAGGGTGTTCAACCGGGGTGTCCTCCGAACGTCTTAGCGGAAACCAGGTACAGAGAATGCAGGACAAACGTATTTTAGGAACAGTTGGAAGGACCCTGTTAATTGCAAGAAAATCATAATGAACCCTGATCCGCCACTACCAGCAAGTAACCAAGGAAATCCATTGCCAGACCGTGGCTAAAATACCGGCGTTAAACTCGGAAATATCGAAGGGCCGATTAATATAATCTGCTGACCTACAAAGGAGTGAAATAAAAAAAGCGATAATTCCTTGGTTCCAACCGGTTTTTAGACCAGTTTGAAATAACAATTTCAATATGTTATCTTCACTTTTCGGGAATTGAGGATTGAGGAATTTTCAGTTTTACAAGCTAATGAAAATTGAAGATAATGCATGTAGTTGGCGCAGAACGAATTTCGCCACTATTGGAATATTCTCAATGTATCTGACATTTTGGCAGTTTTGTGATATTGGCAGAATATCACAGTCCCCACAAGAGGGTAGCAGCTCATGAGCACTGCAAATGTCGACATGCCCTTAAAGAAGATCCCTGGTGGAAAATCG
>JAZDOO010000174.1:0-8275 GCA_043798555.1 Pseudomonadota bacterium | reverse complement strand
CGAACCATTTTAAATTTCTTATTGTTAGTATTGGTGGTTTTATTTATCGCCCAGGCTTTCGCTCAAGATGCACTTACGATCACTAATCAGGGAATCGCTTATGGTAAAGAGGGGAAATGGGAGTTGGCGATGAGAGAACTTAGGAGGGCGATAGACTTAGATCCAACGTACGCATCCGCTTATTACAACCTGGGTGTTGCCTGCGAAAAGTTGGGGAGAACTGAGGAGGCTATCAATGCGTATGAAAAAGCTGTTTCGTTAAACAAAGAATATGTCTCCGCCCATATAAATTTGGCAATTCTCTATGATAGGAGTAAAAAATATGATCAAGCAGTCAACGAAATGGAAAGGGTTTTAGAAATTGAGCCGGAAAATGCGATTGCTCATTATAGCCTTGGTTATCTTTACTGCCGGCTAAAAAAGTATGAGCTTGCCTGGAAACATGCTCGTAAAGCTGATGAATTGAAACATCCTGAAGCCAAAAAGCTCCTCTCTGAATTGAATGATCAAACCCGAAAAGGAAAAACCCCTTAAGATAATTAAAGAAGTGGACACCAAAACGACCTTTCTACGGTTAGAAAGCGACCAGGAAATTAGAGAGCATCTTCTTGAGATTATCTCTGAGTACCAAGTCCATTTTCAAGCTATGCAGGGGGTAGGGACTAAGATAATCAACCCCTTCAGTTCTTTAGACCAGGTCGTAAGAAAGTATGTCAATCCTCTCTCCCTTTTTCTTAACGATATTCGTCGCCAGATTGAAAACCATCAGCTCACCTATATCGAATCTTTAGAAAAGATTGCTTTATTTTCCTGTCAGACAAGGTTTCGAGACGAAGTAATTGCGGCAGTTAAAGAACTGGAAGTAATAGAAAAGGAAATGCCTTATTTTCTCTATGCCCTCCAAGGCATGGTGGATGCTAAAGGAATCAAGGAACGAGGAGGGACTCTTGAAGAATGCCACCGGAATTTAAGGCAGTTGAATAAAAAATATCAAAAGAAATTTGGGGGGGGTAAGGAAGTTGATGTGATTCCCTGGAGGATCAAGTTTAATAAGTCTGGGGGAACGACAGGAGAAGGAACGTATCATAAGCCAAATGCAGTTCAGCTTACTGGCTTCAAGAACGTAATCATTAATCTTAGTCACAATTTGAATAGTCACCCCCGGTTTCTTCGATTTTATCACTTTCACACTCGTCGCGAAGTAAAAAAAGATATTATTAGAATTGCCGAGCTACTATTTGACTTTGGATTTACCGTAGAAAAAATTGCTTCCGGCCACCAGGCTTCCATTGATAGAAGATACATTGAGCATCTCCTCAATGATTATCTGTTATCAAAATTAGAAAAAACGGCCTCTCGAATCAAAACCATCAAAGAAATCTCTCACCATATCTTTCGTCTTTCCCTTCTAAACCTCAAAAATATAATTCCCATCCGTGGTGACTTCTGTAAAATCACCAACTACAACAAAGCCCTTGCCTTTGCGCGGAAAATAGAAAAAGTAGAGAAGGGAAAACGCATTTATCGGCGTATTGCCATGTTATACCAAAAATACAAAAAGAACCCCAATTGTGTGGTCGTTGAGCAGTTTCTGAACTTCATTTTCAGCCGGGCACATTACGATTATCGAGGCCGGCAAACGATTTCGTTTGGAGCCGATTTCTCAAAAACGTTTATCTTCCCCTCTTATTTTAACGCTCAGGATGTTCAAGAAAAAGCTCAAGAAGAAATCACCGGATATAGCTCCAAAGGGAAAGAGGAAATGTTAGCACTACTCCAGCTCCTTTTGAATTCATTGCTGGATCCTCACCAATTCCGCAACAAAGAGTTAGTTGTTCTGGGAGATATTCAATCAGGAGCGATGGGACGGGTAAGCATTGGCATATATAAAGGGAATATTGTAGCATTTAAAAAACCTGCCTCCGATCCGGGTGCCAGGGACTTCTCTCGGCTCCTTAAATTTTTAAAACACGAAAGTCGGATTCACGGAGACCTTCTGCAAAAGGACTCCTTTTTTCATAACAATATTGTTGAGTGCTATGGCCTGGTAAAGGACAATGGCAATGTAATGTTAGCATTAGGTTACTATCCGGCTGACAATCTTGAAAATCTCATTGATAAAAATCGAACGCTGAGCGCTGACCATCATGCGGAAATATGGGAAGGATTAACCCTGGAAATAATTCGGCGGTTGTTTATGCAGCTGATTGATGCGCTGCTCTACCTCAAAGAAAAAATGGTCATTCATCGAGATTTAAAACCGGCAAATATCCTTTTCCTTACTGATCAAACTGGGGTGCTGAATACAATGAAAATTATTGATTTTGGCGTTGCCATCTCTCTTAATCCCGAATATGCCACCGATGTGTTTGAGAATAAAACCGTTGGCACCTTAAACTACATGGCTCCTGAGCAACTAATGGGACAAGAGGGATATGAATCAGACGTCTATTCCCTCGGAGCAATTATGTATGCACTTTTGACCGGCCGAGTTCCTATTTCCTTGGAAGGAACCAAGAATGTTAAAGAAAAACTGCGGATTGTCTTTCGGGGGGAACGAACTCCGATTCTGCAAGCTAACCAAAACCTGAAAGCTGAACCAGGCTTAGTTGAGCTATCAGGCATCATTGACCAGATGGTATCCCTCGAACCTAAGAATCGCCCAACCCTCGAAGCATTGCAGGAAAAACTGAAAACCCTCTGGTTGAATGTAACGGATCCAAAGAGATTTTCAATTCCCCTCAGGTACGAGAAAAAATCTGGCGGGGTTGATCCTGATTCTATCCAACGGACAACAACTGATGCCATGGAGCTTGGAGAGTTCAAGACCTGAAAATTGTTGTTAATGCTTTATTAAAATAACCTGGAGGAGGGTACGATGAAAAAAATACAATGTGTTCTTAGCATCCTTTCCTGCACTTCCCTCATTTTTTTCGTTAGTGAAGGAGGCGGTTTAGGCGAAGAAAAATCGCTTTTACATCCTCCTAATGAAAACACCTCCCCCCCTCCCATAAGCCTCGATTACCATGACAAAGAAATGGGGGGTTATCCTGGCCTTGTACCTTTATCCAGCTATTCCTCTGAAAAAGGAAAGAGGTTGGCCCAGAAATATAAAAACGAGTTGGTCCAAGTAATAAAAAGAGTAACTAAAGCATTTCCCTTTACGGAAATGGAAATCCGGGCGGTGGGGTTTTTAAAGTCACCGGGGAGCGGAAGAGAAGATGACCGTTATTTATCGGTCATCATGGAAGTGAGCGAAGAATATGAAAAAGAAACGATGACCTTTGAGAAAAGGATGGAAGATATTTGTAAGCAATACATTGATCCAATCGCAAAGATACTCTTAAGCTTTGAAACTATTCTCAATGATACGGAGATAGAGGGAATCGCAATTTGTCCCAACTGGATGTTAAAACCGTCTCCAAAAGTATCCGGAGCAACCAAAATGAGCGAGGGCATCTTTGTCTGTATTAATAAAACTACTGGTAAAGAATTCATTCAAGGGGCAGTTACCCTTGCTCAACTGAAAGCCAAAGCCAAAATCTATGCCCGCCAGGGAGATAAGGTCTTCACTGTATTTAGGTAGTATCTCCATACACCTCTTTTTCTTCGAATATTTTTGTTTGAAAGACTTTGAATTCTCCCCCGTCTAATTTTCTGTAAAAGCAGCTTCGGTAACCAGTATGACAAGCTGCTATCTTCTGGTCTACTTTTATTACCAGGGCATCGTTATCACAATCAATAAGAATCTTCCGTACCAATTGCACATGACCAGAATGTTCACCTTTTTGCCAATATTGCTGCCGTGATCTGCTCCAAAAATGCGTCTTGCCTGAGTCTAATGTCCTTTTAAGAGCTTCCTTGTTCATATATGCTACCATGAGAATTTCATTATTTACATAATCCTGGATTATAACTGGAACCAAGCCCTTATTATCATATTTAATCTGGTCAATGGGAATCATGAATGCCCTTTTTTCCTTTAGAAGTTCCTTGTTCTTATTCCTCTTCTGCAGTAGTTTCCCAAATCTCTTTTAATTCCCTTTCCTTGATGTGAAATTTCTTTTGTTCTTCTTCTGGAAGAAGTTTAATAATGCTTCTCGCGGCGGGCATGATATAACGTGCCCCTACCGAATCAGCTACAGTGGGGTTATCGGCAGGATAAGTGACTATAATAATAACCATGGTTATGCACGCTAAAGCAAATCCCTTCAGTACTCCTAAGAGTATGCTTACGGTACGATCTATTCCCCCAAAATGTAATCGCTTAAAAAGGTCGTCTAATAACTTTCCTACCAGCGATATAGACCCAAAAGCTGCAATAAAGAGCACCACGAATGCTGAAGCTCCGGAAAAACTTTCCGGAAATACTTTCTCCGGGAACACAGCGGCAATACCGGGGTAAAATCTGCCTGCGATAAAAAAGGAAGCAAAGATAACTATAAAAGAATAGAGTTGTTTAACCCCCCCCCGTAAAGAACTGAGGAAATAACAGGCCGCAATGAATGTAAGCATAATAAAATCAAGGATATTCGGGATCATCATCCATCCCCCTTTTCTTAAGGTTCGAGGCCCATCATAGACCCCTCTGGTTATTTCGAGAGTTCTTCCTTTACAATTTTACTGATAACGCCACCCTGAGCCCTCCCCGCCAATTTTTTGGTGAGGATTCCCATGACCTTCCCCATGGACTTTATATCTTCAGCTCCTACTTCCGCAATAACCAGCTTCGTTTCCTTTCGGATTTCTTCTTCGTTAAGCTGTTTGGGAAGAAATTCACTGATGATTTCCCTTTCTGCCTTTTCTTTCTGAGCTAAATCCTCCCTTTTTGCCTTTTGGTATTCACTAATTGCGTCTTCCCTTTTCCGAAGCATACTGTAGAAAACTTTATAGGTGTCCTCTTCACTGATCGGTTTTCCGGTTTCTTTCTTCTTGTTGGTTAGTTCCGCCATCATCATGCGAAGAGTACTGACGCGAAGCGAATCTTTGTTTTTCATCGCCTGATGAAGCTCAAGACGAAGTTTGTCTTCCATAACTCCCTACCTATCTTCTCCAATCAAATTTAAAAATAGACGCAAGAATTCCTTTTTAAAAAACGCTCTCTTGACAATAAACTTACGCTTTAGTTTTTGCAAGCTTTCTGGTTAAGCGGCGATACTTTTTAATCTTTTTTCTTAATGTGGTAACGGCCTTTTTATCATTTTTTTCTTGAGCAGCCTGCCGCTCTCCTTTTAATCCCCGAAGATGCTTTTTAATTTTTCCGAGGTCCTGGGTGTCTCCGGTAACTAATCGCTCAGGTTCCCCACGGGCCTTGCGGATTTCCCGGATGAGGTCCTCCTTCTTCATGGCATGAATGCCGGTGATTCCTTCATACTGTTTCGCAATTTCCCGTAATTTTGTTGCGGTAAACTTTTCTAAATCTTTTTCTTCCATCATTGCACCTCAAATCAATATTAACATTAGATGATAACACCTATTGATTAAGGTTAGATTATACTCAAAACGTTATGTTAATTTCAAGCAGGAATTAATTTTTGTGAAAAGACTTGACCGGTTGAATTTTATTTATACCTAAGTTGAGCGATTCTTTTAAGAATGACCTGTAGCCGCAGGCTTTAGCCTGAGTAAAAGAGTCAACCGTTGGGTGGAAATGAAAAAAACCAAAAAACACGCAACCTGAAGGTTGCGGCTACATTTCAAGATGAAAACCGCTCAATTTATTAAAATTAATTCAGGTCACTTTCCTTGGCTTTTGTCTTTACTATAGTCGTTCTCTTTTTTAATTACTATGGAAATGTTTTAGAATTTTCAGGGTAACCATATAAGGAAAGATAACAAAAAGTGCAAACTTGACTATTGGTAATATTATATGCCCGTGCTTTGTCTGTCAAATTAAAAACCATCCTTCCGTCTGGGTTGCCTCATATTGGACTATCTTTTAAGTTTTTTCATGTTTATCATTCTGGTATAATAATGAAAACATTCTTATTGGGAGTAACCCATAAGTACATTAATGTTATAGGGGCAATTTATGATATGCCCAAAGTGTAAATTTGAGCAAGCTAACGGGAATGTGGAATGTCCACGGTGTGGGATTATTTTTGAGAAATATTTTGCCCGTCAAATAACCCCCTCTGAGGGCATAGATGAAACACCGTTTAATGTTGGTTTCAACGAAGAAATAGAGCAGGAAGCTACAATTGCAAGTTTCGCTAAAGATATATTCCTTCCCGTTAATTCCCCGGTTAACCCTTTTTATTTTGGAGGCAGGGTACTTACTTTTTTGTTAATCTTCATCTGGGGCTGGAAATTTATCCTTACTCCCATGGAGAGCAATTACGTCGGCCAATCGTTTATGCACCTGGTTAATCTTCCGTTTCACGAAGCCGGGCATATCCTTTTCCGCCCTTTCGGGCAATTTGTAATGATGCTGGGAGGGAGCTTGGGGCAGTTGTTAATGCCTTTAATCTGCTTTTTGGGCTTACTTTTAAAGACCAGGGATACTTTTGGAGCCTCCATATCCCTTTGGTGGCTGGGGGAAAGTTTTATGGACCTTGCTCCCTATATTAATGACGCACGAGCATTAAAATTGATTCTTTTAGGAGGGGTTACGGGACAGGAGGTGGCTGACTACCATGACTGGGAATTTATCCTTCGCAAACTAAGATGGCTCCAATACGATCACACCTTGGCCCACATGGCTTACGTCATAGGAATTTTGCTCATGGTCACTACCTTTGTTTGGGGTGTATATCTGCTGTTCAAACAGTATAAGAATCTTGGATTTAGATAGCAAAATAGTAGCAGTGTGAGGAAGGTAGGTATAACGATCCCCCATGGGGCGGGATCATTTTTATGCTGACAGGCTTTCCAAAACTCGGGCAGTATTTTTCTCGGTTGATATTTATCAATTTAGACAGAACTGTTATCCATGAAACTATCTGGCCACTATCGGTTCAAGTGTAGGTTGGGACATTCATTCACGCCCCCTTGAGTTTTTGAAGTGTCTCACGGTGGTAAGGATTTTCAATATTTAATATATCTGGCAAGCATGGTTTCGGCCTTAGCCATAATCTCCTCAGGAATATCTATCTTCTCAAAAGAGTGACTTCCTTCTTCGGGCTTGGTGGCATCGATACCTATTTTGGCAGTTATGTTGCCTGGAAGCACGGAAGGGTCAATGGGAAGCCCATGAATCCCAGAAATGACGATTAAGTCCCGGTCGGGCTGAAACCGGGTAGCAAGGCTCCATTCCACCTCTCGATGATTGTAAATATCGATATCTTCATCTACTACAACCGCCTTTTTGATGAACTGGTTGCTTATCAAGGTTAAATATAGAACCTCTCTTACCTGTGCAGCATCCTTTTTTTTCATGGAAATGACTGCATTAGTCATGGACAGAAGGTTTAAGTCGAGGACTGAGGGATAAGATTGTCTGAGGGTTTTTAACGTCTCTGTTCCCCAGGCCAGTGCGAATTGGAGTTCATCTTCCATAGACCAGGGAACAGTTGCCGGATAAACCGGGGTTTTTTGATGGGTAATCGTGGTGATTTCAATTACTGGATTATTAAAGGTAGCATAATTGCCGGTACTTTCTCCAAACGGACCCTCTTGCTCCCGGACATGGGGTAAAATTTTGCCTTCGAGAACGAAGGCTGCGTGAGCAGGAACTTCAATGTCCACAGTTTCAGCCTTGATCAATTCTACCGGTTCTCCCCGCAAGCCCCCGGCCAAACTTATTTTATCCCCGTAGGGAAACCAGGCTACAGAAGCCAACAAAATTCCCGGGTCCACGCCCAGGACGATGGCAACCTCTAAGGGTTCGTTCTTTTCCTCGGCTATTCTTAAATACTCCGTAGAAGTCCGGCTTCCCAGGTAAATCCCCAATCTGTTCCCTCCTTTTACCTCCATGCGGTGGATCCCCATAGTGGGGGTCTTGGTTTGAGGGTTTTTCATGAAGCATATCGCCTGGGTAAAGTAGGGATTCTTGTCTTTGCGGTGATGGGTTAATACTGGAATCAATCCGGGAATGTCGATGTTATCCGCGATAATGACTCCTTTTGCGGGTCCATCCTTGACGAAGACAGGAGGGATGGGGTTATTTTTGGCTTCCAGATATTTTTCTTTTAATTTATCTTTGGTTGTTTCCAAAGCCAGGGCGATTCGAGTTCGGGAACCGAAAAGGTTTCCTACCACTGGAATGGAATATCCGCTCAGGTTTTGAAATACCACCGCAGGGTTCTCCGATTGCCCTAATCGCCTTAGAACCGCT